>JAKFCJ010000199.1:0-50041 GCA_036676705.1 Bacteroidota bacterium
GGATAGAAATGGCGTATTCGATCTCTAAATTTTCGTTCCTTTCATTCAGGTTACGAACCTCCATATGATCGATCTTGCACTTGTTGTTTCCCTTACGGTTCAGGTCTTCCAGCCTTTTTGTCCGGGCATCTTCCTTCATGCTCAGCAGCATTTCCGTAATCATGAATTTTTGCATTTTCTCCAGGGTCACCTTGCCGGTAGCGTTGATCACGCCACCTTCAATGCGCATGGTCATGCTGTCGCTGAACTGGTTTTCGCCCGAAGGGATGACGGGCACCTGCACCACGGCAAAAGAGTCCGGGTCGATGGAGATCAGGGCCTCTTTCCCCTGGATAAAATTGGTCGGATATCCGTATTGAAGATGAGAGGCCGTACCGTCCAGAAAAATCCATTGATCATGACGGTTCACCGCAGCGATCATGTGATTATCAACGTTGGGGGTAGGCAGGGAAGAGTAGGTATAGGGAATATCGCGTGAGCCTATCCATACCATATAGGAAGGGATTTCGGCCGCCTTTAACATGCAGGTGATGATGCTCGATTTGTCTTTGCAATCGCCATATCGGTTGTCGTAAATCGAATTCGCCTGACGGGGAATGTAGCCGCCAAGTCCGTCTTCAATCGCGATGTATTTGATATTGTTCTGAACCCAATAAAAGATATTCTGAATGAGGGTATCCACGTTGGGGTTCACTTGCTTCAGACTATCCACCACACGCACGATGCCGCGGGAAGGAGGGTCGGTATTGACCTCATTGAGAAAACTGTAGTTAAAGCGATAGAGGTCTTTTACATCGCCCAAAACGCGTTCGGTTTTTCCTTTATAGGTATAGCTGCGCACACGGATATAAACATGGGGAGCATAATAAAGGGAAGAAGGGGCATCATCAAAATATTTCCGCGCTCTCGACTGATCGCGGGTCCAGGTGTGGGTGGTTTTGCCTTTCAGGGTAGTTTGGGTATAAACCACGCCGCTAGTGTCGCCAAAAAGACTGAAATCGATCTCCACACCCTCATCCACATTTACAACCAGGGAACTTTCCAGGGTAGCCCAGGAACCGGGCTGGAAAAAATGGCCACCCAGGAACTGCGGGCGGAGGTAGTTGTAGGTATAACTAACCTCAGCATAGGTGCCTTCTTTCAAACCAGGGAAATAAAATTTACGGTGACGGGTATCATCATAAAATACGTATCCGGTATAATCCGAATAGTCGTCGAACTTGCTGACCTTATTCTTCGTGTATTTGTTGTCCTGCCCACGTACGTATGATGCCGCTTCGATGGATTCGATCTCATAAAAACCGGGGGAATAGTTCACCTCATATTCACTGGATATGCGCGCTTTGTCTTCCAGTACCGTGAATCCCAGGACTTTTGTGCTCTGGATAGCCAACTGGCCTTTTTTTACACCAATATCGTAGCTGCAGTTATTTTTAATAATGACAGCGTGTTCACCCGGATGACCTTTTTTCAGTGCATCAAAATCGTAAATGGGTTGGGCTTTCAAACTCAGCGCAGCCGCTAAACAAAGAACCAGGGATAAGGTAACTTTCATCTTGCTAGAAATAAAGAGACAACACGTAAAAACTTGCCCGTACAAATATATTCAGTGAAATTTCTCAGGCAAGAACTGAGCGAAATTTGCAAGTTTATTCCTCCCACCACCACGCGGGAGCCGCTTCAAATCCGTTCATCCATCGCTGGATCGTTGCCTGCTTTCTCTTGAGGCGGGAATCAAGTTTTAAAGGATTCCGTTTCCGCGGATTCGGAAAACAAACCACGATGGCAGCGGCTTCGGCCTTGCTCAGTTTGGACGCTGGTTTTTTGAAGTATTTTTTGGCGGCAGCCTCGATCCCGTAAACCTTATCGCCCATTTCGATGATGTTCAGGTACACCTCGATGATGCGCCTTTTGGTCCAGAATATTTCCAGGGTAAGTGTAAGCGGAACCTCCAGTCCCTTGCGTATCCAACTTCTCGTCGGACTGAAAAACAGGTTTTTGGCCGTTTGCTGGCTTATCGTACTCCGGCCTTTTGGCTTCCTGTCTTTGTCGATTGATTTTTTTATGGACTCCCTGATGGCGTCAAAATCAAAACCATGGTGCCGGCTGAATTTTGGGTCTTCGGCAGTGATGGCAGCCTTGACAATATTGGGCGACATCTTCTCAAAAGATACCCAGTCTTTATCATAAGGCAGTCCGCGTAAAAGCATGAGGGGGGTAACAGGCACCGGAACGATGCGGTAGAGGATAATAAGGAAAAGGGAAATCTGGAACAGGAGCAGGCATAAGCGAAGAAATACTTCTGCCCAATGTTTCCAGATGCTAGTTCTTTTGTTGGCCATTTGTTTAATTTTGGCAATACTGCAAATCAACAACATTAATCACCAGCTATGCAATACCGTCAGTTAGGAGATTCCGGACTCCGTATTTCGGAAGTGAGCCTTGGCACCTGGTTAACCTACGGCACCCATCTTAGTCGGGAAGCGACAATTGCCTGTTTCGACAAAGCTATGGAATTGGGGATCAACTTTTTTGATACGGCGGATATGTACAACCGGGGTGAGGCCGAAAAAGTGCTGGGCGACTACCTCAAACTTATTCCCCGGGACCAGATCATCATCGGTACCAAGGTTTTTGGTCCCATGAGCGACCACTGGATGAACCAGGGGCTTAGTTTACGGCATATCCGTACGGCCTGCGAAACATCGTTGTTACGGCTCCATACCGATTATATCGACCTCTATCAATGCCACCGCTACGATATTGATACACCTCTGGAAGAAACCTGCTATGCCATGCATAACCTCATTGAAAGGGGCTATATTTTGCATTGGGGTGTGAGCCAGTGGACCGCCATACAAATTGTCCAGGCGATCCGCGTTTGCGAAAAAAATGGCTGGCATAAACCTGTATCCAATCAACCCATCTACAATATGTTAAATCGCTCATTGGAGGTGGACGTGATGGATGTTTGTGAAAAAGAAGGCCTAGGGCTGGTTGTTTATTCACCCCTGGCGCAAGGACTGCTCAGCGGGAAGTATAAAAAAGGCCATATCCCTGAAGACTCACGTATGGCGCATGAATCGGCAGGGAAGATGTTCCCGTCCAAAAGGATGACCGACGAATATTTCATGCAACAGGAACAGCTCTTGAAACTTTCCGATGAGCTGAATATATCCATGGCCAGCCTGGCACTTTCCTGGATATTGCAGCATAAACCGATCACTTCGGTGATCATGGGAGCAACCACACCGGAACAGGTCGAAGAAAATTGCTCCGCCAGCGGGAAGGTTCTCAGTGAAGATATCATGGAAAATATTGAAGCCATACTTGGAAATGCACCCATCGACCAATACAGCGGGGCACGTGTCGGGTACGGAATTGTGAAAAGAGGCTATTGATGCACCTGATCGGAGACCATATTGTTGTAAGTGAACAGGCACTCAATTACCTGAAAAACTACCTGGAGTCGAAAAAGTATTCGCGGATCTTTGTGCTGGTGGATGAAAACACCGCCCAACATTGCCTGCCTTTATTTCCTGATGTAACCTTTCAAAAAATTCAGATCGAATCGGGCGAAAGCAACAAAAACCTCGATACCTGTACCCGCATCTGGGATGCCCTGCTTTATGGAAAGGCCGACCGGCATTCCGTATTGATCAATTTGGGAGGAGGCATGATCGGCGATATCGGCGGATTTACGGCGGCCACCTACCAGCGGGGGATCGATTTTATCCATGTGCCTACCAGTTTATTGGCCATGGTCGACGCCTCGGTGGGAGGGAAGACCGGTGTGGATTACCGGGACTATAAAAATATGATCGGCACCTTTGCCGAACCGGCCATGGTTTTTATCCAGCCAAAAATGCTCGATACCCTTCCTGAAAGGCATTTTATGGCCGGTTATGCCGAAATGCTCAAACATGGGTTGATCTCCGACAGTGCCTATTGGAAAGAACTGGGTGAGCTGAACAAACGCCGTATCAAACTCCAGATCGAAAGATCCATCAACATTAAAAAAACCATTGTCGATGACGACCCTTACGAAAAGGGCCAGCGTAAATGGCTGAACTTCGGACATACCCTGGGCCACGGTATTGAATCCTATTGCCTCGAACAGGGGCGCGACCTCTTGCATGGAGAAGCCGTTGCCGCCGGTATGTTCATGGAAGCCATCATCTCCGCCAAAACCGGACTCACCCATGAAGACATCCACAGCATACGCAATACGCTGGACGGCTTGTTTCCAAAGGCACCGATCAAAGAAAGTGAAGCTACCGAAATATGGAGCTATGTATTGGGCGACAAAAAGAATAAGTCAGGTAATGTAAACTGCACCTTACTCATCACCGTAGGAAAGGCCATTTACGATGTGCGTATTCAATTTCCGGAGTTCCAGGAGGCGTTGCGGATTTATTTGAGTTAGAAGCAAGAGACTTGGTTTAGGAGGCAAACTATGAAGAATATCGCAAAAAAGCTTCGGCTCATATACTTTCCCTTTATTCTGATCAACGTTTCCTTCTGTGTATTTTATTCAGTTTTGAATTGGTTACTTTTCCGATCAGCAAGTACAAATCATGTCAGAGAAGACCTCATTAATTTTTGGTTGCCTTTTGGACTAGCTATAATACCAGTTCTGGTTTGGATAAGGCCTGCAATTAAAAGGCTACAGTTAACTGGGAGTAACGGTAAGAAACCGTTCATTTATTTGTTGATTGCAGTCTTAACCATTGCTATACCGACAATAATTGCACAAGACTATTTAGAAAAATCATTAGGGACTCTAACACATCTTGAGACAATTAACGACATTGATAAGGTACCGTTGTCAAAATACTATGAGCTCAAAAGGTTCCATATAGACAAAACAAATAGCGGGGTTCATACGGCTTTTGATGTGAGTGGAAGACGTATTAGAAGATTCAATATGCATCAGTATTTTGTTCTGCCAATTCTGGAAACTGAGGCCGACATTAATGAAGCCACCTGTGTAGCTTGGCTAGGGATCGAGTATTCTGAACAAATAAACAACACTCTTTCTGAAAAGCAAAAGGAAAAAGCGTTCCAAGCCTTTGTAATCAGAAACCAGGTGGACTTTAACAAAAGAGATGTAAATCAATTTATTTATCTTGAACGGATTGGAAATTCCAAACAAGGTGATGGGTTCAATGAAGCATTGAGGAATAGTTTTAAATACAGTGGAAATGATCCTGTCTTATTCCGTGCAGTAAATAAGTCTTTCGAAGACAGAGCTGGAAACAAGTTTTTCTGGATGTTAGGTGCATTTGGAATAGGGGCAGCTGTTTGGTTAATTCTCATTCTAATCCCAAAATTTGATAATTAAATAAGAATAAGGTTGACAGAAGCTTGAATTTTATGTAATTCCCAAACGGCCTTTCTTTCCCTTTGAAGAACTCTGCTTTTTCAATTCCTGAAATTGCTTCCTTTTTTCCTCCAAGGTAGTTGGAGATTGCTTGGATAATTTTTCCATTCCTCTCCTTTGCATTTCCTCAAATGATATTCGGTAATTCATGTTTTTTGGACTTAATCCCCAAAAGCCTGCAGCCTGCAGCCTGAACCCTGCAGCCTACAGCTAGTTCCTCACAAAATGAAAGCGATACACCTGCTTCCCATCACTCACTTCTCCATAATACATTCCCGGAGCAAGCGAAACCGTACCTACTGTCAGGCGATTGTATTCCCTTTCCAAAGGCAATTCGATCCGTTTTCTCTGGCTGTCGAATACCTTTAGTTCAGCACTGTATGCGGAGAAAGGAAGTGCGATAAACAGTTCGTTGCCGACCGGGTTGGGGTAAGCCGATACTGAATTTTGGATGATGCGTGTTTCTCCCGTAAAGGCATTCACATCCATCGATAAAGAGTAAATGGTATCGGGTTGTTGGTAAGGAAAAGTACCACCGATCCGGGCATAGATACGCACAGGAATGACAAAAGGATAGGTACCTGATTCACTCGGGTTGATTGTGCCATAAACTACCCCACAGGATGTTTTTCCTCCGGGTAAGGCGCAACTGAGCGGATTGCAGGCGTATGTAAGTCCGGTAGGTAATCCGTTAACGGCAAGCACCTTAATGGAATCAATATTTGCTGTTACCGGGGTGCTGTTGAAGTCAACAGCGGTATCTGCCGGAATATTAAACTGTACGGTCTCCTGGTAATACTGGCCGGCATTTCCCACAGGAAGCTGATCGGGGTAGTGACCGGGTTGCGTGATCGTTGTATCCGGAACACAGGATTGTGCCATGGCATTCAGGACAATTCCTAACATGCTGAGGTTTAGTATTATTTTTTTCATAGACCAAGTATATTGCAATTCAAATTTCAATCTTTTTGAGAAGACTTCTTACATGCATTTTAAGTTGCCTTACTTTAATTCTTAATGCACAACTCAAGCATGTAGAAGGAGAGGTGCGCGATTCGGCAAGCGGGGAAGGGCTGGCAGGAGCGGCAGTATTTGCCGGATTTGAACATGCCACCCTTACCAATGAAAACGGGTTTTTTAGTCTGGATGTCCCGGAAAACACGGATTCCCTCAGCATTTCCTTTTTAGGCTATGATACCAAAAAGGTAGCCATCAGCGGCAAGCATGTCCTCGTATTCCTTACAGCCCAATCCCGGTTTCTGGAACCTGTGGTGGTCAGTGCCGGCAAACAAAACCAGCGTGAAATAGAAACTACGGTTTCCATGGCGACCCTCCAGCCTTACCTGATACAGAACAGGATCACGAGCAATATTGAAAATACCATCCAACAAATTCCGGGTATTACCAGCACGGATGGACAAGCAAATATCCGTTCCGGAAGTGGCTGGAGTTATGGCACGGGGAGCAGGGTGAGCGTTTTGGTCGACGATATGCCCATGCTGGCTGGCGGAACGGGGCAGGCGCATTGGTCTTTTTTTCCGATCGAAAATGTGCGCCAGGTTGAAGTGATCAAAGGATCTTCCAGTGTTTTGTATGGATCGTCGGCGCTGAATGGAGTCATCCATATTCGCACCGACTGGCCCGGAAACAAAGAAAAAATTTCGGCATCTGCCTATTCCGGCTTTTACGGAGCTCCTCCTGAAGGCATCCAGGCTTTCCAAACCAACAGGCTGCTTACCAAATCCGGCGGGCATTTTCTGTATGGAAAGGGTAATGACCGCATGCAGTATATTTTTTCAGTAAACGGAATGCTCGACGAAGGTTACCGCATGGGAGAACAGAATAAACGGATACGCCTATCCGGGAAAACGCGTTTTTTCAGCAAGGATAAACAATGGATCTACGGACTTAATGGTAATTTACTCGCTGGCAAGACAGGCAGCTTCCTGCTTTGGGAAAATTATCAATACGCTTACACCAGCCTGGATTCGTCGTATGGATTAAACGATTCCCGCCGGTATAATCTGGACCCTTACCTGGAATTCCATGGCAATAAAACCGAACATTTCCTCCAGACGCGCTGGTATTCTGTGGTGAATACGATCGAACAGGTCGACGGCGAGCCGGATCAAAGTAACCGGACTTCTTCCATTTATTCCGAATATCGGGTCAAATGGAAACAGTTCCAAAAGTTGGGATTAACCCTCAATACAGGTGGTGTAGCCTCCTATTCGGAATCCAACGCATCGATGTTCCAGGGATTAAAAGTACAGCAGAATTTTGCTGCCTACCTGCAGGCCGATTATAGCAAAAACAGGTGGAACATCAGTGCCGGTGCGCGCTATGAATATTTTCGCCTGGAAAACTACAAGGAAGGCAAACCGGTTTTGAAAGCGGGGATCAATTACAGAGCCGCCAAAGCAACCTATCTGCGGGCTTCTTTCGGACAAGGCTACCGTTTTCCCGTTGTATCCGAAGCGTTTATCCGGACTTCGGCGGGTCCGGTTACGATCTATCCGAACGAGACACTTAAATCGGAGTCGGGGTATTCGATGGAGGTAGGACTTCGCCAGGGATTCCAAAGCAAGGGCGGTTTGAAATTAATGGCTGACCTGGCTTTCTTCCGTATGTATTATGAAAATATGATGGAGTTCACTTTCGGCCAATGGGGAACCTTCAATGACCCCTTATTTGGACTTGGATTTCGATCCGTAAATATTGGACCCTCCCTGATACAAGGCATGGAAATAAGTTTAACCGGGGGTGGAAAATGGAAAAAGAATGAATTCCGCTTTATGGCCGGTTATACCTATGCCGACCCAAGAAATTTGGAACCGGATTTTATCTATGCGATCACCCCGAGCTCATCGGATTCCTACAAAAACACCAGTTCGGATACAAGCGGAAAAATCCTGAAATACAGGAACAGGCACCTGATCAAGGTGGATGTACAGTGGGAAAATACACGTTGGGGTATCGGGTTGAGTTACCGGTATGCCAGCTCCTTTGAAGCTATGGATAATGCCTTTTTTTTATTGATTGCCGGGGTGGAAGAATCGGTAGAGGCAAACAAAAAAGGAGACCATGTCGTCGATTTACGGGCCTTTTATCACATTAATTCCGATTGGAAAATTACATTTACCATCAATAACCTGTTTAATGAAGAAGTTTTATCCCGTCCGGCAGATATTGGTCCGCCACGAAATTTTAATTGTCAGCTCAGTTTTCGCTACTAATGGCTAAGCATATCCATTTCCTGCCGCGTAAGCCTGAAGAAGAGATCCTTCTGCCAGGTTCCAAAAGCGAAAGCAACCGCCTGCTGGTGCTACGGGCCCTGAGTGCCTACGATAATAGTATAGAAGGACTTTCCACCGCAAGGGATTCCCGGGTGCTTGCCAGTTTGTTGGATACGGTTGTCCAACCCGGTAAAGGTATTATCGAACTCGATTGTCTGGATGGAGGTGCTCCCCTTCGTTTTATGATGGCCGTATGTTCCTTATTGCCGGGAACTTACCTCTTAAAAGGAAGTGAACGGCTTATGCAAAGGCCGCAGGAGGATTTGATCAACAGCCTGCGTTCGGCCGGAGCTGAGATTAAAGCGCTCGGTGAAAACGGAAAAGGCCCATGGGAAATTTTGGGTGGACGAATCACTAGCCCGGATTGGGAAGTGTCGACCGGGATCAGCAGCCAATATGCTTCAGCCTTGTTGCTCATAGCTCCTTTTTTGGGCAGGGAAGTACGAATTAAACTCAAAGGCAGGGGAGTATCGATGCCTTATTTAAAGATGACCCTTCATTCCCTTACCCGTTTTGGTGTCAGTTACCGGCAACAGGGCGATCGTATCATCATCCAACCCGGAACGAAACCTCCAAAGGAATTGACCGTGGAAGCCGACTGGAGTTCCGCCGCGTTTTTTTATGCCGCTGCTTCTCTACTCGAAATGGAGGAACTGGTTTTTCCCAACCTGACCCTTCCATCCATACAGGGGGATTGTTTTCTTGAATCCTTGTTTCGTTATGAAGGATTAGAAAGCGAATACACGGATGGAGGTGTCCATCTGCGAAAAATTCCCGTGGGCTGGCAGAAAAATCCCCTCAGCCTCAACCTGGCAAAATACCCCGACCTTGCCCCGGCATTGGTCGTTTATTACCTGATGAAAGGAAGAGAGGTAGATTTTTACGGACTGGAATCCTTATCGGGTAAAGAATCAGTTAGGGATGAAGTCCTCGGCGATATGGTGCATGCATGCGGCGCCCGCTGGGAGAAAGGTGAGGGTGTTTGGAATTTGCGTGGCCAGATCACTAAACGTCCCGGTTGCCTCAAAACCCACTATGATCACCGCATGGTCATGGCTTTTTCTTTATTGGCCATCCATTTCGGATCCATCGAGCTCGAGGAAATTTTATCCGTGGAAAAGTCCTTTCCCGGATATTGGGATGAGATCGAAAAATTAGGAATTAAACCGGGGGATTAATGCTCCCTCGACTTACCAATAACCGTATCCAGGGCCGATTTTAGTTTACTGATGGCTCCGGTCAGGGCTTGTCCTTCTGATCCTGCATTATCTGAAACCGCGATCGGTTTTTTGCCTTCCAGGCGTGCTTCGAGTTTGCAACGTTTTGTATTGGGTCCGGAGGCAGCGCCGTCTTCATCGGAGAGGTGCACTTCGATGCGGGTTAAATGTTCACTAAAGCGGTTAAGCTCTTTTTTAATTTGCTCAGTGAATGCGCCAGCCTTTGTTTCGCTGCCTTTTACGTGATTGTCGGTGTTGAATTGGATGATCATCTTGTTTTATTCGTTTTGTACAGGTTAACTAGTTTGAGATCCGTGAATGGCGGCTAATATCGGAATATTGCAGCTAATCCGGTATCGGTAGGCATTTTCTCCTTGGGGAGAATAAGCACTTTCCCTCTTTTGAGTACAACAAGCTCGCCAAGTTCGTCGATCAGATCATCGACACCCGGGTGGTTCAGGTTTTTAATATCCGTTTGCCCCGAAACCAGGTTCGAGGTTCTCACCGCGATCAGTCGATTTTCCTCTGCCAGCAGGGTGTCAATTTTTCCGGCAAAAGCTGCCGATGCAATAACTTTTGGAATATCACTCCCTTTAGAGTCGGCTTTGGCCTGCCTGAAACGTTCAACTTCTGCAGTAATTTTCTCTTCATATTCCGGTTCCAGGATCTCCCAGGCCATCGTACTGAGTTTATCGACCGAAATGGCCCCGGGGTTAATCGAGATGGCTTTTGGATGAAGGCAGTTGTTTTTGTTTACTTTCCTGAACATATTCTGGTGTTCAGGCAGGGCAGCAAGTATCAGAGGCCAGCCTGTAGGTTTGGAATAGTGCTCTTCCACACTTTTGGCAACGATCCGAAAAAAGCGCTCGGAATCTTTGTCGATTTCTGCCTGTTTGTCATCAAGACCATAATGCATCCCTGTTGTCTGGTTTCCAACTCCGGCAAAGGGGGCAATGGTAGTATGTTTTTCGGTGAGCTCATCACCAAGCGCATCGACCAGCGTACGGGGTATAGCCGGGGCAAGGTCTATTTCACGGAGCGAGTGCCGGTTCCCTTCATAAAGTTTAAAGTCTTTGAGCGTTAATCCAAGCACATGGTAACGCTCCAATGTTTGCAAATAATGGCGAAGGGGTTTTGTATGAAAACCTGAGGCGACAAGGGCCAGGGGTTCTACCGGTTCATGAAGATGCACGAGCTTAAAATAACCCGGAGCATGGAATACGGCCAAAGCGTCCGCTGTATTGTTCCAAAATTCATGATCGCGACTCAGGTCTTCAAAAGGTTGAAGATAGGCCTGGACCTCAGTTTCCGGATACTTTTCCGAAAGCGCCTTCTCCGCCTGGCGGATAAGGCTTTTAAATTGCCCGACATCCTGCTTTTTGTCAGAATAATTCCGGTGTGTAGGTACATAAATGGAGATACAGGGATCTTCTGTGATCGACAAAAGCTCGCTGATCAGTTCGTTGTTGAGAAAAGTCGTGTTTTTCATGGCCTTAAGCTTTATATGAAGGCAACAAACCGAGGCATTGTCCTCTTCAATAAAGCCTCAATTCTAATGCCGATTCAGCTTATTCGGCCATTAATTTATTGCCTATTTCTTCCCATGACTTCGGTTGGTTTTGTCACTTTCACGCTCTCCCAAAATTCAGTACTTTTGCCGCTCATGTCGGCAAATAGTCTCGGACACTTGTTTCGCGTAACAACCTTCGGTGAAAGTCATGGTAAGGCTGTTGGAGCTGTTATTGACGGGATCCCGGCCGGAATTCACCTTGATCTGGAAGCCATCCATAAACAAATGGCCCGTCGTCGCCCGGGTCAGTCTGACCTGACAACAACCCGACAGGAAGACGATATTCCCGAATTTATTTCCGGCCTGTTTGAAGGAAGAACCACCGGTGCACCCCTGGCCTTTCTCATACCCAACAAGGATGTCAGAAGCGGGGATTATGATGCTTTAAGAGAGATTTACCGTCCCGGACACGCCGATTATACCTACGAGCAAAAATTTGGGATACGGGATCATCGCGGAGGGGGAAGAAGTTCAGCCCGCACCATGGCTCCCTGGGTTTGTGCCGGAGCCATTGCCGCTCAACTCTTAATGGAGCAGGGGGTCCAGGTTTATGCCTATGTTTCGGCAGTTGGTCCGCTAAGTATGAATGCGGATCCTTTGACGATCCATGCTCAGGACATCGATAAAAATACGGTACGTTGTCCGGATGCAGGTTTGGCCGTTCAAATGGCAGAGGCGATCAGAACAGTAAAGGAAGCCGGCGACAGTTTAGGAGGCATCATTACCTGCGTTGCCATGGGGATTCCGGCAGGATGGGGGGAACCGCAATTTGCCAAACTCCCCGCCCAACTGGCCCATGCCATGATGAGTATCAATGCAGTAAAAGGATTTGAGATCGGCGAAGGTTTTGCCCTCAGCAAAAAAAAGGGAAGCGAAACGAATGATGCCTTTATAGAAGGAGGGAAAACGGCAAGCAACCATTCCGGTGGGGTTTTGGGAGGGATCAGCAATGGCATGCCGGTTTATTTTCGGGTGGCTTTTAAACCTGTTTCCACCCTTCATATCGAACAACAAAGTATAAACCGCTCGGGCGAAGCTGTCGTATTCCAGGCAGAAGGCCGCCATGACCCCTGTGTAGTACCCCGCGCCGTACCGATAGTAGAGGCAATGACAGCGCTGGTTTTAATAGATCTATACCTCATTCAACAGGCAAGAAGATGATAAAAAAAATACCCCTTCATATAAAAATACTCGCAGGCATGCTCCTTGGTTTAGGTTGGGGAATTTTAGCCGTAAACCTGGGAAAAGAATGGACAGGATTCAGTCAGGATTTTATCCATCCTTTTGGTACCATCTTTATGAACCTGTTGAAGCTGATCGCCATCCCGATGATCTTAACTTCTTTAATAACAGGAATTGCCAGCCTCAATGATATTGGAAAACTGGGGCGTATCGGAGGAAAAACGCTGGGGATCTTTATCGGTACTACCGTGATAGCAATAAGCATAGGGCTGATCATGGTGAATGTGATCCAGCCCGGCAAACAAATGTCGGAAACTACCCGCGACATGCTCATGCAAAGCAATGAAAAGCAGATGCTGGAAAAAACGATAGCAGCCGAATCGGTGAAAAACCGTCCTGCCCTGCAACCTTTGGTAGACCTTTTCCCTGATAATGTCATCCATGCAGCCGGCGACAACGGCAATATGCTGCAGATCGTCATTTTTGCGGTTTTCCTTGGGATTGCCATTACCCTGATACCAAAGGAAAAATCAGCTCCTTTGGTTAAATTGATGGATTCGGCGAATGAGGTCGTCATGAAAGTGGTCGATCTCATCATGATCATCGCTCCGATCGGGGTTTTTGCCCTGCTCTCCCAGGTCATCGTGGATCTGGCTAAGGATGATCCTTCCCAGGTACTGGGATTATTATCCGCCCTGGGGATCTATTCCATTACCCTGCTCATCGCACTCGTCCTGCAAATGGTGATCGTTTATTTTGGGTTGATAAAATTTGTAGCCAAAATGAATCCCCTTGTTTTTTTTAGAAAACTCCGGCCGGTTCAATTATTGGCTTTTTCAACCAGTTCCTCCAATGCTACCCTGCCTCTTAACATGGAAGTTTGTGAAAGGGAACTGGGAGTGGATGAAGAAATAACCGGATTTGTTTTGCCCCTTGGTGCAACAGTTAACATGGATGGCACGTCATGTTACCAGGCAGTGGCGGCGGTGTTCATTGCCCAGGTCTATAATATGGAGCTCACGTTCATTGACCAATTAACGATCATATTGACTGCCGTTTTGGCATCTGTTGGTTCAGCCGGTGTCCCGGGGGCCGGGGTAGTCATGCTCGTAATTGTGCTCAACAGCGTGAATGTACCCGTAGAAGGAATTGCTCTCATATTGGGAGTAGATCGTATTCTGGACATGTGCCGCACCACGATAAATATCACCGGCGATGCGGCAGTTTGTTGCGCTATTGCAAAAATGGAAGGAAAATTGAATGTACCTAGTTAGTAATTATATAAACGCGTTTAACGCAACTCATCAAGAATGAAAAGAATTCTCTTATTTATTATGCTGTTGGCAGGCGTTGTTTTGGTTTCAGATCAAAATACACTGCACGGCCAATGTCTCAATGACGACCATTATTTCGAAGACCAGGAAAAGAACGATCCGGAAGCGCATGCCCGCATGCAGGAAGCGCTCAAGGTATGGGAGACCAATAAAAACCAGCCTTTTGAATCGAAAATGAAGGCGGTTTACAAGATCCCTGTTGTGGTTCATGTGATCCATGAATACGGTGCAGAAAACATCAGCAAACAGCAGATCCAGGACCAGATCCGGGTATTAAACGAAGATTTTCGCCGCCTGAATGCCGACACTTCCAATACACGTACTGTTTTTCAGTCGGTAGCTGCGGATGCTGAGATCGAATTCGTGCTGGCCACCAAAGACCCGACTGGAAATTGTACCGAAGGGATCGTACGGGTCTATTCCACATTGACCAATGATGCCCGGGATAATGTGAAGGCAGTAAGCTACTGGCCAAGCGACAAATATTTGAATATATGGATCGTTAAATCCATCCAGAATTCCGGAGATGACCCCGGAGTGATTACCCTGGGTTATGCGCAATTTCCATGGGACAGAAATACACGGCCAAGCACAGACGGTATCGTTGTTCGTTCCGACTATTTTGGAACCATTGGAACGGCTTCCGGTGGAAATAATGCCGGACGTGTTGCCGTACATGAAATTGGTCACTGGCTGGGATTGTTCCATACCTTCCAGGGAGGATGTAACCCGCCAAGTTGGGGCGAGCAGATCGACGATACCCCTCCGGTGATCGGGCCAAGCTATAACTGTCCGATCGGTGCAAATACATGTACCAATGACTTTCCTAATCTTCCCGACCAGGTTGAAAATTATATGGATTATTCGAACGGAACCTGCATGAACATGTTTACACTTGGACAAAAGTCCCTGATGCATAACATGATCAACTCCTACCGCGGCATGTTGGTTTCGGCTTCGAATGCCACCTTTACCGGTATCAATAGCGGTCCGGTAAGTTGTGCCCCAAAAGCCGATCTGAGTAATGAGGTGCTTGTGGTTTGCCAGGGAAATTCCCTTCAATTTTCGGATGTTTCTTATAATGGAACGGTCGGTACCCGCACCTGGACTTTCGAAGGAGGTACTCCGGCTGTATCCACCATGGCGAACCCTACCGTTGTCTACAATCAACCAGGTATATTCAAAGTATCTCTTGAAGTGAGTAATGCCAATGGTAGCTCAAGTATAGTCCGGGATTCCATCGTTGTGGTTTATGCTGCGGTTAGTCCGCATGGAGCACCTCAAATGGAAAGTTTTGAAGGACAAAGTTTTCCTCCATCAGAGTGGACCACCAAATCCAGCAATGGGGTTAAATGGGAAGTTTTTAAAACGGCGGGATCAAATGGATCATCAAGCGCCCGGGTTCAGATCACTGGATCCACCCCGACGGGAACCACCGTGCAATTGAGAACCATGGCTGTTGATATGATGGCCGTAAGCGACCCGGTTTTGACCTTTGATCTGGCTTATGCCCGATTGCAGACGGGAACGATCGACCGGTTCCGGGTATATACTTCCACAGATTGCGGGATCACCTGGACACTCATCTATCAGCGAGCCGGAGTACAAATGGAAACAGGGGTACTTGGTACGGCGAATTTTGTTCCCAGTCAGGGCCAATGGGCAAAACATACGGTTTCTCTGAGCAATTATGTTGGCAAACGGAATCTGCTGCTGCGCTTTGATGTGGTTACTGACCTTGGCGGAAACGTTTATTTCGATAACATGAACATCGGTTCCATCAGTTCTGTAAAAGGGGCCGAAAATATGGACGAATTGACGTTGTACCCGAACCCGGCATCCAAAAGCACAACCGTATCCTTTACCAGCAAAGAGGCCGGTGAGTTAGGTATTTCCGTGATGGATGTGAGTGGCAAACAAGTACTTGTTTATCCATCCCGGATGATCGAAGCAGGCCGCCAGGAAACCGAACTGAATATCAGTGAGTTGTCAGCCGGGGTTTATTTTGTCGTAACTGAGCTGAACGGTATGACTACGACAAGAAAGCTATTAATAGGGAATTAAAATTCCAAGTTCCAAATTCCAATTTTAATCGGATCCATTTGGAGCTTGGAACTTGGAATTTGGAATTTCTTGACAGTCTTTTGACAAAGCAATTGCCGGATTTAAAGGATTTAATCTTTTATTTGCCGGCAATTGTTGTATTATACATCTGAATTATGGCAAAAAATCTTGTGATAGTGGAGTCTCCCGCCAAGGCTAAAACCATAGAAGGGTTTTTGGGAAGTGAGTTTACGGTGAAGTCGTGTTATGGACATATCCGGGATCTGGCAAAGGAGAAGAACGGGGTGGATATCGAAAATGGATTTAAGCCTATTTATGAGGTGCCTGATGATAAGAAGCAGGTTGTTTCCGAACTAAAAAAGCTGGCAAAGCTGGCCGAAACAGTTTGGCTGGCATCGGATGAGGACCGCGAAGGGGAGGCCATTTCCTGGCACCTGGCGGAAGTACTCAACCTGGATCATTCAAAGACAAAACGCATTGTTTTCCACGAGATCACCAAACCGGCGATCTTAAAAGCCATAGCAAATCCGCGCATCATCAATCAAAACCTGGTGAATGCCCAGCAGGCCAGGCGTATCCTGGACCGTATCGTGGGTTTTGAATTGTCGCCCGTTTTATGGAAGAAAGTGAAACCTTCTCTTTCTGCCGGTCGGGTACAATCTGTAGCGGTTCGTCTTATTGTGGAAAGAGAAAGGGAGATCACGGATTTTAATTCGGATTCCTCTTTTCGGGTCATTGCCATTTTTCATGATAAAAAAACCAATAAACAGGTAAAGGCCGAATTGCCCAAACGTTATAAGACGGAAAAAGAAGCGCAGGCTTTTCTTGAGTCGTGCATCGGTTCAGGCTTTCATGTCGATAAGGTAGAAACCAAACCCGGAAAAAGAACCCCGGCCGCACCTTTTACGACCTCCACGCTCCAGCAGGAGGCCAGCCGGAAACTTGGATTTTCGGTGGCACAGACCATGAGTGTGGCCCAGCGCCTTTATGAGGCCGGACATATTACCTATATGCGTACCGACAGTGTCAACTTATCCGAACTGGCGCTCGACGCAGCCCGTGCCGAGATCGAGAAGGCTTATGGAAAGGATTTTTCAAAAACACGGAAATACACCACCAAAACGGCAAGCGCCCAGGAAGCCCACGAGGCGATACGACCTACTTATTTCGACAAACACACCATTGCCGGCGACGGCTCCGACAAGCGTTTGTATGACCTGATCTGGAAACGGGCGATCGCCTCCCAGATGAGCGATGCGGTACTGGAAAAAACGGTGGTTCATATAGCCATCGAGAAGGCCACAACATCCGAAAAGGAATTTTTGGCTACCGGTGAAGTGATCAAGTTCGAAGGATTTTTAAAGGTATACCTGGAAGGAACCGACGAAGAAGGGGATGATACCGAAGAAGGACTATTACCCGATGTCAAAGCCGGAGACGTGCTGGACCTGGAACGGATCACCGCCACGGAAAAATTCTCCCGTGCGGCACCCCGCTACACGGAGGCCAGTCTGGTAAAAAAACTCGAAGAACTGGGTATAGGAAGACCATCTACCTACGCCCCGACTATTTCTACCATACAAAAGCGCGGATATGTGGTTAAGGAAGACCGTCCCGGCAGGGAAAGAAAATACGAAGAACTGACCCTGAAGTCAGGTCAGATCAAAAAAAGCACCTTAACCGAAAATACCGGTGCTGAAAAATCCAAGTTATTCCCTACCGACATCGGCAGTTTGGTAAATGACTTTTTGATCGAACATTTCGACGGTATCATGGATTACAGTTTTACCGCCAATGTAGAGAAGGAGTTCGACGAGATCGCCGAAGGGTTAAAAAGCTGGACCACGATGTTAAGCTCCTTTTACGGACCTTTCCATAAAACGGTTGACCAAACCCTGGATGAGGCCAAGCGGGTTACCGGTGAGCGGCAGATCGGGATAGATCCGGACAGCGGGAAACCGATATCTGTAAGGATGGGTCGCTATGGCCCATTTGCCCAGATAGGCATACAGGAGGAAGAAGAAAAACCCCGTTATGCCAGTTTACGGGCCGGCCAAAGTATGGAAACCCTTACTTTGGAAGAGGCGCTGGACCTGTTCAAGATGCCACGCATCATTGGCGAGTATGAAGGTTCTGAGCTAAAGGTAGCCATCGGACGTTTTGGTCCCTATGTGCAGCATCAGAAAGCCTTTTACAGCATTCCCAAGGAGGATGACCCGTATCAGCTCAACGAGGAGCGTGCCATAGAGATTATCATTGCCAAAAGGAAATCCGACAGCGAAAAGCTGATCAAGGTATATAAGGAAGATGGCGACCTGCAGCTTTTAAACGGCCGCTGGGGCCCTTATCTTAAAAAAGGCAAGGACAACTACAAGATCCCCAAGGCGCGCCATGAGAACGCCGTTACGATCACGTATGAAGAAGCTTTATCGATGATGGAGAAATCCGCTGCAGCTCCTGCCGGGAAGAAGAAGGGAAGAGGAAGGAAGTAGGCTGGGGGTTGAACGCTCCGCTAGTTGAGGGTTGAAGGTTGAGGGTTGAAGGTTGAGGGTTGAAGGTTGAGTTGTTGAGCTGGATATGTCCATTTCGCTCCTTCGCTCCGACCGCAGGTCCGCTCTTCGCTCCCGAACCCTTGTCTATGGTCTATGGTCCATGGTCCATGGTCTAAAATAGTCTAAAATTTTTTCCGCACCTGTTTGGTTTTATTCAAATTACCCGTACCTTTGCCGTCCTTAAAATTTAAGAAGTTACAGCAAAAATATGCCAACCATACAGCAATTAGTAAGGAAGGGACGCACTTCGCTGGTTGATAAAAGCAAGTCACCGGCGTTGAATTCATGCCCACAAAGAAGAGGAGTTTGCACACGTGTATATACTACCACTCCAAAGAAGCCAAACTCGGCCATGCGTAAAGTAGCGCGGGTTCGTTTGACGAATCAGAAGGAGATCAACGCGTATATCCCGGGTGAAGGCCATAATCTTCAGGAGCACTCTATTGTGTTGGTGAGAGGCGGAAGGGTAAAAGACTTACCCGGAGTACGTTACCATATTGTACGTGGAGCGTTGGATACGGCAGGTGTTGAAGGAAGAAAACAAAGAAGGTCCAAGTATGGTGCAAAACGTCCTAAACCAGGACAGGAAGCAGCTACCAAAGGCAAGAAAAAATAAGGAATAGCTAAGATGAGAAAGAGCAAAGCTAAAAAGAGGATACTTACTCCTGACCCGCGTTTTAATGACGTGCTGGTAACGAGGTTTGTGAATAACATGATGTACGACGGTAAAAAAACCGTTGCATTCCGCATTTTTTATGAAGCGGTGGATCTGGTTGAAGCAAAAACCCAGGAGCGTGGAATTGATATCTGGAAAAAAGCATTGAATAATGTGATGCCAACGGTTGAGGTTAAGGCTCGTCGTGTGGGTGGAGCAACATTTCAAATTCCGATCGAAGTACCTGCAGAAAGAAGAATTGCTGTGGGAATGAAATGGATGATCGATTATTCCAGAAAACGCAATGAAAAATCCTACCCGGAGAAACTGGCTGCAGAGATCGTAGCTGCTTCCAAAGGTGAAGGCGCTGCTGTTAAAAAGAAAGAGGATACTCACCGTATGGCTGAGGCGAACAAAGCTTTCTCACATTTTAGAGTATAATTAAGAAGAGGATTCTGATAGCATGGACAGAGATTTAAGATATACGCGGAACATTGGGATTGCAGCCCATATCGATGCCGGTAAAACAACTACCACGGAGCGTATCCTTTATTACGCCGGGGTAAACCATAAGATCGGTGAGGTACACGATGGCGCAGCTACCATGGACTGGATGGCGCAGGAGCAGGAGCGTGGTATTACCATCACTTCGGCCGCTACCACCGTGTTCTGGACGTATAAGGATCATGAATACCACGTTAACATTATTGATACACCGGGTCACGTGGATTTTACCGTTGAGGTAAACCGTTCCCTTCGTGTATTGGATGGACTGGTATTTTTGTTTTCTGCGGTTGACGGTGTTGATCCTCAATCAGAAACCAACTGGCGTTTGGCCGACAACTACGGGGTTGCCCGTATTGGATTCGTAAATAAAATGGACCGTTCCGGAGCAGATTTTCTGAACGTATGCGGCCAGGTGAATAAAATGCTCGGAGGAAATGCGATCCCATTGCAACTTCCTATCGGTGCAGAAGATACTTTTACCGGTGTGGTTGACCTGATCAACTTCCGCGGTATTATTTGGGATGAAGAAACAAAAGGAATGACCTTCCAGGTAGTTCCGATCCCTGAGGATATGCTCGCAGAAGCAACCATGTGGAGAGAAAAACTGCTCGAAACGGTTTCTGAATACGACGATACCCTGATGGAGAAATTCTTCGAAGATCCGGCATCCATCACTGAAGCAGAAATTCTTGCAGCTTTACGTGCCGCCACGATCGACCTGAAGATCACCCCGATGGTTTGTGGTTCTTCTTTCAAAAACAAAGGTGTTCAAACCATGCTTGACCTGGTTATGGAGATCATGCCAAGTCCGATGGAACGCGAAAGCATCCGTGGAACGCATCCTGACACCGGAGTGGAAGTACTTCGTAAACCTTCATACAAAGAGCCTTTCGCTGCATTGGCTTTTAAAATTGCCACTGACCCCTTTGTTGGGCGTTTGGCCTTCCTTCGTGCCTATTCAGGCGTATTGAACTCAGGTTCTTATGTATTGAATACCCGTAGCGGAAACAAAGAGCGTATTTCACGCCTCTTCCAAATGCACGCCAACAAGCAAAACCCGATCGACAGCCTTGGTGCAGGAGATATCGGTGCTGCTGTAGGATTTAAAGATATTAAAACCGGAGATACCCTCTGCGATGAGAAGCACCCGATCGTGCTCGAGTCGATGGTATTCCCGGAGCCGGTTATCGGTTTGGCTATTGAGCCTAAAACTCAGGCCGACGTTGACCGTTTAGGAATGGCCCTTGCCAAATTAACGGAGGAGGATCCTACTTTCCGCGCCTTTACAGACGAAGAAACAGGACAAACCATCATCCAGGGAATGGGCGAGCTTCACCTTGACATTATCCTCGACCGTTTAAAACGTGAGTTTAAGGTTGAATGTAACCAGGGTGCACCTCAGGTTGCGTACAAAGAAGCGCTTACTGCTACGACTACGCACCGTGAGACCTACAAAAAACAAACCGGTGGTAAAGGTAAATTCGCCGATATCCAGTTTGAATTGGGACCGGCAGACGAAGGTCATGTTGGACTTCAATACAAAAACGATATCGTCGGTGGATCTGTTCCCCGTGAATTTTTCCCGGCAATTGAAAAAGGTTTCCGTTTGTCTATGGACAATGGAGTACTGGCCGGATTTAAAATGGACTCGATGAAAGTTCGTCTGTTTGACGGATCCTTCCACGCGGTCGATTCAGACTCCCTGTCATTTGAGATGGCTGCAAAGCTTGGTTTCAAAGAAGCGGCGAGAAAATCAAAACCAATTCTCCTCGAACCGATCATGAAAGTTGAAGTAATCACTCCCGATGAAAATATGGGAGATGTTATGGGCGACTTGAATAAACGTAGAGGTCAAATGGAAGGCATGGATTCACGTGGTAACGCGCAGGTCATTAAGGCAAAGGTTCCTTTGTCCGAAATGTTCGGATACGTTACGGTATTACGTACCATCACTTCCGGTCGTGCAACATCAACCATGGAATTCTCGCATTATGCGGAAGTTCCGAAGGCTCTTGCCGACGAAGTACTAGCAAACATAAAAGGAAAAGCTGTTAACGCATAACAACAATGGTTAGTCAGAAAATTAGGATTAAGTTAAAATCTTACGATTACAATCTGGTAGATAAATCTGCCGAGAAGATCGTAAAGACGGTGAAGGCCACGGGCGCTGTGATCAGCGGTCCTATCCCGCTCCCGACAGAGAAAAAGATCTTTACTGTATTAAGATCTCCTCACGTAAACAAGAAAGGTAGAGAGCAGTTTCAGATCTGTTCCTACAAAAGGCTTCTTGACATCTATAGCTCTACTTCCAAAACGGTAGATGCCCTGATGAAACTTGAGTTGCCAAGTGGCGTTGACGTAGAAATTAAAGTTTAGGGACATGCTGGGTATCATAGGAAGAAAGGTCGGAATGACCAGTGTTTTTACCGCGGAAGGTAAAAATGTAGCCTGTACCGTTATTGAGGCAGGTCCTTGTGTAGTAACACAACTTAAAAACACCGATAAAGAAGGATACAACGCTATCCAGATCGCATACGGTGATAAAAAATTAAAAAATACGACCAAAGCGGCGCAAGGTCACTTTGCCAAAAGCAAAAGCGATCCGAAGTCGATGGTTACTGAAATCCGGAACTTTCGTGCCGATCTGGACCACGAACTGCTGGTAGGCGACGAGATCAAAGTTGACATCTTCGTAGAAGGTGAATTCGTTGACGTAGTTGGTACCTCAAAAGGAAAAGGATTCCAGGGTGTTGTAAAAAGACACGGTTTTAGCGGGGTAGGTATGGCCACTCACGGTCAGCATAACCGTTTGAGAGCACCGGGTTCTATCGGAGCGTCTTCTTGGCCTTCCCGGGTATTCAAAGGAATGCGCATGGCTGGAAGAACAGGTGGAACACGTGTTAAAAAAACCAACCTGGTGGTGATGAAAGTGATAACTGAAAAGAACTTACTTGTGCTTAAAGGAGCAATCCCGGGAGCAAAAGGTTCTTTTGTAATTGTGGAGAAATAAGATGGAACTGAACGTATTAAATATCCAGGGCGCAGAAACCGGCAGGAAGATTTCTTTTGCTGATGATGTGTATGGCATCGAACCAAATGATCATGCCATTTACCTCGACGTGAAGCAATACCTTGCCAATCAGAGACAAGGTACCCATAAAGCAAAAGGTCGTGCAGACATTGCCCGTACTACCAAAAAGCTGAAAAGACAAAAAGGTACAGGTGGAGCCCGTGCCGGTTCGATGAAATCTCCTTTGTTTAGAGGTGGAGGTCGTGCACATGGTCCGCAACCGCGTGATTACAGCTTCAAACTGAACAAAAAATTGAAACAAGTAGCCCGGGTTTCAGCCTTGGCGTATAAACTTAAAAACAATGAAGTTACCGTGGTTGAAGATTTCGACATGGAAACTCCAAAAACTAAAGAGTTTATCACCATCCTGAAAAACCTTAACCTGGCCGGTACAAAAACCCTGATGGTACTTTCCGACAACAAGTCGAACGTATACCTCTCAGGAAGAAATGTACCCAAGTCGAGCATCATGGTGGCGAACGAATTGAATACCTATCAGATCTTAAACACCCGTAACCTGGTGTTGTCTGAGAATTCAGTAAAAATAATTCAGGACATTTTAAGCAAGTAAGATGAGCGTGATAAAAAAGCCCCTGATTACGGAGAAGCAGACCAGCGCTTCGGATAAACTTGGAAGATTTGGTTTTGTGGTGGACAGAAATGCCAGCAAAGACCAGATAAAAGCAGAGATCGAAAAAACTTACGGCGTAGAGGTTGCCAGCATCAATACCATGGTTATGGCGCCAAAAACCAAGCAGAAATATACCAAAACTGCCGGTTTTACCAACGGACGTACAGCGATCTATAAAAAGGCAGTTGTGACATTGAAGAACGGACAGAAGATCGATTTCTTCGAAAATATTTAATGAGATGGCAGTAAAGAGATTAAGACCAATGACTCCGGGTACTCGTTTTAAGGTAGCTAATACCTTTGCCGAGATCACCGCGTCTACGCCTGAGAAGAGCCTTCTTGCCCCGATGAAAAAGAGCGGTGGAAGGAACAATACGGGTAAGATGACCATGCGCTACATGGGTGGAGGCCACAAGCAAAAATACCGGATGATCGATTTCAAACGGAATAAACACACCATTCCTGCTATCGTTAAATCGATTGAATACGATCCGAACCGTACCGCTTTTATAGCCCTGCTGTATTATGCAGATGGTGAAAAAAGCTACATTTTGGCTCCAAAAGGACTTGAAGTAGGCCAAACGGTTACTTCAGGACCAGGTTCAATTCCTCAGGTAGGAAATGCCATGTCACTTTCTGAAATTCCATTGGGATCTGAGATCCACAACGTGGAATTAAATCCGGGACAAGGAGCAAAGATCTGCAGAAGTGCGGGTGGATTTGCGCAGTTGTTGAACCGTGACGGACGTTTTGCAGTTGTCAAAATGCCTTCAGGTGAAACGCGGATGATATTGGCCACATGTATGGCTACCATGGGTAAACTTTCGAATTCCGAACACAACCAGGAGATTTCCGGTAAAGCCGGTCGCAAGCGTTGGTTAGGAAGAAGACCACGTAACCGTGGTGTTTCCATGAACCCTGTCGATCACCCGATGGGTGGTGGTGAAGGACGTTCATCGGGAGGTCAACCTAGATCACGTACCGGTAAATTGGCCAAAGGTGCCAAAACCCGTGACAAGAAAAAAGCATCGAATAAATACATCCTGGAAAGAAGGAAAAAATAAGGTATGGCAAGATCATTAAAAAAAGGCCCATTTATCGACATCAAGCTTGAAAAGAAGGTGTCTGTGGTTAACGAATCAGGCAAAAAATCGGTGATTAAGACCTGGAGCAGACGTTCCATGATCTCACCAGATTTTGTTGGACATACATTCGCTGTGCATAACGGAAATAAATTTATTCCTGTTTACGTAACGGAAAACATGGTAGGCCATAAGTTGGGCGAATTCGCTCCTACAAGAACGTTTAAAACTCACCCAACGAAGTAAAAGATAGAAAATGGAAGCAGTAGCTAAACTGAATAATTGCCCTTTGTCGCCGCGTAAAATGCGTTTGGTGGCAGATCAGATCAGAGGCAAGCGGGTGGATATAGCCATGAGTATGCTCAAATTCAGCCAGAAACAAATGTATGCTGGTTATGTTGAGAAGCTCCTTCGTTCTGCCATTGCCAATTGGGAACAGAAGAATGAAGGTTCAAGAGCAGAGGATAACGAGCTGTTTGTAAAAACGGTATTCGTTGACGGAGGCAGGATGCTGAAAAGGATCAGTCCCGCTCCTCAGGGTAGAGCATACCGGGTCCGGAAACGGTCCAACCACGTAACAATTGTAGTAGATAGCAAACAAGCTGCTAATAACGAATAATATGGGACAGAAAGTAAATCCGATTGGCTTTAGGCTTGGTATCATCAGAGGTTGGGATTCCAACTGGTTTGGCGGAAAAAATTTCGCTGAGAAACTGGTGGAGGACGAAAAGATCAGAAGATACATCAACGCACGTATCCCGAAAGGGGGAGTTGCGCGTATTGTTATCGAACGTACATTAAAACGGATCATCCTCACGATTCATACTTCACGCCCGGGTATCGTTATTGGTAAACAGGGATCTGAAGTAGATAAGATCAAAGAAGAGATCAAAAAACTGACTAAAAAGGAAGTTCAGATCAACATCTTCGAGATCAAAAGACCTGAGTTGGATGCCCACCTGGTAGGTGAGTCGATCGCCAGCCAGCTTGAGGCCCGTGTTTCCTATAAACGCGCTATCAAAACATCGATCGCAGCAACCATGCGTATGGGAGCAGCCGGTATCAAGATCATGATCTCAGGACGATTGAATGGAGCTGAGATGGCACGTTCCGAATCCTATAAAGAAGGAAGAACACCGCTTCATACCTTACGTTCCGATATCGACTACGCCATTGTAGAAGCCTTGACCGTTTACGGCAAGATCGGAGTGAAAGTATGGATATGCAAAGGAGAGATCTATGGCAAACGCGATTTGTCTCCAAACTTTGGCATGAAGGAAGAAAGAGGACCTCGCGGAGGTAATGCAGGTGGCGCGAATGCCCCGGCAGACCGTGACCGCGGAGGAAGAAGAAGAAAGAGAAGAAACGATAAATAAGATTTTTTGAGCGATGTTACAGCCAAGAAGAACAAAATTCAGGAAGCAGCAAAAAGGCAGGATCAAAGGTATTGCTTCCAGAGGTCACCAGATCAGCTTCGGTACATTCGGACTGAAGTCACTGGAGCCTAGTTTTATTACCTCACGTCAGATCGAGGCAGCGCGTATTGCACTGACCCGGTATATGAAGAGGGAAGGTAAAGTTTGGATCAGGATCTTTCCTGACAAACCGATTACCAAGAAGCCTTTAGAGGTAAGGATGGGTAAGGGTAAAGGAGCTCCTGAGTATTGGGTAGCATCCGTTAAACCCGGAACCATTATGTTCGAGGCCGAAGGTGTGCCTATGGATATCGCCAAAGAAGCACTTCGCCTGGCTGCAGCAAAACTGCCGGTAGCAACCAGATTTGTTGTAAAAAACGATTACGTAGAAGAGTAACATTATGCAATACCAGGAAATAAAAGGCTTGACCACGGAGGAAATCGTTGAAAAGCTCAGGGAGGAAAGAAGCCTCTATACAAAAATTAAATTCAACCATGCGGTGTCGCCACTCGAAAACCCCATGAAGCTTAAAGCTTCACGCCAGGTTATCGCGCGTTACCTCACGGAATTAAATGCGAGGAAGAATGGCTGAGATACAGAGTAACATGGAAAGAAACGTAAGAAAAGAGATCGTCGGAAAGGTTGTCAGCAACAAGATGGATAAGTCCATCGTGGTGACCGTGGAGCGCAAAATGAAGCACCCCAAGTATCCGAAATTCGTAAAGAAGACCTCCAAATTCTACGCTCATGACGAGAAGAACGAGTGCAATATCAACGACATTGTGAAGTTGATGGAAACACGTCCTTTGAGCAAGAGCAAAAGATGGAGACTTGTTGAAATTATTGAAAGAGCGAAATAAGTTAGAGAACGATGGTACAGCAAGAATCAAGACTTAAAGTGGCTGATAACAGCGGGGCAAAGGAAGTACTTTGTATCCGTGTTCTCGGAGGTTCCGGAAAACGTTATGCTTCCCTGGGAGATAAGATCGTTGTGACTGTAAAAGACGCAATGCCTTCAGGTGGTGTGAAAAAAGGAGCCGTAGCAAAAGCCGTTGTGGTACGCACAAAAAAAGAAGTTAGAAGACAAGATGGATCCTATATCCGTTTCGACGATAATTCCTGTGTGTTATTAACAGCTAACGACGAGCCAAGAGGAACGCGTATCTTTGGCCCCGTTGCCAGAGAATTGCGGGAAAGACAATTTATGAAGATTGTTTCTTTGGCTCCGGAAGTATTGTAATCATAGACAAAAAAATCAAAGAGGTGAAGCTGAATATTAAAAAGGGAGATAGGGTCGTGGTCATTGCTGGCGAACACAAAAGCAAGGAAGTAAAACGCGTCTTATCGGTTAGTCCCAAAGAAAACAGAGCGAAGGTTGAAGGAACAAATCTGGTGAAACGCCATACCAAACCGAACGCGCAAAATCCGAATGGTGGAATTATTGAAAAAGAAGCTCCTATCCATATTTCTAACCTCATGCTCGTTGATGCAAAGGGAAAACCTACGCGTATCAAACGTGAGCGTGTTGAAGGAAAATTGGTACGGATATCTAAAAAATCAGGGGAGGTAATCAAATGATCAAGCCAAGATTAAGAGAACAGTACGAAGCTTCCATCAAAAAAGCGATGATGGAAAAGTTCAATTATAAAAATGTAATGGAAGTTCCACGTATCACCAAGATCTGTTTGAATCAGGGTGTGGGTGCTGCCACTGCAGATAAAAAACTGGTAGACAATGCGGTGAACGAAATGACCATGATAGCCGGTCAGAAAGCCGTTCCAACCAAATCACGTCTGGCCATTTCGAACTTTAAACTTCGTGAGCAAATGCCGATCGGGGCCCGTGTGACCCTGCGCCATGAGCGTATGTACGAATTCCTGGACCGTCTGGTTTCTACCGCACTTCCACGTGTTCGTGACTTCCAGGGATTAAAAACCAAAGGCTTTGACGGACGTGGTAACTATACCATGGGCGTTACCGAGCAGATCATCTTCCCGGAGATCAATATCGACAGATTGCCACGTATTACCGGTATGGACATCACTTTCGTGACCACCGCAAAAAATGATGTGGAATGCCTCGAGCTACTGAAATTATTTGGAATGCCCTTCCAATCACAAGAAAATAAATAAGCATGGCTAAAGAATCAATCAAAGCGCGGCAACTAAAGAGAGAAAAACTCGTTGCCCATTTTGCCGACAAAAGAGCACAATTGAAAGCCGACGGAGACTACGAAGGTCTTCAGAAACTGCCAAGAAATGCCTCACCGGTTCGACTTAGAAACCGTTGTAAACTTACCGGTCGCCCACGCGGATATCTCCGCCAGTTTGGCATTTGCCGGAATATGTTCAGACAGATGGCTCTCGATGGAAAAATCCCGGGAGTAACCAAAGCAAGCTGGTAATCTGTTGGATATCGATTTGAAGTACAGTAATAATAAAAAAGAAAAAGACAAATGACTGATCCAATTGCAGACTTTCTCACACGATTGAGAAATGGCATAAAAGCAAATCACCGTATTGTGGAGATCCCTGCTTCAAACATTAAAAAGGCAATCACTAAAGTGCTTTTCGAAAAAGGCTATATCCTTAGCTATAAATTCGATGAGGCAGGCCCACAGGGCGTGATCAAGATCGCCCTTAAGTATCATCCGGTTTCCAAAACTCCGGCTATTCGTTCACTCAGAAGAGTTTCCCGTCCGGGTCTTCGTCAATATTCAGGTGCTGATACGCTTCCACGCGTTATCAACGGTTTGGGTATTGCCATCGTTTCTACCTCCAGGGGAGTTATGAGCGACAAAGAAGCCCGTCAGCAGAATATCGGCGGAGAAGTATTGTGTTATGTTTATTAATCGATAGGAGGAAGAACAATGTCAAGAGTAGGAAAATCACCGATTAGTATCCCGGCAGGGGTGGAGATCAACATCGACACCAATAACCTGGTAACCATTAAAGGAAAAAAAGGTACGCTAACCCAAAAGGTAGACAGCGACCTTAAATTGAAATTAGAAGATGGCGTACTTACCCTCGAGCGCCCGACCGAACAGAAACGTCATAAAGCCATGCACGGACTGTATCGTTCCCTGATCAATAACATGATCATTGGCGTAAGCGAAGGGTATAAACTTCAGCAGGAACTTGTGGGTGTTGGTTTTAAAGCCACCAACCAGGGTCAGATCCTCGATCTGAGTCTTGGGTATTCCCACGGTATTTTGATGGAGATCCCAAAAGAAGTATCTATTGTTACCGAAACGGTTAAGGGTAAAAACCCATTGATCGTTTTAGAAAGCGCCGACAAACAACTGATCGGACAAGTGGCTGCAAAAATCAGATCACTCAGAAAACCTGAGCCATACAAAGGAAAAGGTATTCGTTTTGTTGGGGAAATTGTTAGAAGAAAAGCGGGTAAATCTGCTGGTAAAAAGTAATTAGGCCATGATTAGACATAAAGTATTTAAAAGAAAAAAGATCAAGGCAAGAGTAAGAGGCAAGATCAGCGGAACAGCTACCTGCCCACGCTTGAGCGTTTTCCGCAGCAACAAGCAGATCTACGCACAATTGATCGACGATCAGAGTGGTCGTACCCTGGCAGCCGCTAACAGCCGTATCGATGCAATCGAAAAAGCTGAAGGCTCCAAAGTAGATAAAGCCTTCAAAGTAGGACAGGAACTTGCAGCAAAAGCAAGCCAGGCAGGAATTACCAAAGTGGTTTTTGACCGTAACGGTTACCTGTACCATGGTCGTGTTAAGAATCTTGCCGAAGGTGCAAGAGATGGAGGTTTAATTTTTTAAGCGAAGACAATGGCAACTGCAAACGTAAAAAGAGTAAAACAAAGCGACCTCGAATTAAAAGAGCGCGTGGTAGGTATACAACGGGTAGCGAAAGTTACCAAAGGAGGTCGTACTTTCAGCTTTTCAGCCATCGTCGTGGTGGGTGATGGAAATGGTATCGTAGGTTACGGACTGGGTAAAGCCGGTGAGGTGATCGATGCGATTTCCAAAGGAATTGAAGATGCGAAGAAAAACCTCATTAAAGTGCCGATCATCAATGGCACTGTTCCTCACGAACAATATGGAAAATACGGTGGTGGATTTGTGTTCCTGAAACCCGCTTCCCATGGTACCGGTGTTATTGCCGGTGGTGCGATGCGTGCGGTTCTGGAGTCAGCAGGAGTTCATGACGTATTGGCCAAATCGAAAGGCTCTTCTAACCCGCATAACGTGGTTAAGGCAACGATCGATGCATTGGTAAGTATGCGCGATGCCTGGACTGTAGCGGAACACCGTGGAGTGAAGTTAAGTAAAGTATTTAATGGATAAGGTGATGGCGAAAGTTAAAGCATTGGCTAAAGTGAAAGTAACCCAGATAAAAAGTACCATTGACAGATCTGAAAAACAGAAAAGGACAATGGAAGCCCTGGGCCTGAAAAAGATCAATCATACCGTGGAGCATGAAGCCACTCCTCAAATTTTGGGAATGATTGTTAAAGTTAATCACCTGGTAAAAGTAGAAAATAGCTAAGGTATGAATCTGAGTAATCTGAAACCTGCAAAAGGTTCTGTTAAGAAAAATAAACGTTTAGGTCGTGGTACCGGTTCCGGCCGTGGTGGTACATCCACACGTGGTCACAAAGGAGCTCAATCCAGATCCGGATATTCAGCAAAAGCGGGTTTTGAAGGCGGACAAATGCCCCTTCAACGTCGTGTTCCTAAAGGAGGATTTAAAAATCCTTTCCGTGTGGAATACGTTGGGATCAACCTCGATAAATTGCAGGAACTGATCGATACATACAAATTAGAAAGTGTGGATATCGAAAGCCTGCATGCCAACAAGGTGATCAAAAAATCCGACAAGGTGAAGATCCTGGGTCGTGGTGAATTGAAATCCAAAGTGTCTATCAAAGTTCATGCTTTTACCGCTACCGCTAAAGAAGCGATAGAAAAAGCCGGAGGAACCGCCGAAACCATCTAAAATGAAAAAATTTTTCCAAACCATTAGAAATATCTGGAAGATTGATGATCTGAGAACGCGTATCGTTAACACGATTTTGCTTCTTATGGTCTATCGCCTTGGAACCTTCGTTGTATTGCCGGGAATTGATCCCAATATGCTCGAGCAACTTCAAAGCCAGGGGAATCAGGGAATTTTTGGTTTGATCAACATGTTCGCGGGTGGAGCCTTTTCACGGGCTTCTATCTTCGCCCTGGGGATCATGCCCTATATCTCTGCATCCATCGTTATTCAATTATTAACCGTAGCTGTTCCTGCATTCCAAAAGATGCAGAAAGAAGGAGAAGACGGACGTCGTAAGATGAATCAAATCACGCGGGTCCTTACTATCCTTATCACGCTGGTTCAGGGTGTGGGTTATATTATCAACCTGCGTAACGAATCCGGCGCTGCTATTATCGATGATGGTTTTGGATTTATGGCCAGTGCCATTGTGATCCTTATTGCCGGTACCATGTTCTGCATGTGGCTGGGCGAACGTATCACAGATAAAGGCTTGGGTAATGGTATTTCCCTCATCATCATGGTGGGTATCGTTGCACGTTTGCCATTCGGCTTAGCGGCTGAATTCGACGGACGTTTGGGCGATACAGGGGGTGGTCTGGTTGTATTCCTTCTGGAAATTGCAGCATGGCTGGCCGTTATCCTGGCAGTGATCGCTCTGGTTCAGGGCACACGGAAAATTCCTGTTCAATACGCCAAGCGTGTTGTTGGAAACCGGATGACCAGCGGAGCAAGAAGCTATTTGCCAATGAAAGTGAACGCTGCCGGTGTTATGCCGATCATCTTTGCCCAGGCATTGCTCTTTATTCCCGGAACCATCGGACAGTTTATCCCTGAAACAAGCACAACGGCTGCAGGTATCGTACAGAGCTTCATGAACCCGACTTCATTGGCCTATACCTTAACAACAGCGATCCTCATTATCCTTTTCACTTACTTCTATACCGCGATCACGTATTCACCGAATCAGATCGCTGAAGAATTAAAACGAAACGGAGGATTTATACCCGGAGTTAAACCCGGCAAACAAACAGCGGAATTCATCGACAATATTTTGTCGCGCATCACCTTACCGGGATCCTTTTTCCTGGCCATGGTAGCGATCATCCCGTCGTTTGCGATGTTGTTCAATATCAACAACGAGTTTGCCCAGTTTTATGGAGGTACTTCGCTATTGATCATGGTAGGGGTGGTACTCGATACCCTTCAGCAGATCGAAAGTCACCTGTTGATGAGACAGTACGACGGCCTTTTACAGGGTGGAGCAAAAATTAAAGGAAGAGTTCCCGCAGGTGCAGGAGCAACAGCAATATAATTTGTTAATAATAAACTAAAATAGTAATTTCGCATCCCCAAAAATCAAACAATAAAGCGTGGCAAAACAACCCAGCATTAAACAAGACGGTACGATAACAGAGGCGCTTTCGAATGCCATGTTCCGGGTAGTACTCGAGAACGGCCATGAAATCATCGCAACGATTTCAGGAAAAATGAGAATGCACTACATCAAGATCTTACCGGGAGACCGTGTTGCTGTGGAGATGTCACCTTACGATTTGACCAGGGGCAGGATTACATACCGATATAAATAAGGCAAGACGATGAAAGTTAGACCATCTATAAAGAAAAGATCCGTGGATTGCAAGATTGTAAGACGCAACGGGAAGTTGTACGTGATCAATAAGAAGAATCCGAAATTTAAACAAAGACAAGGTTAAGAGATAATTATGGCAAGGATTGCTGGTATTGATTTACCGAAAAACAAACGTGGAGTAATCGGGCTCACCTATATATATGGTGTTGGATCCTCCACAGCTGCGCGTATTTTGACAGCTGGTGGCATCGACCACAACAAAAAAGTACAGGATTGGAATGACGAAGAGCAAACGGCCATTCGTAATTTCATCACGGAAAACATTCTGGTTGAAGGAGAACTTCGCTCAGAAAGCCAACTGAACATCAAACGTCTGCTTGATATCGGTTGCTACCGCGGTTTGAGACATAGAAAAGGTCTTCCGGTAAGAGGTCAGCGTACCCGTACCAATGCCCGTACCCGTAAAGGAAAGAGAAAAACAGTAGCAGGTAAGAAAAAAGCTACCAAATAATCTGAATTGATACATGGCTAACGTAAAGAAATCAAGCAAAAAGAGAGTGGTGACTGTTGAATCTCAAGGACAGGTTCACATTCAGGCAACTTTTAATAATATCATCATTTCTGTTACCAATACAAGCGGTCAGGTTATTTCCTGGTCGTCTGCAGGAAAGATGGGATTCAGAGGATCTAAGAAAAATACGCCTTATGCGGCTCAAACTGCGGCACACGATTGTGGTAAGGTAGCATACGACCTGGGTTTAAGAAAGGTCGACGTATTTGTTAAAGGACCGGGTTCAGGACGTGAGTCCGCGATCCGTAACCTGCAAACAGTTGGATTGGAAGTATTGTCGATCAAAGACATTACGCCAATGCCACATAACGGTTGCAGACCGTCAAAAAGAAGAAGAATTTAAGGCATTCAGAAAGAAAAGAAATGGCAAGATATACTGGCCCCAAATCGAAAATTGCTCGCAGGTTTAAAGAACCGATCTTTGGACCCGACAAGGCTCTCGATAAAAAGAATTACGCACCGGGACAACATGGTCAATCCCGTAAGAGAAAAAAACAGTCTGAGTATGCCATCCAGTTGATGGAGAAACAAAAGGCGAAATACACGTATGGTGTCCTGGAAAAACAATTCCGTCTCACCTTCCATAAAGCTGCCCGTAAAACCGGAGTTACAGGTGAAAACCTTCTTCGTTTGCTCGAGGCACGTTTGGACAATACCGTGTACCGTCTTGGAATTGCTCCGACACGTGATGGTGCCCGCCAATTGGTGAGCCACAGACATATCACCGTAAATGGTCAGGTTGTGAATATTCCTTCCTATGAATTGCATCCGGGAGATGTGGTTGAGATCCGTGAAAAATCAAAATCACTTGAAGTGATCGCTGATTCCCTTTCACGCGGACACAAACGCTTTAACTGGCTCGACTGGAACAGCAGCGAACATAAAGGTACCTTCATCGGCTACCCTGAACGTGAGCAGATCCCTGAAAATATCAAGGAACAACTCATCGTCGAATTGTACTCTAAATAATCCATTCCTTAATCAGATCATATCCATGGCAATACTTGCTTTTCAGAAACCCGATAAGGTAATCATGCATAAAGAAACTGACTTTTACGGTCAGTTCGAATTCCGTCCCCTTGAAAAAGGATATGGGGTAACTATTGGTAATGCACTCAGAAGGATTTTACTTTCTTCTCTCGAGGGCTACGCCATCACTGCCATTAAAATTCCTGGAGTAGAGCATGAATTTTCTACCATTAAAGGGGTAGTGGAAGATGTTGTTGAGTTGGTGCTTAACCTCAAACAGGTACGCTTCAGAAAAGTGGGCGAAATTTCGGATAACGAAAAGATCTTCGTTTCCATTAAAGGAAGAGAGCAATTCACCGCCGGTGATATCACGCGCTTTACCGCCGCCTTCGAAGTGCTTAACCCCGAGTTGGTTATTTGCAACATGGAGCCTTTCGTGAACTTTGAGATCGAATTAACGGTTAACAAAGGAAGAGGATACGTTCCCGCTGAGGAAAACAAAATTAAAGATGCTCCGATCGGACTTATTCCGATCGATTCGATCTATACCCCTATTAAAAATGTGAAGTACACGGTAGAAAACTTCCGTGTTGAACAAAAAACGGACTACGAAAAACTCCTTTTGGAAGTAGGAACCGATGGATCTATCCATCCGGAAGATGCTTTGAAAGAAGCAGCCCGTATCCTGATTCAACACTTTATGTTATTCTCCGATGAGAAGATCACCCTGGATAACCAGGTGAAATCGGCTCCTGCTGAGGTTGATGAGAACATGCTGCATATGCGCAAATTGCTCAAAACTTCCCTGGCAGACCTGGATCTTTCCGTTCGTGCTTACAACTGCTTGAAAGCCGCTGAAATTAAAACCCTGGGCGAGCTGGTAAGTTATGATATTGCTGACCTCCTTAAATTCAGAAACTTTGGTAAAAAGTCTTTGACCGAACTTGAAGAACTGGTTCGTGAAAAAGGCCTGACCTTCGGAATGGATGTGGCTAAATATAATTTGGACGAAGAATAAGTCGGGTTTATTAGGATTTTATTAAGATGAGACACGGAAAGAAATTTAATCACCTAGGAAGAACCGCTTCACACAGAAAAGCGATGCTTTCCAATATGGCTTGTTCGTTGATCCTGCACAAAAGGATCACGACTACGCTGGCAAAAGCCAGGGAGTTGAGAAAATACATTGAGCCTTTGATCACCAAAGCCAAAGACAATACCACGCATAGCCGTCGTACTGTATTTAGCTACCTGCCCCAAAAAGAGGCCGTTACCCTGTTGTTTACCGAAGTAGCAGAAAAAGTGGCTAACCGCCCCGGTGGTTATACACGTATCCTGAAACTGGTAAACCGTTATGGCGACAACGCTGAAATGGCGATCATCGAATTGGTGGATTACAACGAATTGATGCTGGCTGCTAAAGGCGAGAAAAAAGCCGGTGCAGGTAAAACCCGCAGAAGCCGTCGTGGTTCTGGTGCAGCTGCTGTTGCAACTGCCGCCGCAACCACTGCCGCTCCTAAAGCAAAAACTCCGAAAGCTCCTGTTGAAGAGGCCCAGGTTGTGGAAGAAGTTGTAGAAACCAAAGCTGAAGTTGTTGAAGCTCCTGTAGCTGAAGTTGTTGAAACTCCTGCTGATGTGGTAGAAGAGACACCGGTTGCTGAGGAAACGCCAGAAGCTCCTGAAGCGAAAGCAGAAGAAGCCACTGACGAAGAGAAGAAAGACTAAAACTGAGTTTTCAGTTTTCACTGTTCAGTTTTCAGTGAATACTGCCCAATACTATAGAAGAAGACCTGAGACGAAAGTTTCAGGTTTTTTTATGGATGAAAATCAAGGTAGGGTTTCAACCGGTGCAATAATGGTTCGTCTATTACTCCCGTTGCCAGCAAGTCTTCCGGTTGTTTGAAAGGTCCGTGCTGGATACGATAGCGGTAAATAATTCCCGCCTTAAAACGAATATAAGGATGGCCCTGAAGCTCCTCTTCCGTAGCCTCATTGATCCGGATCTTTTGTAGGATCGAGGGATCGATGCGGGTATATTTGATCAGGGTATCGATTTGTTCCTGGCGTAGTCCCTTGATTTCCTTTAATTGCTCGTGGGATACAAAACCACCCAGCCAGCTGCGGTATTTTAACACTTTGGAGGCGGTGTAGGCGCCTATTCCCCGAATACGGATCAGTTCGGCCGAATCGCACTGGTTTAATTGAAGAAGGGCAATAGCTTTTGGGGGTGTTACTCCTGTTTTTCTTTCTCTTTCTGTTTTACCCGCTGAAGCGCCAGCGAAGGCGGATAAACTTTCTATTTGGATCCAGGGTTCCCACAGTTCGTACCTTTCCTCATCCATAAAAAAGAGCTTTTTGAGGTCTTCCGGTTTTCTGAAGACCGCTCCTGCCTTGCGGTATTTGATCCAGGAGGCGGCCTGTTTCGGACTTAAACCAAGTTTAAGCATATCCGTTTCACTTATGGTATTCGGGTCAAAATAGAAGCCGGTAAAGGATGTTTGTTGCTTTCGTGGCGAATTGCCCGTGTCGGATTCAAAATAGCGAACGCCGGCAGCCCATTCATCCGCCTTTACGGTTAGGGTTCGTTCCGCTCCGTAACGTGCATACAATTCCCGGAAGGCCAGCAAACAAAAAAGGATGCCGGCCAAAACCAGCATCCCTCTTTTTTCTTTGGCCGAGAAGGAAAAATGTTCCCGCATCAGCTCCTGGAAATACTTTTTCATGGCTTTTAATGCATGGCCACGATACTTTCTACTTTGTAATCCCCTTTGTCCAGTTTCAATTTTACTTCCTTGAAGGCAGCAATTGTTTCTTCCACATCACCCAGCGTATGAACGGCAGTAGGAATGAGGCGAAGCAGGATGATGCCTTTCGGTACCACCGGGTATACTACGATAGAGCAGAAAATAGCGTAGTTCTCTCTGAGGTCCTGTGTTAATGCCGTTGCTTCAGGAATGGTTCCGTTCAACAGCACCGGGGTCACCGGGGTGGTTGTAGGTCCGATATTAAAGCCGGCATTACGCAATCCACCCTGAAGGGCATTCACGATCTTCCAGAGATTTTGTTTTAATTCAGGTTGCGTTTTTAACAGTTCCAGTCGTTTTAAGGCTCCCACAACCAAAGGCATGGGTAGCGATTTGGCGAAGATCTGGGAACGCATGTTGTAACGCAGGTGTTTGGTCACCATCTTTTTGGAAGCGATAAAGCCTCCGATCATGGCCATACTTTTGGCAAAAGTCCCGAAGTAGATATCTACCTCGTCGATCACGCCCTGCTGCTCATGGGTTCCGGCACCGGTGGCACCCATGGTACCAAATCCGTGGGCATCATCCACAAACAAGCGGAATTCAAATTTCTTTTTGAGGGCAACAATCTCCTTTAACTTCCCTTCAGCACCAGACATACCAAATACACCTTCGGTGATCACCAGGATGGCACCGCCGGTTTCTTCGGCCATTTTTGTAGCACGGCGAAGTTGGGTTTCAAGGCTTGTTATATCGTTATGGGCATAAACAAAACGTTTTCCCATATGCAAACGCACCCCGTCAACGATACAGGCATGCGATTCGGCATCATATACAATGATATCATGGCGATCGACCAGGCAATCAATGGCAGAGATCATCCCCTGATAGCCATAGTTAACCAACACAGCATCCTCTTTACCGACGAATTCGGCAAGTTGGCGTTCCAGTTCTTCATGCATGTCGCTGTTACCCGACATCATACGTGCACCCATGGGCAGGGCAAGTCCGTATTCTTTAGCTCCTTCAGCATCCGCTTTGCGGACTTCAGGATGGTTCGCTAATCCGAGGTAATTGTTCAAACTCCAAATGAGTTTGCTTTTTCCACGGAAAAGCATGCGGTTTGAAATGTCCCCCTCTAATTTCGGGAACATGTAATATCCGTGCGCGTCATCTGCGTGCATGCCCAAAGGGCCCGGACGATTAGGTAGTTTTTCGAAAAGATCCATATAGTCTTGTGAACTTTGCCGCAAAGTAAACACAGTCGACACACAATTTAGCTAATCTATATCAGGTTTCTTGGAATCATTTGGTGATTTGGGATAATTTGACAGGAATCTGACAATTGGCTTTAGGCTTTAGGCTATAGGCTGTAAGCTATAAGCCTTAACCACACAAAGCCTACAGCTTATAGCCTAAAGCCTACAGCCTACAGCTGCTCCTGTAACTTCCTTCCCCTTCAGTCGTCCCACCAACATGGCCAATCCCCCGAATTTTAATAAAAAAGAAGAAAATAAATCGTACTTTTGCAGGCTAATGCGCGGTAGACTTACGCTATATTCCATCATCATTGTGCTGCTTGTGGGCGTTAGTGCCTGCAGTCCCTATGCGAAATTGCTGAAAAGCACGGATATGGAGAAAAAGTACACGGCGGCCCTCGAATACTATCATAAGAAGGATTATTACAAGGCGGGCCAGCTTTTTGATGAATTGTTGATCGCTTTTAAAGGAGATCAACGCTTTGAAGAGATCTATTTCTACTATGCCTATTGCAAGTATGGGAATCATGAGCTGATCATGGCCAGCTACCATTTTAACAATTTCTACGAGTCGTTCCCGAATAGCGTAAAGGCAGAAGAGGCCTTGTACATGCATGTGTACTGCGATTACCTTGAAACCTATCCCTATTACCTGGATCCTACGGTTACGCGGATGGCGATGGACAATATTCAATTGTTCATCAACGTATACCCAACCAGCACACGCGTGCCAGAGTGCAACGGATACATGGATGAATTGCGGGGGCGTTTAAGAAAAAAATCCCTGGAATCAGCCAAGCTATATTACAAGATGGAAGATTACCAGGCGGCTATTTTGGCCTTCAATAATACCATCAAGGATTATCCCGAATTAGAAAATAAGGCAGAGGTCGAAGCCACCATGGTAAAATGCCAATACATGCTGGCAAGCAATAGCTCAGATGCCAAAAAGGTGCAGCGTTTTAAAGACGTAAAACCGATGGCAGAAGATTTTCAGCGCCGGTATGGAAAAGAGAATGTGCATTACCCCCAGGTAATGGAGTATTATAACAAATCCATCAAAGCATTAAACGACCTTGCCCTGGAAGCCGGATACCGGTATTACGAGCAGGGAGATTATGTACAGGCTGCCCAGGCCTTTAAGGAACAATCTACCCAGCCCCATATTGCCAACAAGGATCAATTGGTGTACCTGGTGGTAAAAGCGAATTATAAGGCCGGCAAAGCCAAAAGCAATACCCTCTACTTTGAAAAAGCGATCAAGGAGGCAGATGCCTTTCTTGCCGAATTCGGAGAAGAGAATACCTATTCCAATAAAGTTAAAAAATTCAGAAAAAAGGCTCAAAAGGCTTTAAAATAAGCAAGCAGACTCATGGCAAACATCATCACAAGTTCACAAAACATTCCGGATACTACTGTACCGAGAGACCTCCCGAAATTGGAAGTGGATACCCATAACCTTTACGAAAGTCTGGCCATCATCGCCAAACGTGCGAACCAGATCAGTGTGCAGATGAAAGAAGAACTTCATTCCAAACTGGCTGAATTTGCAACCGATAACGATAACCTGGAAGAGGTTTTTGAAAACCGCGAACAGATCGAGATCGCCTCTTTTTACGAAAAGCTTCCTAAAGCTACCCTGATCGCAACGCAGGAGTTTATGGATGGCAAGGTGTACTACCGAAATCCAGCCAAGGAGAATGCTGAGAAATAAGAAGATATTGCTGGGTGTAAGCGGGAGTATCGCTGCTTACAAAACAGCGCTTCTTATTCGGCTTTTGGTCAAAGAAGGTGCGGAGGTCAAGGTCGTAATGAGTGCCTCTGCCCAAACCTTTATTACCCCTTTGACCCTGGCTACCTTATCTAAAAACCCCGTATTAACAGATTTTTTTAATCCTCACGACGGCACCTGGAACAACCATGTGGAGTTGGGGATCTGGGCAGACCTTTTTTTGATCGTGCCCGCAACTGGAAATACCATGGCTAAATTAGCCAATGGGATCAACGACAACCTTTTGGGTTCCGTTTACCTTTCAGCGCGTTGTCCGGTTTGGTTCGCCCCGGCAATGGACCTCGACATGTGGCTCCATCCTGCCACACAAGCCTCGGTGGCGAAACTCGGGTCGTATGGAAACCGCATCCTCGAACCCGGAACCGGTGACCTGGCCAGCGGATTGGAAGGAAAAGGCCGCATGATGGAGCCGGAAGAAATTTTTGCTTCCATACTCGAACATTTTGGCAAGTCACTCCGCCTGTATGGAAAAAAGGCCCTGGTAACCGCAGGTCCCACCCATGAAAACCTGGATCCCGTACGTTTTATCGGCAATTATTCGAGCGGCAAAATGGGATTTGCGATTGCAGAAGCCCTGGCCAAAGAAGGTGCTGAAGTAACCCTGGTCTCCGGTCCAACTCATTTAGCTACCAGGAACCCCGATATCAAACGCGTGAATATCGTGTCGGCGGAAGAAATGTATGCGGTGTGTATGGAACATGCACCCTCGCAGCAGATCGTGGTGATGGCTGCAGCAGTGGCCGATTATCGTCCGGAGAATATCGCCCGGCAGAAAATTAAAAAGAAAGACGTTCTGTTTTTGTTACGTTTGACAAAGACGACCGATATCCTGAAACAATTGGGAACCAACAAACCCAAAGATCAGGTATTGGTTGGTTTTGCACTGGAAACGGAAAACGAGTTAAAAAATGCGAAGGAGAAGCTGAAAAGCAAAAACCTCGATTTTATCGTTCTCAATAGCATGAATGATGAAGGAGCGGGTTTCAGCAGCGACCAGAATAAAATTACCATCGTCGACAAGAAAAATAAAGCAACAGCGTTTCCTTTGAAGAATAAGGAAGATGTTGCCAGGGATATCGTGGAGAAAATTGTAGAATTGACCAATGCGTAAAGTACTCTTATTTCTAAGCATATTGGGTGCCGGTGCGGCCATGGGGCAGGATTTTAACGCCCGTGTCACCGTTACGCATACCCAGATCACTACCCAGAATATCCAGGTGTTCAAGAATATGGAAACATCCATACTTGAATTTATCAATAACCGGAAATGGGCAGAAATGAAGATCGATGCGAACGAACGTATCGATATCAATATGGTACTCAATATCACGCAGTTCGATAATGTGTCGAATTTCAAGGCTACCCTCGTTCTGAATGCTTCTCGTCCGGTTTATGGAAGCACTTACAATACCGTGATCCTGAACCACGAAGACAATGATTTTCAGTTCAGCTATGTGAGTTTCCAGCAGATGAACTACAACGACCAGACCTTCAGTGATAATTTCACGTCGGTTTTGGGTTTTTATATGGAGATCATTTTGGGGATGACCATGGATTCCTATTCCCTGCTCGGCGGAAGCAGCTACCTGGCCAAAGCCAATAATGTATTGATAGCCGCCCAAAGCGCCGGACAACCCGGTTGGAACGCGCAGGACGGAACGACGAATAAAAACCGGTATTATCTGATCGATGACCTGACCAGCGACCGGTTCAAGGATATGCGCAGTGCCATGTATACCTACCACCGAAAAGGACTGGATATCATGAGCAAGGACCTGGAAACGGGCAGGAACGAAATTACCAATGCCATCAAGGAGATCCAGAAGGTGGCCAAACTGCAGCCGAATTCCATGTGGCTGAAAGTGTTTTTTAACTCCAAGGGCAATGAGATCGTATCGATCTATTCTACCGCCCTGGCAACCGACAAAAACAAGATCGTAGAGATCCTCATTAATATTGACCCCGCCAATACAGCAAAGTGGCAGACAATTAAAAACGGTTAACTATTTTTGGATTGTGCTACGATCGCTGAGTGTTAAAAATTATGCGCTGATCCGGGATCTCCAACTCTCGCTCGACAGTGGTTTACTCATCATAACCGGTGAAACAGGTGCCGGTAAATCCATCCTTCTTGGTGCATTGGGCCTTGTTTTGGGAGAACGGGCTGAGAGCAATGTGGTGGAAGGCCAGGAGAATAAATGTGTGGTGGAAGGAGCGTTTGATATCTCCGCCTATGGACTGGAATCCTTTTTTATTGATAACGAACTCGATTATGAATCGCCCTGCATTTTGCGAAGGGAAATATCCATACAGGGAAAATCGCGGGCTTTTATCAATGATACCCCCGTTTCACTGGCCCAGTTAAAGGAGCTGGGTGAAAACCTCATCGATATCCATTCCCAACACGAAACCTTATCCTTGAAAGACCGGAGGTACCAGGTGCAACTGCTCGATACCTTTGCCGGCAATGAAGGGATACTGGCAAAATACCGGGAGGCCCTGCATCAGGAAAAAACACTTCGCAAAGAACTACATGAACTGATCAGGCAGGAAGCCGAATGGCGGGCGGAATACGATTACAATTCCTTCCTGTTGCATGAATTGAAAGAGGCGCATTTAAAGAGCGGAGAAGATGCGGAACTGGAAGAACAACAACGTTTGCTGGAACATGCCTCAGAGATCGTTAAAACCGCCTTTGAAGGGGCCGAATCGCTGCGTAATGGGGAAGATGCAGCTTACGCCAAACTGAAAGACCTTGAAAATGCCCTGCGCCAACAATCGGCCTATGACCCGCGCTTTGTGAGCCTCTATGAAAGGGTGAAGTCATTGGGAATTGAGATGGATGATATTGCCTCGGAGCTGGAGAAAATTGCCGATACCACCGTAAGCGACAATGCGCGTCTGGAGCAGGTCGCCGAACGTATCGACCTGCTTTTTACTTTGCAGAAAAAACACCGTCTGGATTCTTCCGAAGCCCTGCTTGCCAAACAATTTGAGTTGGAAGACAAAACAGCGAAGGTCGATTCGATCGAAGAGGAAAAAGTTAAGTTGCAGAAACGTTGCGAAGAGGCTGAAAAGGAGCTGGAAAATCAAATTGGTATCTTACGCAAGGCCAGGAATGAAGCCCTGCCCCGGCTGCTTAAAAAATTAAAAGAGTTATTGGCAGAAGCCGGCATGCCCCATGCCCAGGTGGAAATGCGCATAACGCCGCTTGAACAGGCTGGTGAAGACGGTCCGGACCAGGTAAATATGTATTTCAGTTCAAACCCGGGAGCCCTGATGCAGCCGCTGAATAAAGTTGCTTCGGGTGGGGAGTTATCTCGGGTCATGCTTTGTTTTAAGTCCATACTTGCCGCCTCCAAATCTTTGCCTACCCTTATTTTTGATGAGATCGATACAGGCATTTCAGGTGAAGTAGCCGCCAAGGTGGGCCGTATGATGAAGGCGATGGCAAAGGGCCACCAGGTGATCAGTATCACCCACCTGCCGCAAATCGCAGGCTTCGGGGATCTGCATTACCAGGTCTATAAACAGATCGATAAGGGAAGTACCCAAACATTCATGAAACAACTCTCCAAAGAGGAGCGGGTTCAGGAATTGGCACGTATGTTAAGTGGCGACCGACTTTCCGATTCGGCCCTGGCCAATGCCCGGGAATTGCTTGCCCAATAAAAGGTTATTTTTCGTAGATCCTGGCCATTTCCAGCAAACGACCTTTGACGGTTTCGTTTACATTGGCCAATGGAAGACGTACTCCGGTTTCGCAGATACCCAGGTGTTTCAGCAGTTCTTTAATGCCACCCGGACTTCCATCCGCGAAGATCTCCAGCATCATGGGCAATAAGGCGAAGTGCAGCTCGCGACCGGCTTTGAAGTTGCCTCCGAGCCCCATGCGCACCATTTCCGAAAAATTGCGGGGATACGCATTGGCCATCACGGAAATAACCCCATCCATACCCAAACTCAGAAAAGCCAGGGTCAGGGCATCGTCGCCTGAAAGTACAAAGAAGTCGGCCGGCCGGTTGCGCAGGATTTCCATACACTGCTCAAAATTGCCGGAGGCCTCTTTCATGGCAATGATGTTTTTATGTTCGGCCAGTTTCAGCGTGGTTTCTGCAGTCATGTTCGAACCCGTACGACCCGGCACGTTATACAAAATGACGGGCAGGGGCGAAGCATCGGCTACGGCAGTATAATGGGCACGAATTCCGGCCTGGTTGGGTTTGTTGTAATAGGGACTAACCGACAGAACCGCTGAGATGCCGTCGAAATTGAAGGATTTTAGGGTATCGGTAATTTCCTGGGTATGATTGCCCCCGATACCGGCAATAACAGGAAGCGCCCCTGCATTTTCCTCCAAAACGGTGTCGAAAATTTTACGTTTTTCTTCTTTGCCCAGGGTGGCTGTTTCTCCTGTCGTTCCCATCACGACGAGGTATTCAACCCGTCCCGTAATGAGATGGCGGGTCAGTTTTTTTAAGGCTGGGTAATCAACGCTGCCATCTGCGTGAAAAGGGGTAACCATAGCGACCCCGGTACCGTATAAATTGATCATGTATGCAGTTGTTTGAGGTAATGCGTGCTCAGCTTTACCAGGTTCGTTAAATCATTATTTCCATTCAGGTCGATCATAAAATCGAAGCAGGAGGTATAGTTTTTCAGGTATGGACCGATACGAAACCCCGCATTGCTCTGGGCGGAGAAATGGAGGAACATCAGGTTTTCTTCCGTAAAGGCGCCAATGAGGATATCGAGGTTCAGGTGATTGACCTTTTGCAGGATGGAATCCTGGGCCAGGCCCCTCCAGTCGGTATCTTTTTTCTTAAAATAATCGAAGCCCGGTTTAAAGACCAGTTTTTCCGGGAATTCTTTGGTTGGAAAATAGCCCAGGACGCTCACCAAGGCTCCTTCCGAAACCAGTTCTTCGCGGAAATTTTCCATCATTTTCCAATTGACAGGGTCTTCTGCTTCGAAGAGAATTCCAATTCGAACGCCTTTACGCAAGGGACTAACCTTACGCTGCTGTTTGGCTCCCGCTTTCGCTTTGGCCCGGATCGCTCTTTTTGCAAAGAATTTCTTCACGTGTGCGAAGGTAACCTAGGATTTCTGATTTTCCTGCTAAGGCTGGCTGACGCACGAAAAATTAGACGCGGAGGCGCAGAGGCGCGGAGGAATTGGGCTGGCGCCAGAGTGATAAGCTGGCGAAAGCAATGAGCCGAGGTAATAAAGCTCTCTGCGCCTCTGCGCCTCCGCGTCTATTAATCCAGCGTAAGGAAGGTCGGGATTTGGAATTTGGAATTTGGAGCTTGATATTTGATCTGTGCATTATCCAGCTGCTACCGCCGACGAATACATGACCTTGCTCCATCCTGAACGCCAGGAGCCGATGCGCAAATTACGTGAGGTGATACTTAATAATTTGCCCAAGGGTTTTTCGGAAGCCACGGGATATGGAATGATGGGCTATTGTGTGCCGCATTCGATCTACCCGGCCGGGTATCATTGCAACCCAAAAGATCCCTTGCCTTTTATGGGCATCGCATCGCAGAAGAATTTTATCGCCTTTTACCATATGGGCATTTATGCCGAACCCCGACTGCTCGAATGGTTTGTAAACGAATATCCCAAACACGTCAAATCGAAACTGGACATGGGTAAGAGTTGTGTGCGTTTTAAAAAGCCGGATCAGATCCCGTACGAATTGATCGGAGACTTGGTAAAAAGGATGAGTGTGGAGGAGTGGATCGGGTTGTATGAGAAGAATTTGAAGAGGTAAATAGGACTACTCAAACAAGCTACCCTGCTGCGTCACCCCCTTATGCCCGGCGGGTGCACCGGAGGGAAGACCTGTTCCGTTTAGCATGGCGATATACTCCTCCTCGTTAATGATCTTAATGCCCAGGCTTTCTGCTTTCTTCAGCTTTTCCGGTCCCATTTTGTCGCCGGCGATGAGGTAATCGAGTTTGGAGGATACTCCGCTTACATTTCTGCCTCCGTTGGCTTCGATGCTGGCCTTGAGTTCATCCCGGCTGAAGCTGCTGAAAACGCCTGAAACCAGAAAGGATTTCCCGTCTAAAACATTGGAAAGTGGTCCGCTGCCTTCTTCCATCTCAAACTGAAGGCCGGCATCCTTGAGTTTTTGGATGATGGCCAGGTTCCTTTCATCCATAAAAAAGGCCAATACCTGTTCAGCGATCTTACCGCCTATCTCATCCACGGCGATCAGGTCTTCCATCGTAGCAGCCTGCAATGCGTCGATGGTCCTGAATTTTTTGGCCAGCTTTTTCGCCACGGTTTCGCCAACCATCCTTATTCCAAGGGCAAAAAGCACCCGTTCAAAGGAGATCTGCTTTGATTTTTCTATTCCATCCAACAGATTCTTTACTGACTTATCGGCCATCCTGTCCAGGCGGATCAGGTCTTCGTACTTTAAAAAATAGAGGTCGGCATAGTTGGAAATAAGCTGATTGTCGAAAAGCAACTCCACGGTTTCTGCACCCATCGAATCAATATCCATGGCCTTCCTGCCAATAAAGTGCACCACCTTTCCGCGCACCTGGGGGTTGCAGCCGCTGTCGTTCGGACAATAATGCTGGGCTTCTCCTTCGCGGCGAATAAGTTGGGTGCCGCATTCCGGACAGTGTTGCGCATAAACCAAATGGGCTGAACCAGGATCTCGTTTACCTAGATCTACCCCGGTTACTTTCGGAATGATCTCGCCTCCTTTTTCAACAAAAACGGTATCGCCAATGCGGAGGTCCAGTTTGTTGATCTGGTCTTCATTGTAGAGGGAAGCACGTTTAACCGTGGTTCCGGCCAGTTTTACCGGTTTCAGATTGGCAACCGGGGTGATCGCGCCAGTCCTGCCTACCTGGTAGGTCACGGTTTCCAGGATCGTCGTTGCCGTTTCGGCCTTGAACTTATAGGAGATCGCCCAACGGGGAGTTTTGGCGGTAAAGCCGAGTTCATCCTGCTGGTCGCAGTTGTTGACTTTGATCACCACCCCGTCTATATCAAAACTCAGGTCGTGGCGGTGTTTGTCCCAATGATGGATAAACTCCATCACCTCTTCAAAACTGCCGCATTTTTTGCTGTAGGACGAAACCGGGAAGCCCCAGGATGCTGCCTTTTGCATGTTTTCATAATGGGCCCGGAATCCCTTTCCATCGGCGATCAGGGTATACAAAAAGAGGTCGAGGGGCCTTTTGGCTACCTCGCTGCTTTCCTGCATTTTGATGGTACCGGCGGCTGAATTACGGGGATTCGCGAAACCGGGGAGTCCTTCTGCCTCACGATCGGCATTCATCTTTTCAAAAGCGGCCCGGTGCATAAACACTTCACCGCGCATTTCCAGATCAGCAGGGAAGTCGCCTTTGAGCCGGGTGGGAAGCGTATTAATGGTTTTGATATTGGTCGTTACATCATCGCCCTGAACACCGTCTCCGCGGGTGAGGGCCTGAATGAGCACCCCATTTTGGTAATTCAGGCTAATGGCAAACCCGTCAAACTTCAATTCGCACACATATTCGAAGTTATCGCTGCCCAGTCCTTTGCGAACCCGTTCGTCGAATTCGCGCAGGTCTTCCTCGTTGTAGGTATTGCCTAACGACATCATCCGATGCCGGTGTTTAACGGTTTTAAATTCTTTGGTGATATCGCCGCCTACCTTTTGGGTAGGGGAGTCGGGGTCGGCAAATTGGGGGAACTGTTTTTCCAGCCTTTGCAATTCCTCCAGCAGCATGTCGAATTCATAGTCGCTGATGCTGGGTTGTGCCAGCACATAATAGAGGTAATTATGCTGTTTAAGGTCAGCGGTAAGGGTTTCTATACGTTTTTTTGCCTCGGCTTCATTCATGTTTTTACTCGTGCTTTGACCCGGGTTTAAGCAGGTCTTGTAAAGGGTATTCGATCCGTTCGTTTTGAACTTTTCCGCGTTTGATGAGGGCCAGATGCAGGGGAATGTACATGTCCTTTTCTTTCGGACTCCATCCCATTCCCGCGATCACCCCGTTAAGGGAACTCATCATAGCAGGCCAGTTCAGCAGCGAAATTTCGGGTAATCCGAGCAAATCGCCAACCTGATTTCCTAAAAGATGGCGGATCATGTGGGCGCCATATTCGCGGGCCACGGGTTTTTCGATCGCTTCGATGAATTGGGTCAGCGAGCGGGTCAGGTTTTTTCCTTCTTCTGAGGGGCGAAACAAGCGTACCTGTATCCGTTTTTCCAGCAAAAGGGCTTCGGCATAATCGGCGGGCAGCAGCGATTCATCAAGGCCTTGTAAGTAAGAAATAATATTCCATTTATGGATAAAGGCATCGCGTATGGATTTGTCCAGCGGAGCCCCCATGGTTTCCATGGCCCTTAATGTCACCAGGGAAAAAGCGAGATTGGTTCCGGCCATGTCTTCCATGTTGATGGGCAGTCCCCATTCGCTTTTCCATTCCCCGCTTTTGTTGAGGCGATAACGCACGGCAGCATGGATCAAACGTATTTTCAGGATGGATTTAAAAGCTTTTCCTTCCGGTGAAAAAGCGCCGGGTTCGGAAACATCCATGATGTATTGTCCGGTTTCGCTCAGTCTTTTCCCGGTCGTGTCTTTCATGCGGTTCGACATGGCCAGAACCCTTGCCCCATCTGCCGCGGCATAACAATAGGGGAGGGAAGCGAATAACAAGGCCGAATAGACGTAGATCTGGTATTCCTTAAAGAACGTTTCTGCTTTTTCTATTTTTTTCTGGTCGGCCCAGGGGGGCAAAACATGGAGATCATTCGCAAAACGGAGGATATCCGGATGAAGGGAAGCATCGAGCACATCCGAATTTTTTTCCGCCTGCATCAAAATTCCCAGCTGGGCATGCAAACCTGCTGTCATGATCAATTGGATAAGGGCATCTGCCGTATTATCACTGCTGAGGCGTTGGGAATCAAGAAGGGCATTCGACCAGGTTTTTGTCATGATGGAATAACGCGTTGTCAAGCCAATGGTTTTAAGATATCCATTAATTTCTGCATTCCGCTTACGGCCGTATCAGCAACAAGAAACATTCCGCTATTGCCCGCATTTTGATGGGCTTTTGGATCGATATAAAAACGGGGAATGTCCGGATCGACCGAATAGATCAATCCCGCAGCAGGATAGACCTGGAGGGAAGTTCCAACCACCAGGAAAAGCTCAGCTTGCCGGCACAATTCCTCCGCTTCGGAAATAGCCGGAACCGCCTCTCCAAACCAAACGATATGCGGACGAAGTGGAAAGCCCTTTTCGCAGCGGTCGCCCGTTTTCAGTTCCCATCCATCAAGAACATAAATAGTTTCGGGAAAGCCGGTACTTCTCACTTTTTTAAGTTCACCATGCAGGTGCAGTACTTTAGAGGAACCGGCCCGCTCATGGAGGTCGTCGACATTTTGCGTGATGATATGGACATCAAAAAACTCCTCCAATTGGGCCAATAACTGATGGGCTTTATTGGGCTCAACTTCCATCAATTGTTTGCGCCTTTGGTTATAAAAATCATGGACCAGGTCCGGGTTTCGTTCAAAGGCCTCCGGAGTGGCCACCTCATAGATCGAATGCCCTTCCCACAGGCCATCGGCATCCCGGAAGGTCTTTAATCCACTTTCGGCGCTGATGCCCGCACCGGTAAGGACAATGAGTTTTTTGCGGGAACGCTGAATGGGCTTGGTTTCGTTTTTCATTTCCACCATGCGATATAGAGAGCGGCTACCAGAAACAAGAGGTAGGGTAAGTACAGCATAATAACAGCAAGCGGAAAAATACCCAGATATAAAAATAACATAAAAAGAGCCAAAGTCAGAAAGAAGATCAACGTGGCGAAAATGAAGTCGCCGTGCAGGTCATCCCCTTTAAGTTCCCGTTTGAGTTTTTTGTTGATCCACTTTTTTCCTATTGTGTAGCTTCCCGCAAAAGCTAAAATCGCAAGGATCAAGGAAAAACCAAGTAAAAGGGCAATTGTGGTTGGAGTTACGAGGAACCAAAGCCATAAGTACAGGGCAATGATTGCCGGTGCAAGGGCTAAAGAGAAGAAAAAGGTAAACAATAAAAAGAAGATGCTAAAAATCAAGACCTTTTCACGAAAAGTGAGCGGTTCGTCATTGGATTCATTGTCCTCCCGATCAGG
>JAKFCJ010000200.1:0-1790 GCA_036676705.1 Bacteroidota bacterium
CCTCTTCATCAATGTCAACCCCTTTGATGCGCAGGTTGGTAATGGCTTCACCCATCAGGTACAAAGCACCCAAAGCATGGTGAAAGCGGGTATGGTTAGCCCCCGGAAACACCAGGTGGCTCATTCCCAACTGCCGTATCCTGCGCAAACGCTGGAAGTAAGGGTGTTCGATCAGGTCGAAAAGGATCTCATACGGCAAGGTCAAAAAGCCATATAAGGGGTCGTTGATGTTTTTTCTTTTGTTCAAAGCGGGAGGCAAAAATACCGATTACCATTTAAATTCGCACCTTTGCACAAGGAAAGCGGCATTCATCCGTTACACTGGTACATATGGCAATTAAAATACTCTGGGCCGACGACGAAATCGATCTTCTTAAACCACATATTCTTTTCCTGGAAGCGAAAGGTTACGAACTAACAACTGTTAACAGCGGGCTTGATGCGATCGAAGAAGTGGAAAAAACCCGCTTCGATGTTATTTTTCTTGATGAGAACATGCCCGGACTCTCCGGACTCGAAACGCTGAGCCGCATCAAAGAGGCGATGACGGATGTGCCGGTGGTGATGATCACCAAAAGCGAGGAGGAATATATCATGGAAGAGGCGATCGGGTCCAAAATAGCCGATTACCTCATCAAACCCGTCAACCCGAACCAGATCCTCCTTTCCATCAAAAAAATTACCGACAACCGCCGCCTGGTCTCTGAAAAAACGGCGCAGGGTTACCAGCAGGATTTCCGCAATATCTCCATGACTTTTATGGATGACCTCGATTTTGAAGCCTGGAAACAGGTGTACCGGAAGCTGGTTTATTGGGACCTGGAACTGCAGTCGTCGAAAGACAGCGGTATGGATGAAGTATTTAATGCCCAGAAAAATGAGGCGAACAGCAACTGGTCGACCTTCATACGCAAAAATTACCTCGATTTTGTGAACCACCGCAACCCCAAAGCCCCCATGCTCAGCAATGAACTGATGGGCAGAAAGGTGATCCCGCATATTGACGGCCAGACCCCGGTGGTTTTTTTGCTGATCGATAACCTGCGTTACGACCAGTGGAAAGTGATACAGCCTGTATTGAGCGAGTATTTTACCATGGAAGATGAAGACCTGTATATGAGCATCCTTCCTACAACTACCCAATATTGCCGTAACGCTATATTCTCGGGCCTGATGCCTTCGGAGATCGAAAAACGTTTCCCGAAAATGTGGAGCAATGATGAAGAGGAAGGCGGAAAGAACAATTTTGAAGAAGATTTTCTCATCGACCAGCTGAACAGGACCCGCAAAGGAACCAAAATCAGCTATACCAAAATCACCAACCTCGATGCCGGCAAAAACCTGGTGGATACCATCCCGAACATGCTGAACAACGACTTGAGTGTGATCGTCTATAATTTTGTTGACGCCCTTTCCCATGCCCGTACCGATGTATCGCTCATGCGTGAACTTTCGGAAGATGAAGCGGCCTACCGTTCTGTGACCCTGAGCTGGTTCCAGCATTCACCTTTATTGGAGGCCTTGAAAAGGATCAGCGACAAAAAACTGCGCCTGATCATCTCTACCGACCACGGTTCCGTTCGCGTACAAAACCCGATCAAGATCGTAGGAGATAAAAACACGAATACCAACCTGCGTTACAAACAAGGGAAAAACCTGAGTTATGATCGTAAGGAGGTCTATGAAATTAAAAAACCGGAAGAAGGATTCCTCCCGAAATTGCATGTGAGTTCAGCCTATGTTTTTGCCGAGGAAAGCAACTTCTTTGCTTATCCGAATAACTACAACTA
>JAKFCJ010000201.1:0-5663 GCA_036676705.1 Bacteroidota bacterium
ACATGGCCACACCCGATCTCAACGGAAAAATCCTGATCCTGGCTGATCCCATGGTAGCCACAGGAAAAAGTCTGGTCGCTACTTACCGGGCATTGTTAAAGAACGGAACACCAAAGCGCGTCATTATTGCCAGTCTGATCGGCTGCAATGCCGGAGTGGCCTATGTCCGCAAAGAACTTCCCGAAGCAGAAATTTTTATGGCCGACTGCGACGCCGAACTGAACGACCATTCCTATATCGTTCCCGGACTCGGAGACGCGGGCGACCTCGCTTTTGGCGAGAAGTTGTGATCAAGGGGTTCCTTTAATGGATGCGTGTCTTGGTGAGTCGCGAATATTCGGTCTCTCCGTTTTCAATGTGAAAATAACTTTCCCGCATTTCCCAAAGGCCCAGGGTTTGAACAAAATAAAAATCCTCCCTCTTTTCCTGCCCGGGAGCCGCTGAACCGATCGCGGGGATAGAATCGATCCCACAACGGAAAGAATAAAGCAATTCAGCACCGTAATAATCCCTTTTGGCTCGCGCATGGATCCTATATCTTCTGTCCTGGCTTCCCGGCCGGTAATTGGCGAACACAGTATCCGTTTTATGATACATTGCTGTATTGACGTGAATAAGGATATGCTTATACGGACTTTCATGAACCCAAAGCGATCCCAGGTGATCATACATAAACAAGCGCTCAAATTGTCTGTGATCACCGGTATAATTCCGGGTGATTTGAAACTTACTGAATGTATCCAAATAAATGATACTGTCTTTCAAATGAACCCATGACTCCATACCAATAAGTCCTCCGGTAAAATTGTCAAACACCTCAAAGTCCATCAGGCTGTCGCGGCTAAAGTCAAAGTAGGAATAGTCTACTCCCGTAAAAAACTTTTTCTTCTGGGCATCACTATAATCAAAGCCGATCTCATTCCTGTTTTTCAGGCAGGAGGTGAATGTCAGTATCAGGATCAAAATGCCAATTCCCTTATTCCTCATTTCGCAAAAAATTAAAGTTGTAGCCGATATTGAATGCCGCAACGGAGTATGTGTACGTGTATGATTCATGGAAATATTGCTCTCCATACACATGTTGAACCAATTGGATGTGTTGAAATGCTCTGCCCAAAAGGGCAACTTCCATTCCGAGAAGTATGCTGTGGCGTTTATTGACGTGGTATTCAAACATGGCAAATAACTGCGGCGTAACGGAAAAATTCGACCATCCCATCACATTCACTTCAGTGTAAATTTCCGGAAAACGAATGTCTTTAGACGTTTCAGAAAAATTAAAGGTTCTTAAGCGATAGATAATATTGGCGCCTAACAACAGGTTCCATGGTTTATCTGCATTCAGCTTAATAGCGAATGAAGGAGTTAAACTGGTTCCGGCCTGATACAGATTTGTTCGGATCGAGGAAGGTTTTGGCTTTAAGTCAACCTGATTGGCCGAATTATAACCGGTTTGAACAATGCTATAATGAATAAGCGACCTGTTTAATTCTAATCCGACAACCCATTTGTAGTTATGCTCCCTGTCCCAGGGTTCAAACGAATAACTTCCTGTCAGGCTGATATCATAGGCCTTTCCTCCGCGTGTTTCAAAATAGTTTGGGTTGTCACCCTGATAGAAAACCGAACTATAATAATTGCCGTATACCCGGGTATAATTCAATCCAAGAGACTGTGCCTGGCTGCTACCGGCAGTCGCCAGAAAAACCAGTGTTAGGTAGGATAACTTCTTCACAGGTATGAAACGCAAAAATGGCTTTCCAGGTATTTGCATAAGCGAATTTTCTGCAATATAGCCGCTACCTTTGCCGGGTGAAAGAAAATTTGCGCCACCTCTTTTTTGACCTGGACCATACCCTCTGGGATTTCGAAACCAATTCAAAAGAAACGCTGGCCGAACTTTTTGAAGAACACCGCCTCCATCAATTCGAACTTTTCGACTTTGCCGGTTTTATGGAGATGTACACTCGTGTAAACCGGGGATTATGGGACCAATACAACCGGGGAGAAGTAAGCAAGCAAACACTCCGTGAACGCCGCTTTCGGGAAACATTTGAAAAACTTGGATTGGAAAACCAGCACCATCCGGAAGATTTTTCCGATCATTATATTTCTCGTTGCACCGAAAAACCGGCCGTTTTTCCGCATGCCCATAAGGTGCTGGGTGCCCTGAAAGAAAAATATTCGATGAGTATCATCACCAACGGTTTCCCGGAATCGCAGCACCGCAAAATGAAGGCTTCCAACCTGCACGGCTATTTCGATCATCTGGTTATTTCGGAAGAGGTAGGATTTGCCAAACCCCATTCAGGTATTTTCGAGGTCGCCCTTTCCCGTGCACAGGTTGCCAAACATGAGGTCGTTATGATCGGCGATAACCTCCACGCCGACATTGCCGGCGCCCAAAATGCAGGGATCAATGCCATTTGGTTCAATCCCCATAAAGAAGAAAAACCTGGCGGCGAGATCCTGGAAATCCATGTATTGGATGAATTGTTAATCCTTTTATAAGCAAGGATAATCTGTCTCAAAGTCTCTCGTCTTAATGTCTCTTGTCCCCTTTCACTGACATAAATCAAGTTTCCTTCCCAATCTTATCGTAAATTTGCAGCGATTTTATGATAACTACCGACATCTGTATCATTGGAGCCGGTCCGGTAGGACTCTTCGCCATCTTTGAAGCAGGACTACTCAAATTGCGCTGCCACTTGGTAGACGTGCTGCCACAAGTGGGCGGACAGCTTTCTGAGATATACCCAAAAAAACCGATATACGACATTCCCGGATTTCCGGAGATATTAGCACAGGACCTGGTTACCAACCTGATGAAACAGGCTGAGCCGTTCAAGCCGACATTTTCCCTTGGTGAACGTGCCGATATCGTTGAAAGACAGGAAGACGGAAGTTTTATAACCACAACAAGCGACGGGACGAAGATCCATAGCCGGGTGATCTGTATCGCAGGCGGACTGGGTTGTTTTGAACCACGTAAACCCGTTATCGAAAACCTCGAATTGTTCGAAGGAAAAGGCATTACCTACATGATCAAAGACCCGGAAATGTTCCGGAATAAAAAGGTCATCCTCGCCGGGGGTGGTGATTCGGCCCTCGACTGGACCATCTTCCTTGCAGATATCGCCTCCGAGTTATCGCTCATCCATCGCAATAACAGCTTCCGCGGAGCCCCCGATTCGGCTGAAAAAGTCATGGCTCTGGCCGAAAAAGGGAAGATCAAAGTGCTTCTCAACTCCAACCTCATCAAAGTGCACGGAAACGGTTCTTTGAAAGAAGTAAGCATCGTGGATAAAGACAAAAACGAATACCAGATGGACACCGATTACCTCGTTCCTTTGTTTGGATTAAGTCCGAAATTAGGTCCCTTGGAACATTGGGGACTTGAGATCGATAATGGAGCCCTGGTAGTCAATACCAAAGATTTCGAAACCAATGTGCCCGGGATTTACGCCATTGGCGACATCAATACCTACCCCGGAAAATTAAAACTGATCCTTTCGGGATTTCATGAGGCTGCATTGATGTCGCACGGTGCATACCGGCGCATTTATCCCGACAAAGTCCTCAATCTTAAATACACCACGGTCAACGGTGTCCAGGCTTTCTGATGGAAAATACCATACACGTATTTGTTGAAGAAGCCGACGGTACAAAAACGCCCATCGAAGTACCGACAGACATGGGCCTAAACCTCATGGACGTGCTGAAAGGAAGCGGTTACCCCATCGAAGCAACTTGTGGCGGACTCGCCTTATGCGCCACCTGCCATGTTGAAATACTCCATGATCCGGGCTTACGGGATCCGCAGGATGCTGAATTGGATATGCTCGATACCGTACCTAACCTCACCGCCAACAGCCGGCTATCCTGTCAGATCAGGCCGGAGAATGGGCTCGACGGACTGGTCGTGCGCATTTTAGGCGATCGCTAATTAAAACTCTGTCAGAGTCGTTTTAGGGAAATACGCTACTCCTTTATAAAGAAATTTCCAGGTTGCCGGATAGCCGTCCTTGACGAAGGTGGGCACAACATAATCGATCACAAAATAGGGGCCGCTGAGATCAGTACGTGCTTTAAAGCTTTTGGCCTGGTAACACTCGTTCACGCTTTTAATTTGCACCCATACAGACTGGAATGAATCAAAATCAAGGGTCACGTCACCATGCAAGCGTAGCTGGATTTCTGTTTCTGTATTGATCTTCGCACTCATATAATACTTCGCCTGGCCAATAACGAGGGTATCCTGGGCAGTGCCAAAAGTTTCACATTCATTGTCGTGAAACTTCTTGGTTTCGATCTTATTGCAGGACAAGACCCCAATAAGTATCAAAGGTGTTAAAATGGATAATAGTCGGATCATAGTGACCCAAAGTTAGTAAAAGTGAAACGAATTACTTCTTCGCTTTTAAAACTCCCTCTACATGTACATCGATAATTTCAGCGATGTTTTTCACCACGATGCTGGGTACCTCAATGTTGTGATCGACTAGTTTCACCTGGAATTTGCTTGACAAATTCAGTTTTCCGCCCTTGATCTCAATGCTGACAGGAAGTGTCCTTTCCTTTTCAACTCCATGGATAGTAAGTTTCCCCTTGGCATTAACCGTATGTTTTCCGTCTTTGAGCAGGTCAACATTCTCAACGATCTCGCCAACAAAGGTGGACTTGGGAAATTTTTCACTTTCCATGTAGTTTTCGTTAAAATGCTCCTGCATCTGTTTTTTCTTGAACTCGAAACTCGTCATCATCACGGAAAAAGCAAATTTTTTCGTGTCAGGATTTAACGCAGCAGCATACGTCTTTGTTTCCGCCTTGATATTTTCAACCGGCGTTTCAGAAAAAAAACTGATTTTTCCGGAATCAAACACATAGAGGGATGAAGCATTTTTACCCTGAAAACTCAATGCTGCCAGGATGATTAAACTGCCGATAATTACAAATGATCTTTTCATAACATTAAAAACTAAAAGCCCGTGAAACATTAAAACCAAAGCGCACAGCACCATCTGCCAAGCTCCTGTCGTTCGCGGGCACAAATTGTGCCTCATTCGTAGAAAAGGAGTTCATTAAGAAAAGCTGGAATACATGTCCGCCCGTTTCGATATCCACTCCTATCCCCAGGTGGTCTTTAAAAATATCCTGGTTAACAGCATATTCGCCCAGCCTGTACACGTATTCGGCGGTGATCGCAACCCGCTTGCTCAGCTTGTACCTTCCTCCTGCTCCCAGGGCAAACATCGTATTCTGGTCTGCCCTCAAGGCAACCAAATTACGGTGTACGTGTATCAAATTGAGCTGGAGGGAAATAGACGCGTTAAATTTCCTGGCCACGATGAGCTGGTTAACAAAGCTCATCCTGTTCAGAAAATCGTCATAACGCTGATCAATATTTCTTTCGTGGCTGGCATTCATTTTACCGAGATAGGTCAGGGTTACCGGCATTTTGTTATCGGTGCTTTGCCGGAGAACCTTGTACTTCACATTTCCCGTTACAATTTTTTGAATGTTCGTGCGGCTTATCCCGATCGAAAAACGGTTGCTCAGGCTATAATCAAAACTCAGGTCAAGAGCCACCGGTCCATCCATGCCAAAAAGAGTTTGTCCCCCGGCTGTTTCTGTGAACATGTCGCCAAAGCGGTGAGCGATAC
>JAKFCJ010000202.1:0-10998 GCA_036676705.1 Bacteroidota bacterium
TCAATGAAAACAAATCTGTCTCAACCTCAACCTTAACCTCAACCTAACTATCTAAATTTTCCCTTTCCTTTGCGGCCATGAAAAAGTTTTTCCCCATTGCTTACGTTTTGCTCATTGTTCTTGGGGCAGTCTGGGGATCTTCTTTTATCCTGATCAAACGCGGACTCGACACCTTCAGTCCCCTGCATATTGGCACGTACCGCATGTTCGCAGCGGGCGTTGTCCTGCTCCCGATATTTTTGATCTGGCTGCCCAAAGCCAAGCGTTCAAACTTTAAGTGGTTTTTACTCTCCGGACTATTTGGCAATGCCCTGCCTGCGGTGATGTTTTCCATAGCCCAAACCCAACTTAGCTCATCGGTAACCGGTGCCCTCAATTCGCTTACCCCGATGTTTGCCCTGCTGGTGGGGGTGGTGGTGTATAAGATCCCGCTTGATCGTTCTAAGATACTGGGGGTGGTGATCGGACTTTCCGGCGCATTGGCCCTCATCCTGCTGGGTAACAATGCCGAATACAAAGCCGATTTTATGTATGCCTTGCTGGTGATCCTGGCTGCACTCTTTTATGGGATCAATGTCAATCTCATCAAAGAAAAGTTTGCAGAAAGCAGGCCGATGGTCATTGCCGCTTTCCCCATCGTTTTTATGGCTATCCCTTCGTTTTTTATCCTGTTGTTTACAGGATTTTTCGAACAGGTTTCATTTGAGGGCCAGGCCCTGGAAAGCCTGGGAGCGATCAGTTTACTTGCAGTTTTCGGAACGGCTTTGTCGCTTATTGCCTTTAACCACCTCATCCAGATCACCAATGCCGTGTTCGCATCGCTGACAACCTATATCATTCCCATTGTTGCTTTGATGTGGGGGGTTATGGATGGAGAAAGCCTGAATGTTTTCCAGATCGCCGGGATGGGTCTGATCCTGCTTGGGGTTATTCTGGTAAGGATGAACCAAAAAAAATAGCACCCCGAAGGGTGCTATCCATTGTTTAGTCGACTTGTTTCATAGGCTATTCATTACCCAAAACGAATATAGGAAAGAATTTGCCTGATATTTTTACGCTGGTCAATTTATTTTTTGAAGGATTCGATAAATAACCGGCTATTTGTTCACCTTTAAAAACATACCGATAACTGCGTAGCCTTCGAGAAAGAAAAAGTGATGATCGATGCGGTGCTCTTTGTCGTTTTGGATCAAGACATTGGGAAGGTTGACATACCCTGCCCGCGATTCGAGTTGGAAGAAGCCATTGCGTAGAAACTCAAATCGGATCGCCGTTTTTGCGTTCAAATGGTAACCGGCCACATTCCAGTGGTTATTTAAACCTTCACCCACTACGCGCACATCTGTTCTCGGGATCACAACGCCCGTACCGGCACCGTTCACCGAATGCAGGGAAAAACGATGCCTTTTGCTCGACCACAAAGGGAAAGTACGCTCCACATCCACCGAAGCAACATTTAATCCATCCGTATGTTCAAATTTGAACAGGTCAGGAGTGAGCTTCATCGGCTCACGCAAATAACTCCCGTTGTAAGTGGTATTTGTTGGATGATTGATATAGCCGGATAATTCAGCGATCTGTCCGTCATCCATCACATACTTCATATGGTCCCAGCCAATGGAAACCGCCCATTTGGTATTGATCACATAGCCAAACCTGAAATTAAACTGGGGAATGGTAAGGAATTTCGGGTTATAGTAAGCCTCATCGGTTACCGGTGTCGGACGGTCATGGGCCACCACATTGTACACCGTAAACTCATATTCCGGACCATGTACATGGATATTGCTTTTGGTAAAAGAAGCCCGGTTATACCCCCAGAAGAAATAAAATCCCTGCGTACGATTTTCTTGATTCGGTCTGTGGAAAAATCCGGGTTGTTGTCCGTCGCCTTCGCCGGCAAACACCAAGCTACTCAGGCATAGCAAGGCTACAGAAATCCTGGACCTCAATTGCGGTACATTACGCTTTTAACCGCTTCGATAACCCGTTGGGTATTGGGTAAAAAGGCTTCCACCAGGGTCGGGGCATAACCCAGGGGGGTATCGCGGGTGGTAACCCTGCGAACCGGTGCATCAAGATAATCAAAGGCCTCTTTTTGAACCATATAAGCAAGTTCAGAAGAGATGCTGGCAAGGGGCCAGGCTTCTTCAACCACCACCATGCGGTTGGTTTTTTTCACACTTTCGATCAGGGCAGGGTAGTCGATCGGACGAACCGTTCTCAGGTCGATGATCTCACAATTGATCCCTTCTTTGGCCAGTTCTTCGGCAGCCGCAATGGCTACTTTAAGAATTTTTCCAAATGATACCAGGGTAATGTCTGTACCTTCTCTAACTGTACGGGCTTTACCGATCTCGATCAAATATTCTTCCTCGGGCACTTCGCCCTTGTCGCCATACATCTGCTCTGACTCCATAAAAATAACCGGATCGTTATCGCGGATGGCTGATTTTAAAAGTCCTTTCGCCTCATAAGGATCGGCGGGCACCACAACTTTTAGTCCGGGAGTATTCGCATACCAGTTTTCAAATGCCTGGGAATGCTGCGCTCCAAGTTGTCCGGCACTGCCTGTAGGGCCACGGAATACCATTGGAATTCCAAACTGCCCGCCACTCATTTGGTACATTTTAGCAGCGGAGTTGATGATCTGGTCGATAGCCACCAGGGAAAAGTTAAAGGTCATAAACTCGATCACAGGGCGAAGTCCGCTCATGGCAGCTCCGATCCCTATACCTGCAAATCCAAGTTCCGAGATCGGGGTGTCGATTATCCTTTTGGCACCGAACTCCTCGAGCATGCCCTGGCTCACTTTATAGGCACCATTGTATTCGGCCACTTCTTCCCCCATTAAAAACACATTGGGGTCTCTGCGCATTTCTTCACTTAAGGCTTCACGCAAGGCTTCTCTAAACTGGATTACTCTCATGGTATTTTCCGCTGGTGGCGCAAAAATATAGAATTAAGTTAGATTTCGCTTGATCAATGTAAGGGCAGAAGATTTTCTGCCCCAATGCCAGACTAGTGAACGCGAACATAGTGTTCAAAATAAGAACACTCCTTCAAAGCCAGTTTATAAAACTCCGTATTCGCGTAGGAACTTTTCAGAAGCGCAAAATTCTTTCTGAACTCCTGGTTTTTCACCGGATCACAAGGCAGGTCATCGCCATAATAAGGGGTATAGCCGATCTCATTTTCCCGCATTTCAAAGCGGTTTTGTTCGCACTTGGCCAGCATAAACAGGATAAAAGCCTTTTTCTCCTTCCCGACAGCCAGTTTCAGGGCGCGTTCATAAGCGGCATTCGGGGCATCCATCGAATAAAAGGAAGAAACCTCCAGATCCTCCGCTTCCTGCAGGGAGGAATTAATTGCGTCGCGGCTGTTTCCGAACCAGGTTATGTTGTACAGTCCGTTGGCATACTCCAGGGCAGCCTGTGCATCCCCTTTTTGTGCCTTTTTATTCAGGTCGTGCATCTTTTCGGCAAACTGAAGCCGGCTCAGGGTACCCGGAACATCCCGGTGGTCGCAGTCGTGGCAGTCCACCACATGGATCAGGAAGGGGTCGGTAATTAAAAACTGCGATTTACCAATGCTCTTGTAGGCAATGGCAGCCTCTTCAAAACGGTGCATGGCGAGTAAGGCGTCACCTTTCCATTCGCCGAGTTGGCTCAGGCTTATAGGTTCTTTTTTCCATACCAATCGTTCGATGACACTTTTCTCCTTATTGTGGTAGCTTTTTTCCAGCATCACGATCTCAGGATAACTCAGGTCTCCTTCAACTGAGCGGTACATCGAGGCAAATAAAACCCGCTCCAAAGGCATCTGCCCGTTCCTGTCGGCCAGTTCCTCCAAACGCCTGAAGGTGTATTCATTCAGGTCGGGATGGTTGATGTCCAATACTTCGTTCAGCTGACCGATCAGTAAATGCGGACGATTCAAATTCGCTGAATTCCAGGTTTCCAGATCGAGCAAACTTTTCAGGATACGTTGCTGATAGCGCAATTGGGGATTCTCCGCACCAGGTAAAAGCGTGGAATTCGCCAGGTCTTCCCTGGCTTTTTTATATTTCCCGCTTATATAACTGTAGTACGCCAACATAAAAGCGTACTGCGCCCGGTCATTGGCTTCCTTTTTAAGGGTGCCTTTTCTTAAAACCAGTTGGGTCTGGTTCCATTCTTCGGAAGCAAAATAATCGGTGGTAGTGGGTTCAGAACGTTTGAAACGTTCGCTCTGTGAATTTTCCAGCATCTGATCGAGGAGGGAGCGTAACTCAGGGGCATTGGGGTCGATCTCCAGAATTTTTTCCATTGCTACATGCAAGGGCACACTGCGTATGGAAGCCAACATCCAGATGTCGATCTGGTCCTGGGGCACGGTCAGCACATTGGCTGCCGCGAAATAATCGCCGGCATCAAAATAGTGCAGGTCCTCAAAATAGAGCAGGGGACAGTCCTCACATTTTTGGAAGGTTTTTGAAAGTTTCAGGATCAGGGCCGCTTTTTCTTCCGGACTCACATTCTCTTTGCGCTGCGCCAGGCGCCAGCTTGCACCGAAATCGTAATTTAATGCCTGGTACTTGAGTTTATTGTGCCACTCATTGGTAGCAAAGGTTTTCGCAAAGTAGGCATTCACGCCCTGGTAATCGCCCATATAAAAGCGCAAACGCAACAACTGAAAGGCGTAGCGGTTTTTTAGTTCCTTGTCTTTGGTTTTTTTGTACAATTTTTCGCCTTCCACCAATAAGGCTGTCATACCTAAGCTGTCTTTTGGCAAGGGCTCATCCCACCAATTGGCGTTCTGGGTTGCATGTTTTTCTACCCGTTTCGAAAAGGAGAGGTAATCCAGTACCGGAGCTTTCGGATTTTTTACCAACTCCTGGGCAAGGGCGTTATCGTGCCACATGGCAGGCACTTCCGCCTTATTTTTGATGGATTCAACCAGCTGCAGCAGATGCCTTTCCTCACTGTTAAATATTAATGCGATAATGGCATCGCGGTCGTTCAGTTTGAAATACTTTTCCCAGGCCTCTAAATTGCCGGGCAGGTTGATATCGGGATCATCGGTGCGTCCATAAACGGTATAGCCGGAAATGAAATAGGGTGCATAAGGATCCCAACTGGCTTCTTCGGAAGGAATGAGGGAATAATGGTAGTCATCATCCCATCCGCTTGCACAAGCTATTGTTTGGACATAGGAGGAGCATAAAACTGCGCTACTCAGCAGCAGTGCTGTAAATTTCCTTAATACGGTTGCAGGCGTAATTTTCGATTTCATATGGATTGTAATGAAATAGACTCAGGTTAACAGGGCGGGTTTTCCAACGTGAAGATAAATGATTTATTATTTCCAAATTCATGTCCGGATGAATTTCTTCAATTCTAAAACGGTCATTCTTAACTATATACTGTCCCTTAAACAGTCCGTTATCCCTTGCTACATACCAATTTTCAGATTCTTTGACGAATAAACTATCCTCTTCCAGGTCACTTTTTCGCCAGGAACTTCTCAATTCTTGCAAATCATTTCCGCGAAATTGCACAACCCAGGAAAAAAGCGGGAGGGCCAAATCCAGGTCGAGGGGATATTCACTTAAGTTGTCGGTATACAATGCCGCTTTTTCAGGGTTAAGTATGGAATTGCTTTCATTGATGTCCGATACTTCGCCCATATTATAATACATGAGCATGCCCCGATCTACCGGAGGAACCCCTGTCTTTCCCGGGAATTTGACTTGATGAAGCCGGATCGTAGCCGACAAAACCCAGTTTTTCGATTCACACAAAATTTTAAGGGCTCTCAGAAAGCGAAAATAAGTGGGACCTGTTTCCGGGGTCCAGTCGCAGTCCATCTGGATCTCAGGCACCGACCTTCCTAACTGGGCATTGATCTTTTCGATTTTTGTAAAGACATGGAGGGCCAGCGTTTCGGCCGCTGTATCGGGTAAAAACTTCATGGCCCCGTTGGTAATAAACACACAGGGAACAATTTCAAGATGGGCAGGGGGTAAACTTTTCCATTCCACCACACTTACCGGTTTGAGTTTGTCTTCGTAAACCTTGATATCGAAATAGTGGACATACATCCGTTGTATTCCCAGACTGTCGAGTTTCAGGCTATCCTGTTCGTTCAGGACCACATCCGAGCGCCAATAATAAATGGAGGGGGTGAATTTTTCAGTTGGCCTGTCGTCCGAACAGGCAAATAAAAAAAGCAAAGGCAGCAGTTTATGCCAGTTCTTCAAAATACCCGGTTTGCCGGTTTTTGCGCACATTGTTCCAGTTAAAATAGCGGCCATTCATCGCAATATACACGCCCGGAGGCAAGGTTTGCACATAGGCCAGGGAAGATCCCAGGTTAAAAAGACCATCCGAACTTCCAAAACGAATCGGTATCATGGCTCCCGTAAGCACAATGGTTTTATTCAGGTTTTCGGCCGACAGGCGTTTGGCCGTTTCGCACATGGTATCCGTTCCGTGGGTAATAATGATCTGGTCCTCAGGCGAACGGCTGCAGGATTCAGCGATGATGTTCCGGTCGGTATCGGTCATCTCCAGGCTATCGATCATCATCAATGTACGCACCTCAATATCCAGCCTGCAACGTCCCATCTTCAACAGTTCCGGGATCAGCGTGTTTTGAAAATGAAGCTGGCCGTTCAGTTCGTTGTACTCTTTGTCGAAAGTACCTCCGGTCACAAATATGCGAATTGACATGGCGCGAATTTATGAGTTATGAGTTATGATTTATGAGTTATGAGTTATGATTTGTGATTTTTGCCCCATGCCCCATGCCCCATGCCCCATGCCCCAAGCTATGGTCCATGGTCTATGGTCTATGGTCTAAAGAACATTTTCCACAAACTCCCTGCAATAACATGTTCCACTCGGTCACCGTATAGTCTGTGGGGAGCTTTACCGCCGGCATCGGAATCTCATCCAAACATTCCGTACGGCCACAAATGGTGCACTTAAAATGCACATGTTCATCATGATGGTGGTGGTCGCTGCAGGAATCGCAGAGGGCGAATTTTTGGGTGCCTTCCAGGTCAGGGACCTTGTGCAGGATCCCGTGTTCGAGGAAGGAGTCAATAATGCGGTATATGGTTACGCGATCACAGCTATGGGCCAGTTCGCGTTCCAGGTCGGGCTGGGTCAGGGCGTGCCGGTTCGCTAAAAAGTAGTCGATCACGGCTTTACGTGAAGGAGTAACGCGTAACTTTTTATCCGACAGGATAGATTCTGCAGAAGGCATGGTACAAAGATAGGAATTAAGGAGGATGATAGGATTTTCCTAACTTCGCAGCACAATACGATCTCCATGAACATTAACGATATCAAAACCCCACTGGGCAATAAACTCACCACCAAAGGCTGGGTGCAGGAAGCGGCTTTACGCATGTTGATGAATAACCTCAATGAAGAGGTGGCCGAACGTCCCGAAGACCTTATCGTATATGGAGGCACCGGGAAAGCAGCCCGGAACTGGGATGCCCTCGAACTTATTGTAAAAGCATTAAAAGACCTGAATGAAGATGAAACCCTGCTGATCCAGTCGGGTAAACCGGTGGGAATACTGCCTACCCATAAAGATGCCCCGCGCGTGCTGATCTCGAATTCCATGCTGGTTCCTCATTGGGCCACCTGGGAAAATTTCCGGGCATTGGAGGCCAAAGGGCTAACCATGTACGGACAAATGACCGCAGGAAGCTGGATCTATATCGGCTCCCAGGGTATTGTGCAGGGAACCTATGAAACCTTTGCCGAATTGGCGCGCCAGCATTTTGGCGGTTCCTTAAAAGGTACCCTCAATGTAACTGCGGGATTAGGGGGTATGGGTGGAGCCCAGCCCCTGGCCGTAACCATGAACGAGGGAGTTTGCCTGGCTGCCGAAGTGGAAGAATGGCGCATCAAAAAACGTTTGCAAACCCGCTACCTGGACCAGATGTTCCGCAATCTGGATGAAGGCATTGATGCGGCTCTTGCGGCTAAAGCAGCGGGTAAAGCCATTTCTATCGGTGTGGTAGCCAATGCGGTCGACCTCCTCGAACGTTTGGAAGAACGGGGTATCATTCCGGATTCCCTTACAGACCAGACCTCTGCCCATGATCCTTTGGTCGGGTATTTCCCACAAGGTTATGATGCCGAGTCGGGTGGAAAATTGCGCAAAAACGACCCGGAAAAATATGTGGAGCTGGCCTATGCCACCATGGTAAAACATGTCAAGCTGATGCTCCGTTTCCAGGAAAAAGGTTCGGTGGTATTTGATTATGGAAATAACCTCCGTGGTCGTGCCCTTGAAAAAGGGGTGAAAAACGCCTTCGATTTCCCCGGTTTTGTTCCTGCATTTATTCGCCCGCAGTTCTGCATGGGTCGTGGACCATTCCGTTGGGCTGCACTTTCCGGGGATCCCCAGGATATTTACACGACCGACAAACTCATTCTTGAATTATTCCCTGAAGACCAGGGTTTACGCCGCTGGATCACCATGGCCCGGGAACGTATCGAATTCCAGGGATTGCCGGCCCGTATCTGTTGGTTAGGACAAGGCGAACGCGAAAAAGCCGGACTGGCCTTTAACGAATTGGTAAAAAGCGGTAAAGTAAAAGCCCCGATCGTCATTGGCCGTGACCATTTGGATACCGGCTCCGTTGCTTCACCCAACAGGGAAACCGAAGCCATGATGGATGGATCGGATGCCATTGCCGACTGGCCTATCCTGAATGCATTGATCAATACTGCCGGGGGTGCTTCCTGGGTTTCGGTACACCATGGAGGTGGGGTAGGGATCGGGTATTCCATCCATGCGGGGATGGTTATTGTGGCCGATGGAACGGAAGATGCCGCACGTCGCCTAAAACGGGTATTGCACAATGACCCGGCTATGGGCGTTATTCGTCATGCCGACGCAGGTTACGACATTGCCAAGGATACGGCACGCCTCCATCGTTTGGATCTCCGGACCCGCCTGGAAGGTGAAAAAGCACAAGGCAGCCTATGAAAAATCTACTCGTTTTATTGACTCTTTTTATGGCCGCTACCGGATTCGCGCAAGGCCAATCCGATACCCTCCTGCATAAAAGTTATATCGACACGGCCCTTTTAGGAACCTGGAAGATCGAGGACCCGACCATGATCAAGGTGGTGAGCACATCCCGCGACTATTTTATACGCCCGGTCATTCATTTTAAAGACAGGCAATTGTACGAAGTAGACAAAGAGCGCCATGAATGGAACTGGAATTACAGCGAGGACAAGAAAGAACTGGAGATCGCGGATATGGAAGAACTGCTTGTTCAGTCCTACGTCATCAAGGAGCTGGATGCCAATAAATTGGTCCTGATGATGGGCAAGCAGGAAATTATTTTCCACAGGGTGCAATAAGTATCGGGGGATTTCCGGTATTTTACATCGATAACCTGAATCCTTATTTATGCCTGAATTTCGTGGAAGTTTATCTTCCAAACAACCTAAGGTAGGTACTACCATTTTTACCGTGATGTCGGCCCTAGCGAAGGAGCATGGTGCCATGAACCTGGCCCAGGGTTTTCCTGATTTTGCCTGTTCACCCAAACTGATCGAATTGGTTGGCCACTATATGCGTGCCGGCCATAACCAGTATGCGCCAATGCCCGGTGTAATGGCTTTGCGGGAAAAGATCGCCCAAAAAACCCAGAAACTTTATTCGGCTGCCTACGATCCGGAAACGGAAATTACAATAACCCCCGGAGGTACGCTGGCCATTTATGCAGCGATCTCCGCCGTGGTCAGGGAAGGGGATGAGGTCATTATTCTCGAGCCGGCTTACGATTCTTACCTGCCTGCTGTTGAGTTGAACGGAGGACGCCCGGTTTTTGCCGAACTAAAATTCCCAAACTATGCGGTCGATTGGGATGAGGTAAGGAAATTGATCACCTTCAAAACCCGTATGATCATCATCAATACCCCGAATAACCCAACAGGAATGGCCTTTTCTGCCCTTGATATGCAGAAGCTCCAGAAGCTCACGGAAAATTCGGATATCCTTATTTTAAGTGATGAAGTGTATGAGCATATTTTGTTCGAAGGGCTTGAACATCAATCCGTAGCCCGTTATCCGAAATTGGCTGAACGTAGTTTTATCATCAGCTCTTTTGGCAAAACCTACCACAATACCGGTTGGAAAATGGGATACTGTCTCGCCCCGGCCAATTTGACCAAAGAATTCAGGAAGATCTACCAGTTCATGGCCTTTAGTACCAATACACCTATCCAATATGCACTGGCTGATTTTATGGATGAAAAGGAGGAATACCTGAAATTGAGTGCTTTTTACCAGGCCAAACGCGACCTCTTTCAAAAAGCCCTGAAGGGTTCTAAATGGAAGGTGCTGCCTTGCCAGGGATCCTATTTTCAGTTATTGGGTTATGAAAAGATCACCCACGAAGCCGATCAGGAGTATGCGCGGCGTTTGGTAAAGGAACATAAGATCGCGGCCATTCCACCTTCTTCGTTTTACCGGAAAGCCAAGGACAATCATGTGTTGCGGTTTTGTTTTGCAAAAGAAGATGAAACCCTGCTTCGGGCGGCGGAGATCCTTCACGGGGTATAGTGAATAAAAAAGCCACCCCGCGAACAAGGTGGCTTAATATAGAATATCTCTGGCTTGTAGGGTTTAGACCCCCTTCATTGTAGCCGCGTTGCCCGGAAATGAAAAAAAATTGATCGTATGGTATAACTTAATGATTATCAGGTGAAAAAAGATAAAATAAGAAGCAGGTGAATCACCTGTGAAGTATGATTTATATGTGAACTTTGTGGGGACAGTCCCCTTTCCTGGATACTACTCCGGATACTACTCCGGCACCAACTCCGGTATGGGGACTGTCCCCAAAATAAAAAACCACAGACCTGTTAAGATCTGTGGTGCTATTTTAAATCTATTTCAATGGTTAATGACTATCTTCTATGGTTGAAACATCGAGTTACTTCTCTTTCAACAACGCGATAACCTTTTTCACGC
>JAKFCJ010000203.1:0-3950 GCA_036676705.1 Bacteroidota bacterium
AAAATAGCTTAAAACCTGCATCTACTATGAACTATGAACCATGATCTATGAACCCGCCCTCATTCAACATTTAAAATTTAAAATTCAAAATTTTCTACAGTCATTCCGAACCTTACAACCTGCATCTCCTATGAACCATCAACCATGAACCATGAACCTGGTCTCTCATTCAACATTCAACATTCAACATTTCTTAATCCAACATTCAAATTCTGCAGATAACAGCGAACATAACAACCTGCATCTCCTATGAACTATGAACCATGATCTATGAACCTATCCAAACGAACTACCGGTTTTTTACAACATGTTTAGCCAGGAATGTCAACACCGCTGCATTAAATGCCGCCGGGTTTTGGCGGGGAGAACCATGTCCTGCATTTGGAATGATCAGCTTCTCTGCTGTTGGAATAGTGCGGGCAAGTTCTTCGCTCACCAGGATGTCCAGTTCCTTCGTGTTTGCGCCACGCAGGAGCAGCACCGGCATGCGCAAACCGGCGACCTTGTCTTTGGATAAATTCGGGAACGGGTCCTGCGAGGCGGTGACCGCTTTAAAGAACATAACATTCTGCATCACGGTCCTGCGCCGGCCTTCAGGGAGGGAATCAAAGGCACCGGCGCCGTCGAACCTGTTGATAAAATGCGCATGGCGCCTTCATCATCCCCGGAAGCAAACGCTTTACCGGCAGGTACATGCACCGTCATCATAAACTCCCGGTACAGGCCTGCGCCACGGTCAGTTCCTTTTGCCCATTGAAGCACCGGGGGTTCGGCAAGTACCATGGTACGAACCAATCCCGGATGATCGAGGGCAAATGCCAATGCTGTGAATGCGCCATATGATGTACCTACCAGGTGCACCGGTCCCAGGCCCAGCGCCTTTATGAAACCGGCCAGGTCTGCCGCTTCGGTAAGCGCGGAAAAACCGGTGGAGGTAAGGGGATTAACATTGGGATAATGGTAGCGGCGGCTGTAAGAAATGACCCGGTACCCGGAAGCAAAAACGTCTATTTGTTTTTGCCAGGAGCGGAAGTCACCCTGCCCGCCATGAAGCAAAATAAGGGGCTCACCTTTTCCACGTTCGATATAATGCAGTTCCACCCCGCCTACCAATATTTTTATCGGCTCCTGATTGGGAGCAAATGTGGTTGACGCTGAACCAGGCCCTGCCACCGGGGCTGCCGTTTCCACCGGTATATTTTTAGCTTCGGCGGGTTGGACGCTGTTTATCCCCTTTTCGGATGGGCCAAAGGCAGCTATCGTTGTGATCAGCAGGATACCGTGGAGGAGTATGTTTAACATAGCCGTAATTATTTAAAAACTGCCGGCAGTATACCATCGCTTCTCCCGCACAACAACCTGGATACCCCTTCGGGTGAAGGGCAGGTTTTCTGTTGGTGCACCCGGCCCGGCAGAAGTCCTATAAAAATAAGCAGTTGAAGTGAAAAACGAAAGCCGGAAATTTTCCGCCGGGTCAAATGTTGTTTCCCACAAAGCTGGTACGCGCACAAAGCACTTTTTGTCTTTTGTTTTCTCCGCCTGGCGTCCTGGTGCCTGCCTCTAATTCAAAATCTAAAATTTAAAATTCCACATCAACCATCAACGACGAACCATGAACTGATCTCTCATTCAACATTCAAAATTCAACATTCAAAATAATTTTAATCTGACATTCCAGATTCAGCAAGTAATAACGAACCTAACAACCTGCATCTCCTATGAACCATCAACCATGAACCATCAACCATGAACCATCAACCATGAACCATGAACCTGATCTCTCATTCAAAATTTAAAATTCAACATTCAAAATTTTTATAATCCGACATTCCAGATTCAGCAAGTAATAACGAACCTGACAACCCGCATCTCATATCAAACATGAGCCATGAACCATGAACCTGATCTATGAACCATGAACCTGATCTCTCATTCAAAATTTAAAATTCAACATTCAACATCCCCAACGCCTTTTTAACTTATGTTTGATAAATCATGCGCAACCAATACCTCTGCCTCTTCATAACCACGTTGTTATTTGTAGTATCCTGTAAGAAGGAAACCCCTGCACCTTTAAGCCCTCCAAAGTCGACAGCCACGTTCACGCTGGTAGGCTCCGGGGCAATATGTTCCAACACGACCGTATTGGGAGAGTATATCATAGGTGTTCCGCTGGACAGCACGAACAAAGTGATCGTGCAGGTGAACGTAACCGCACCCGGCACCTACATCGTTACCACCTCCGACACCTATGGCATGAGATTTTCCGATACCGGGATCTTTGTAAACACCGGGATCCAGGGCATCACGTTAAAGGCCTCCGGAACCCCGGGTTATACCGGTAACATTTTTATTTATTTTGCCGCAGGCGCTTCGTCCTGTAGTTTCACGATACCCGTGAATACCGCCCCGCCGCCGGGCCACGGATCGGATAATGATCATATGTTGTTTGGCAACCCGGGCAGAGCAGCGATGGTGCCCGACAGTATCAATAACTTCCTGTTGCGCAAAACCCAATATGCACTTTCTTATAGCAGGGACCGCGGTATACCCAACTGGGTCAGCTGGCATTTGTATGGGCCTGACCTCGGCACCACGCCCCGGCAGGATGATTTCCGGCCCGACAATACTTTGCCGGCAGGCTGGTACCAGGTACCCGCAAACGCTTATTCCGGCAGCGGTTTCGACAGGGGCCATAACACGCCTTCAGCGGATCGAACCAGCTCCGTTGAAGCCAATTCGGCAACCTTCCTCATGACCAACATGATCCCGCAGGCACCTTATCACAACCAACAGACATGGGCACGCATGGAAGATTCGCTCAGAAGACTGGTGACTGCCGGCTTTGAATTATACATCATCATGGGCGCTTATGGAAGCGGGGGCACCGGCAATAACGGTTTCGCCACCACGATCCATGGCGGCAAGGTCACCGTTCCGGCTTCTATCTGGAAGATCGCCGTGGTGATCCCGAATGGCGACAACGATAAGAGCAGGGTAGATGAAGCCATCCGGATCATTGCTGTGAACATACCCAATACCGTTAGTGTAAACACTAACTGGAAAAATTACCGCGTAAGTGTGGATGCCATCGAAACCGCCACCGGCTACGACCTGCTGGACCTGCTCCCGGCGTCAATGCAGTCGGTGCTGGAAGCGAGGGTGGATGGGATTTGATTTGGTGATTTGGTGATTTGGTGATTTGATGATTTGGTTATTTGATGATTTGATGATTTGGTGATTTGATGATTTGGTGATTCTTAGATGGGTGGGAACAAGGATAACATGGGTGAGGCGGATGAATGCGGGCATATTTTGCTGTTGTGGTCCCACAAAAAAGTATTTAACGCCAGGAAACAAAAAATGCAACTTGCAACGGAAGGAAAGAGCGCAAATCACTTTGCATCTTTTGTCTTTCTTTTTGCGTCTTTGCGTGAAACGGATCGAATGAACTCTCTTAATTTAAAATCCGCATTCAACATTCAACATTCCCAAAATTCCTTTCTAACAACACAGACCCTTCATTTAAAATTCAACATTTAAAATTCAACATTCAACATAACCCTATCCTCCCGCCGCTGCTTCACGATCAGTAGATACAATCCTACCGCCACCACTATCGCCGCAGTCTCAAACGCCAGCAGCCCTGCATCATAATGAGACGGCCAGCCTGCTTCAAAAACTGGTGTCAACAATGCTTGTCCCGATCCATCCAAACCGGTAACGGCATGTAAAAGTATATTGGAGGCCACATGCGCCCCCACGGCCGTCCACAATGTGCCGGTGAGGATAAAGGCATAAGCAAAAACAAAAGAAAAGGAGACGGTGGTCAGTACCATTTTCCAACGGGCCATACTGAAACCCAACCCGGGCAGGTGGAACAATCCAAATGGCACTGCCATAATACAAACTGCCGCCCGCCATCCTAATAGTGGACAAAGGACCAGCAA
>JAKFCJ010000204.1:0-2866 GCA_036676705.1 Bacteroidota bacterium
TATGGATACCCCTTGTTTATCTCATTAGCATTATTCCCAATTGGCTGGCCGGTCGCCCTTTTAGCGAATTGTTTCTCATCTATGTGCAACAAAGTGAATACAATGCGGGTTTAAGTTCTTTTGCCCCAAACATTTACCAATGGCTTAGCTGGGCCCCTACCGAACTTTTTACCCGTTTTGGTATTGGCTTTATCGCTATGTTCGTTGTCCTCTTCTATTGGGGAATGCTCCAGATACGGGTGAAACTTACGCCATCTCTCCTTGTACAGATAGCCCTATTTTCGACCCTGCTCCTGCCCTTCTTTTTGCCAAAAATGCACGACCGTTATTTTTATCCGGCCGATGTGCTGGCGCTGGTCTATGTCTTTTTTTACCCGAAAAAATGGTACATCCCCGTTTTGGTGGTGTCGGCCTCCTTTTTCAGTTACCTTTATTTCCTCTTTGCCACTTTAACCGTCTTCCCGTTTAGCATTTTAGCCCTCAGTATGGGACTGGCTCTGTTGCTAGTGGGAAGAACCCTTTATTTCACCCTGATCGAACCCCATGAAAACACCGACAATACGCTTAGCCCAACACCGTGACCTGCATGCCATCGCCGGCTTTAACCAAAAAATGGCCCGGGAAACGGAGCATAAGGAACTGCCCGATTCGCTTATCCTTCCGGGAGTAGAAGTCGTATTGAACGACCCCTTAAAAGGATTTTACCTGGTTGCCGAAGCAGACAATCTGGTGATCGGACAACTGATGATCACCTTTGAATGGAGCGACTGGCGCAATACGAATATCTGGTGGATACAAAGTGTCTTTGTGGAAAAGGAACACCGCGGGCAAGGCGTCTATACGGCTCTTTATGAAAAAATAAAAGAAGAGGCCAGGCTTAAAGGGGTTCATACCATTCGCCTTTACGTGGAAAAAGAAAATAGTGTGGCCCAGGCGGTTTATGAAAAACTGGGTATGGAAGAAACTGTTTACAAACTTTACGAAGTTACTCTTCAATAAGTTTGGCATAAACGGGGTTCACGGAAGAATAACGAACGCGCAGGGGTTCATAAGGTTTGTTTCGGTAGATGTAGCGCCTCGGTAGGGGTTTATGGTAGTCCTTTCCATCGACCGTGTATTTATATTGGTACATCCATCCTCCATTGTACTTCACCACGATCTCTGCTTCGGTGATCACGGAATAATTTTTAAAGTGATAGAGCGCCATTAAATGGGCTCCCGCAATTCCGGATCCAGCGCCGATCACTATACCTATTAAGAGATTGCGTACAATACGTTTAGGGATGGAAAAGTTCAGTTCTCCTTTTAGTTCGCGGTAGAGATAATGGGTATAGCGTAAGTTTTGCTCCCTCACATTCCCTGCGATCAAAAAAACAATGGCAAACACCACATAAGCCGGTGCATGGGTTTCCATGGTATAGAACCAGTTCCGGAAGATAAAAATGGCACCCGTTGCGATCAGGGCATAATTCAGGAGGTGCCTCATCCAAAGCGGGGTTCCTTTATTCAGACTGTTCCAGTCATCGATGATCTTATCCTCATCCCTTTTTTTGCGTCGGCGAAGCAATTCTTCCCGCATTTTTTTCCGCCGTTCTTCAACATCCTCCTCCTTATTTTCCTTCAGGTACATATTCAGGCCGGAAAGTTTGATGTCGTAATGCTGTTTGCTTTCCGCCTCGCCAAGCACATTGTATGCGTTGCTGATCTCTTTAAATACCTCTTCCGCCTGACGGTTACCCGGGTTTTTGTCGGGATGGTACCGAACAGCCAATTGCTTAAAGGCCCGGCGCACTTCGGTCAGGCTTGCATAATCCTGGAGTCCTAAAACCTTATAAAAACTTCGTGACAAAGTATACCTTCGAATCGTGCATCTACCACAAATTAACACATTGCATCGCTTATGGCCTCGGTTGTTGGCATTCTTTTTTCTGTTTCCTGCCTGTAAAACGCATAAAATGAACGAAAGCTATTTTGGAGAACAAAAATTTTCCCGGTTAAGGAATGCTCCCGCCTGTGAATGGTTGAATGGCACATTACCCGCCCTTGACACCGTTGTGATCGCCGAATTGCGTAAAAAAGATCCGGCGCGGTATACCTATAAAATTTACCTGGGATGCTGGTGTGAAGACAGCCAGCATCTGGTTCCTTCCTTTCTTGCCCTGGCAAAGGAGTTTGCCATTCCTCAAAAAAATATTCATTATATCGCGCTGGATCCGGATAAAAGATCACCAGACCGTTTAGAAGAAAAAGACAAGGTGACCTTTGTGCCTACCTTTATTGTATATGATGGAAAAAAGGAGATCGGTCGTATCGTGGAAACCGCTTCGCCGAATCTGGAATCAGTCCTGCTCAGGATCCTTTGACTTGGGAATAAAATGAAAACGGTAGCCTAGGGGTTTGGCCTTTTCATCAATACGCTCATCCTCTACCTCCCAATAAGGTTCGACTCCATCCAGGTCTGAATCGTCCCATACTTTTTTAGGATCATCTTGCGGGCCTTCTTTTCTGAAAAAGAGGGCCAGGATAATCCCACTTAAAAACCCGGCAAAATGTCCTTCCCAACTCACACCCGGCTGAACGGGGAACATGCCCCAGACAAGAGATCCATATAAGGTGATCACAATAAATGAGATCATGGTGAGGCCGCTGTTTTTGCGTACAAAACCGCTGACCAGCAGGAAAAAGGCCAGCGAATAAACCAAACCACTGGCGCCGATATGGTAGGTTGTGGGGCGCCCGATGGTCCATAACCAGAGGCCATTGATCAAAAATTGCCAAAAGATCAGTTCCCAGGCGATCTTCCTGAAAAAATAAAACAAGGCTGTTCCCAGAACCAGAATAGGAACACTGTTGGCAATGAGGTGTT
>JAKFCJ010000205.1:0-13806 GCA_036676705.1 Bacteroidota bacterium
AATCCCCAAAATTCTGCCCCACAAGCAACATTGGATGTAGATCTGCTGGATTGCCGGGAAGTAGCGATCAACCATACAACCCAAACCACCTATACAGGGTATACATTCATGTATACACTCCGCGATTCAGCAGATTCGACCATCTGGACTTCACAGATTAAACAGGATACGCTTTCTCTTGACCCCGGTAACTATTACATTGATCTGTGGATGGATGCAGCTAACGGTTGCCCGAATACAGTAAAGGATAGTTTCACAATCACCGGCCATGGCAACATGAGCGCTTCAGCCAGCGTATCCGTTTGTAACGGGGATACTGTTTCGATTTCTCCAATCTTCAACATAGGGGTACCCCAAATACTATTTGACTGGTACGAAGTAAATGCTTCCGGACAATCCGGCAAGTTGGCAACGGGGAGTCAATTCTCAGCAATTCCCGATCAAATTACCAGTTATATAGGGATAGCCAAGGTCGGCAATTGTACCCTTGTTGACACAACCCTGGTTTCCTGGAGCCCGAATCCGGTAGCCCGGTTCGCCCCCAGTCCAGATACCGCATGTCTGAAAAATGCCAGCATTCTGTTTAGCGATTCCTCAACCCTCGTCTTCGGTACGATCGTTACCCGGGATTGGGATTTTGGAGATGGAAATACTTCTGGAACAACAAACCCGAATCATCAATTCATAACAGACGGCAACTTTGTCGTAAAACTTATAACGACTTCTGACAGCGGATGTTTGGATAGTGTCACTCATTCGATTCTTGTACTTCCAACACCCGTTTTGGCTCCTGTCCAGCATCAACTTAGTCTGCTCAGAGGCAGCAATGCCACCTTTAGCGTTGGGAACGTTCATTCCCTGGCAGCGTATCAATGGCAATTGGATTCGGGACAAGGTTTTGTCAACCTTTCAAATTCCGGACAATTTTCAGGGGCGAATAGCTACCAACTCACTGTTACCAATGTTCAGCTTACAAATAACAATACCATCTATCGGTGTATTGTAAGCCTGGGGAACTGTACCGAAACGAGCAATACAGGTGTTTTAAGTGTAACGATTGGAACGGATGTGGAAGCCATACCGGACGCAAAGTTCAGGATTTATCCCAACCCCGCGGGTCATGTTTTAAACATCGAGTTCCATGAAAATCAGGAACCAGCTGAAATTACTATTATCAATTCTGCCGGATCCAAGGTCTACTCGACTACAATTGAACAAAGCAGCATGGCAATCGATGTTTCCTTCCTTCCTAAGGGTGTCTATTTTATTATGCTGAACGAAGAGAGGAACAAAAGCATTCTATTTATAAAGGAATAACCATTCATTCATCCAGCGCTACCATTCGCGAATTTTATTCCTGATAAGTACCCACTTCCGCTACCTTTGATTTAGGTGAGCACAGAACTGAGGGCACTTATTGTTGATGATGAAGAACGGGCCAGGGATCTCCTTCAGCGCCTGCTGGAAAAATATGGAACAAATATCCGTGTGGTTGAAACTGCCGGCTCGGCTAAAGAGGCAAGGGAAATACTCGAAAATACCTCTATCGATGTCCTTTTTCTGGATATCTCCATGCCGCATGAAAATGGCTTCGACCTGTTGGAAAGCCTTGATGCTTCGCGCTACCTGTTTGTTTTTGTTACCGCCTATGATCAATTCGCACTACGCGCCCTCAAAGCAAGTGCAGTCGATTATATACAAAAGCCTGTTGACCCGGAAGAACTTTCCCTTGCCGTCGAGAAGCTGCACCACCTGAAAAAACTCAGGAACTCAGCAGCGCTCACCCAGACCGATTACGTGCATGCCCTGCAAAGCCTGGTGACCAATGTGGCCGTAAAAGGTAGTGTCCGGAGACTTTGTCTGCCGGGTATGCAGGGCTTTTCGATAGTCGACACCAACGACATTCTTTATCTCGAGGCAGACACAAATTACACCGTCTTTCATTTGACCAACCTGAAAAAGATAGTCGTTTCGAAGTCGATCAAAGAGTATGAAGAAGTGCTTGATCCCGGCGTTTTCTTTCGGGTGCATAAATCGAGCATCATCAATTTGAAGTACCTGGTTGAGTTTTCACGGGTGGATGGTTATTATGCCGTGATGCAGGATGGAAGCTCCATCGCTGTTTCCCGCAGAAAACTACAGGAGTTTATCCATGCTGTTGATGCTTTTAACCGCATGCCCCGGACAGAATGAGAACCCTATTCTTCCTTCTGTTTTGCCAACTTAGTACCGTAGCCTTGTTCGGTCAATCTTCATTGTACCGTCACTATACAGTAAAAGACGGACTGCCCGGTAATCTGGTATATGGGATCCTGCAGGATTCCAAAGGCTATATGTGGTTTGGTACAGAAAACGGTGTTTGCCGGTTTGATGGCAAAACCTTCATAACCTATACCCACAGAGATGGGTTGACAGATAATACCGTCTTAAATATTTATGAAGATAAAAAAGGAAGGATCTGGTTTCTCACCTTAAACGGCAAATTGTGCTATTGGTTCAATAAGCAATTTTTTAATGCAACGAATGATTCCCTGCTTGCGCGTTTGCCACAGTCCCGGCATTATTCTATTCCTGTCGAAGACCATGAGGGGAATCTGTATTTTTCATCCACGGCTACCGTTACTTTTAAACTTACAGATACTACTTTTATTGATCAAAGAGGAAGCCTGCAACGTGCCAAAGAAAAAAACTTCACAGACAGTTTTTTCCGCGCTGATGTTTTTGGTCTTTATGAACATTTTTTTTCTGTGGGTACCGGACAATTCCTTGTACGACACCGGGATTCTACCAGCTATTTTCTTTACAAGCATACCCTGTATGAATATGGAGCTTCCATCCGCCCGATTTACCGGAACGCCCAACTTCCATATTTAGCCTTTAACTATTGCACCACCCTCGATGAGGACTTCTGGATCTGTACCAAAAATGGCGTTTATCAGGTTGCCGGCTTCAAATCAAAAAAGCCCATTCTCAGAAAATTCCTGGAAGGGAAAAAAGTGAATATGCTCTACCGCGACAGGGAGGGAAACCTTTGGTTTTCAACCGATGGCGAGGGTCTGTTTTGTTATTCCGCTCACTTTAGACCCGGTAATGCCAACAAACCAGGAATTGAAAACATTCGTGGCAATATCAGAACCCTCCATTTGGATAAGCAGGGTGTGATCTGGGCTGGTGGGGAAAAAAATCAGGTTTACCGCATCGATGAAAAAGGTTGCCGGAAGGTGATCCTTAAAGGGGCTTACTCGGATGTTGCAGCCGTTTACGACATCCTTCACGGTGAGGATGACAGGATCTATATCGCAACAGATGACCGTTTTATCAGGCTCGATCCTTACACCCTTCAACAACAGGACTTGAAGCTGGGTAGTGAAGGGAAACAGCTCAGCGTTTCCAATTTCAAATCGCTTTCCACCGGACCGGGGAAAAGTATATTGGCAACCACTTCCCATATGCTTTTCTTTTATAAACCCGGAACAGACCTGGCCAGGAAAGGGTTGATCAGTACGATACGTCTCGCAGTAAACAAGCGCATATTTACCGCCTACCAAGCCCGGAACGGAATAGTATGGGTGGCGAATAACGAGGGGTTGAACACATTGTCTGATAACCGGGTTATCCCCTTCCTTATTGATTCCCGGCCGTTTAGTGAACCTATTTCCAGAATTATTGAGACAAAAGACGGGAAACTTATTATCGCTACAAGAAGCAAGGGCCTTTATCTGGTCGATCGGAATAAGTGTGTGCAGGCCTTTTCAGAAACAAACGGACTCGCGTCAGATATATGCAACCGGATCAGCATTTTTGGCGATACCATACTGGTATCAACGGTCAAAGGGGTTAGTCTGCTTCGTTATGATGGCAAACTGCGCTGGGTAAGAAATTACACCCTTCAAGACGGGCTCCTGGCCAACGAGGTAACGGACGCCATTCTGAAAAATGATACCCTTTATATCGCAGGAGCCGAAGGAATCAGCATCGTTCCGGTGGCAGGCAATGGCCGCACGGCAGCCCCTCCTTTGTACATCACGGAGGTTTTTTATGGAAAAGAAAGCATTGATCCTTCCCGGCCACGGATCAGTTACCAGAACAATTACCTGCAGATCCATTTTGTGGCCATCACCTATCAACAGCCGGAAGCCATTGAATACCGCTACCGATTAAGCGGCACAGACAATACCTGGCAGAAAAACAAAAGCGGGATAGTGGATTATCCTGACCTCCAGCCCGGTAAGTATACATTCGAAGTTCAGGCGAAAAAATACCACAGTGATTGGAGCAAAATTGAAACATTCAGCTTTAGCATTCAGGCTCCTTTCTGGATGGAAAACTGGTTTTATACCCTTTGTTTTGGGGTTGTGCTGGCTTTGGTAGTTGTCTTTATTTCGGTTTTATTGAGAAAGGAGAGGATCCGGAAACTCCGTAAGCTGGGAGTTCAAAACAGGATGCTACAGCTTGAACAACAGGCTTTAAGTGCCCTGATGAATCCTCATTTTATTTTTAATGCCCTGAATTCTATCCAGCATTATTTGCATGAAAATGATACCCTGGCAGCCAATAAATATTTATCGCTTTTTGCCCGTCTCACGCGCAAAAATATGGAGGCTGTCATGAAAGCTGAGATCAGCCTGGAGGATGAACTCGAAAGACTGGAACTGTACCTGAACTTCGAAAAACTTCGCTTTGGGAGCAAATTGAATTATCAGATCCTCATTCCGGATAATCTCGACATGGACGATTATATGATCCCTCCCATGGTATTACAACCCTTTGTTGAAAACGCAATCTGGCATGGACTCATGCCGAAAAATGACGGAGGGAGCATCCGGGTAACGGTACAAAAAGGTACTGCTTCAACCTATGCCATTGAGATCATTGATGATGGGATTGGTATTGAAGTAAGCAGGGAACTAAAACACGATCAGGTCAATACACACAAGAGCCTTGGCATGCAAATGACCTTCGAAAGGCTGGAGCTTTGGGCGAAACAAAAGGGCAAGTCAGCCCATATTGAGATCAAACAAATAGGCGATGACAGGGGGAATATCCTGGGAAGCCGGGTTTATTTGCAACTTCCTTTTGGTTGATCCTACCCATTATCCTGAATTAATACCCTTTTAGGAAGTATTCCCTACCGTTAAATAATTCATTCAGGATCAGCAGGTTTTGTTAGCTAACCTTGATAGGATTAAACCACAGATCCATGCCTGTCAATAAAATCCAGCATTCTTCGTTTCTCTATATTCTGTTTCTTTTTTTCGCCTTATTCAGTGGCAATGAAGCCTGCAGCCAATCTCTTACCCGGGGAATGGACGCGGTTGTTACCCTCTTTGGCCCGGAATCAACAGACAGGGTAGCCGATGTTAAAGTGGTCGGCGACCAGAATTCAGCACCGCATAACAGCAATTGGGTGCAGCCTTTTAATCCTTCACTCTCCAATTGGACAGCAGGCAACCTGGGGCAGATCTACGGGACAGCGATCGACGATGCAGGTAATGTATACTTTGCCAGCTCTGCCATGTATATCGGCTGGAACCCGCAAAGGCTTGGAAGTCCTACCTGTACGCCTTCCCCTGCAGGTGGGTTCGGCTACCATACTTCCGGTGGTCCTGCCGGAATTTATAAAGCCAGTGCGCTCTCCTTAAATACACTTACCCCGCTCACTGCAACAGTAATGACCGCATCAGGGGGAGGAACAGGCACAAGTACCATTCCCAATACCGGATATGGAATTGGCAATATCGCCTATGCCAAAGGACCGATCGACAGGCTTTATGCCTCTAACCTTGAAGATGGAAAAATTTATTGTATTAATCCGTCAACAGGCATCATAACAGACGTCTTCGATCCCTTCGTCCTTGATCCTGGAACAGCTGGTATAGCAGCCTATGGAGAACGAATCTTCGGTCTGGCAGTAAATTATGAAACAGGTGGAACAAGGTTGTATTACGCGGTGCTGATCAACAAAACCACCACCGAGATCTGGTCAGTAGGACTGGGTGCCGGCGGATCCTTTACAGCAGGCGACAACACCCTGGAAATTCTTGTCCCCCAGGCCAATCCGGCTACAACTACCTATGTGGCCGACCTGGCCTTTTCATTCAGGGGAGAACTATTGGTAGGAGAAAAAGGAGATCCCCATTTCGCCAACGTGTACCAGTATTTTGGTAAGCACAGTGCCTGGAGCCTTCCTCAAAAACTTTATATGACTGCTTATGGCACAAATGCCAATAGTGGCGGGGGTGTAGATTATGGCTATTCCCGTGATGAATTCGACACAACAAAGTTTTACTGCGATACGCTTATCTGGACCCAGTCGAATGCCATTAAACAACCCGGGCCGAATCCTTTTTTAGCTTATGGATTGTTGAGTCATCCTTTGGGTGGATATACAAACAATGCCACCTACCTGAGCGAAGCCTTCATGGTCAATCTGGAGGGTAGCGTAACGATAAATGGCAATACGCCAAAATCATCTTTTGGGGATGTGGAATGCTTTGATTGGACCTGTGACCCGAAACAAACGGATATCTGCGGAAAGATCAATGCAAGGCTTGTACCCAGTGCCATGGGAAATTGCTGTTATAACATTGAACTATTAAATACCTATCGTCCCGATTATTTTCGGAGCATCAGTATCACCTCCACGGTTTTAAATATTTCAAACATTACCAAGGACCCGGCTAACAATTGGGCCAACATCACCTATACCTCGCCCACCCAGGTTATTTTTACCAGGAGACTTGGCTATTACGACGGTTTGCCTTTAGACAGCTCAGGTCAATACCAGGTATTGGGCAGCGTATGTTTTACAGGCAGCGGCAGCGATTTTCTCACCATTAACTTTATTGGAAACCTGCCTCAGTCGGATACCGTTTGCAGCAAAAGACTGGCTATCGCCGGTTGCGTTGCACCGGTCGATACCAACTGCGTCAGCATCCTCGACCTGGAAACGGAATGTATAGACGGTGAATCGATCATGCGATTCAGAATTAAGAACAATTCCTCATTCACCATCCGCGGGATCACCATCCACGCGCTAACGCCGGGTATAGCACCCGCAGTTAAATTTATGCCGGTGGCTGATATTTTACCCGGACAAACCTCACCCTTTTTAGAACGGATCCTGGTTATCACCGGAACGGATTCTGTTGCCTGCTTTTTCTTCTCAGCCTGCGACCAGAATACGACCCCGGGAACAGCCGGCCCCTATCCTTTCTGGTGCTGTATGGACAGCATTCCCTATTGTGTAAATGTTCCGAAATGCGATGCCTGTGAATCGATCTCGTTTACCGCCACCCAAAGCGACCCGGCCAAATGCTGTTATACCCTCAGCTTGTCGAACGGGTATAACCAGGCCAATATTGAATTCCTTGAATTTGAAGGATTGGGAGGTACCCAATTTGCCCTCTTTACCGGCTGGAATATCGTGCCTCCGGTTGGAAGCAGCAAGGTAAGGATCAAAGCTCCGGGAGGAGGTTTAGCTCCGGGTAACTACCCGAATTTCGGCTCCTTCTGCCTGAACGGCACTTCCGTTCCGCCTCATACCGTTATCATCAAATCCTTTGATACACGTGGCCTGTTGTTATGTATCGATACCCTGACTTTCCAGGGATGTGAATTGGTGGAGCCTACCTGTGCCACCATTGTAAACGACTCGTTGTATTGCGATGGAACCAAAACCAAATTCACCTTCTTCGTAAAAAATAACAGTCCTTTTGTCATCCATCAGTTCGACCTCCGTACAAATGGCGGATTTACCCTTGACTACCCCTTCATACAACCCAATCCCCCCATACCAAAAGGAGGAACAGGCGGCCCTTACACGGTTACCCTTGATTCCATCGATAAAGACCTGGACCAATTCTGCGTATACCTTTCCGCCCATAACAGCATCTACGATCCGGAAAAAGACCTGTACGCCACCGAGTGCTGTACCGATTCTGCTTCGATGATCTGCCTGCCGATGCCCCAATGTGACCTATGCGAAACAGACACCTGCTGCGGATTTGCGAGTCTGCTTATACCGAACGGGATCACGCCGAACGGCGACGGAATTAATGACAAACTGATCATCCCGAATTCCGACTGTTGCTCCTTTATCTCCATGGTGGTATTTAATCGTTGGGGCAACGTGGTCTACGAAATAAATGACTACAAAAACGACTGGGAAGGGATGAATCTGAATGGTGACAAACTTTCCCAGGGAACCTACTTCATCCTCTTTACCCTTCCAGGCGGAGCCCAGCAAGGCCAGTACATAGATATCCGGTATTAATCCTATCCAAACGATCTCAGATGAAAGCAATTTTAACAACCATCGCCCTGTGTTTTGCGCTTGCCTCCTGGTCACAACAGGAGTCGCAATACACCCAGAATCAGTTTAACAGCAATTTACAGATCAACCCTGCTTATGCCGGAGCGAACGAAAGTTCCAGCCTGAGTATGAGGTACCGAAAACAATGGACAGGTTTTACCGGTTCTCCGGGCACCTTTGCTTTTAATGGCGAAACGAAAGTCAATAAACGAAACCTGGCCACAGGGATCAGTTTTATCCGGGATGAGATTGGCATCATGCAAAGCACCTCCATCGACCTGAGCCTGGCTGTGCATATCCGTTTAACGGAAAAGAGTAACTTATCGGTCGGACTGAAAGGCGGGGCCTATTTTCTGAATTCAAACTTTTCGAAACTCCGGAATGTTGATTTTACTGACCCGCTCTATGCCGACAACAAACGCACAGTGCCTTACGTTGGCCTGGGTCTGCTTTATTATACCGATAAGATGTATGCCGGGTTTTCGGTACCCAGGATGGTTTCTTTTGAAAAAACATCCGTACAGAGCAAGGTGAATATGCCTCATTATTACCTTTATGGAGGTTACAGAATTACGGTAAACGAGGAAATCGAACTTCGCCCTGCTATTTTGGGAAAGTATGAAGTTTCCGGTCCCTTTGAAATGGACTTTGCCCTGGCCGTTTGGTATAAAAATACCTTTGCCATCGGTATGTCATACCGCACTTCCGATGCGGTCAACCTCTTGGTCAAGGCCCGTATGGGTCAGTTGCACCTGGGGTATTCGTATGATATGACGGTAAGCCGCCTGCGCAGCTTCAATACCGGGTCGCATGAGATTTTTTTAGGATTTGAATTCGGCAAAACGAGCAATCCGAACCGCAATCAGAATAACAGGTATTTTTAATCCGGCACCATGAAAAGATTGTTTTGTATCCTGTTTTGCTTCTGCTGTTTAGGACTTCATGCACAGAAAAAAGACGCTGATAAACACTTCAGGCTGTACCAATACAGCGAAGCGATTCCCCTGTATAAGGAGTACCTGCAAAAAAAGCCCAAGGATTATGAGGCCTCCAAAAACCTCCTGTTGGCGTACAAGTACACCAATAATATCCAGGGAGCCATTGAAATCGCGCGAAACATTCTCAAGCTGGAAGAAACAGTAGCCGAAGACTGGTATGATATGGTGCAGCTTTTACGGATGAGTGGCAACCTGGCTGAAGCCCGGCTCTATGCGCTGCAATACCAGACCAAAGCTCCCGGAGAAAAAGCAGAGAACCTGATCCGGTCCATCGACATGTACGATGAACTGATGGCGGATAAGGATGCGTATACGGTCATCAATAAAACCGAGCGTTATAGCCAATCGGTTTTTTCACCCGTATTCTACCAGGGCGGACTTATCGTTACCTCCGAATCGTTGGAGGGGCAAAAAAACGACTGGACCGGCAGAGGGTTTACCAAAATATACCTGGCTGACCTTGAATTAAACACCCTTCTTCCTTTCGCAGGGGAGATGATGACGCCCTATAACGATGGACCGGCCAGCTTGTCACCGGATGACAAGACCCTCTATTTTACCACCGTCAATAAAAATAGCCTGAAAGAAGAGGACGTCAATACCCGGAAATTACAGATCACATCGGCCGTATTGAATAATGGCAAATGGGAAATAAGCGACAGGTTCAGGTTCAATAACAGCACCTATAACCTGGCCCATCCTGCTTTGAGCATGGATGGGAAAATGCTGGTATTCACATCAGACATACCAGGTGGTAAAGGGAAAATGGACCTCTATTATGTGCTCCTGCGCAATGACAATACCTGGTCGGACCCGATCAACATGACCGCGCTCAACACATCGGAAAACGAACTTTTTCCTGGTTTTGACGCGGATGGCAACCTGTATTTTTCATCGGATGGATTGCCGGGCCTGGGTGGTTTGGATATTTTCAAATCAAGCAGGGTGGATGGATCTTTTACAGCACCGGTCAACGTGAAGGCCCCTATCAATTCCGTTTATGATGACTTTTCATTATGCTCCAATACCAGTCTCGAAAGTGGCTATTTCAGTACCAACCGCTTTGGCTCACCCGAAACGGATGACATTGCCTATTTCTCCAGGAAAATAAAGGCCACACCCAGTGTCATTAAAATAACTGTCAGGGACAAGTACACATCCATTCCATTGCCTTATGTATCTGTAAGCCTGACAGACGACAAAAATAATATCGTGTTTAAGGGCATGACGGACATGGATGGCCTTTTAACCATAGAAGACCTGCCCGCCAACAACTACCGTGTCCAGGGCATGTTAAATGACATTACCACCACTTTTGATAATATCTCAACCAGCGAATTCACCAAGCCATTGATCGAAAAAACCCTGACCCATAATGATCCGAGGTTTACGCTTTCGGGGATCACGGTAAATACCATCGGCGGTCCTCCGGTAGCCGGGGTTACGGTAATTTGCGAAAACCTGACTTTGAATAAAACCACTTCTGTGCTCACGGGCGAAGACGGCAAATTCTTTTTTCAGCTGGAACAGGCAAGCGATTACAAAATTTACGGGCAGAAGCCAAAATGGCTGAGCAGCGAGGCCATTTATGAAACCACCAAAGGGCTGGATCGCAGCAAGGACCTGTATGTTAAGATCACCCTGAGCATGCAACAACCAACAGCCCAGGCTGTGATCCGGCTTGACAAGATCTATTACGACTATGACAAATGTGATATAAAACCCCGTTCAGCCGAAGAGCTGGACCGGCTGGTAAAACTCATGAACGATTACCCGGATATGGTAATCGAGTTGTCGTCGCATACCGACAGCCGTGGAAGTATTGCCTATAATGATGAACTATCGCAATGCCGCGCCGACGCAGCCCTGGCTTACCTGATCGCCAAAGGCATTTCCTCCACACGGATCTACCCAAAAGGGTATGGAGAAACCAAACCCGTAAACGAATGTATTGACGGCGTGGAATGTTCGGAAATAAAACACCAGGAAAACCGCCGTACAGAGTTCAAAATCGTGACGTGTGAGAGTTGTCCGAAGTAGGCATTGGGGATAATACTAAACATTAAGTAGGATAGTTAATACAGAAAGTAATTATAGCCTGTTTATAAGGCATGTACTGGAGAGGGGTACGAATGGGCTACCAACCACTATATCTCAATTCCCCATGAATGGAGGAGAATCAGTCGCAATCCAATATAGATCACCAAAATGGCGGTTAATAATCCAATTATTCTGGTATTGAATTTATCAATCTTCATTATTTGAAGTTACTAGAACACCATAATGGCTGGTCCATGATGTGGTCAGTCATTTTTAATATTGTTATGTTTAGCAAAATAAATAGGAATGGTATTTGACAAATATTTGGTGATATCAAACTTATAATTAATTTTGTGAAAAATTACGCAATTAAAATTGTTTAACCTTAAAAAAAACAAAGCATGAATTATTCTACAATTAAAAAAGTTGTTGCTTGCTCTATGGTAACGCTGGTAGGTCTAGCTGCCACGGCTCAGGAGACAACTACAACAACGAGCTCGACTGCCACAGTGTTTGGCGGAAGAGGACAGTACAGAACATGGTCTATTGGTGTTAATGCTGGAGTTTTATCTCCTATTATCCCTTTTGGTACAAATGATTATGGCGATTGGAATGCAGAATTAGGTTACGGAGCTTTCTTGAAAAAGCAACTTGCACCTTCTTTTGCTTTAAAATTGGATTTCCACAGAGGAAATATTTCTGGCAATTATGCAACTAACGAAGGAAGATCTCCACTTCCAGCTGGTGTACCTGCAAGCTTTAACACAGAACTTCACTATGCTCTTGCATTAAAAGGAGTTGTAAATGTTGGAACTATTGATTTCTTAAGAAGAGAGAATGCAGTTAACTTCTTCGTACAAGGTGGTGCTGGATTAGCAAAATACAAAGCATATCCTAACGCTGCTAATGAGGATGATCAAAACGTTCGCGAGTTATACATCCCTATCGGAGCTGGTGTTAACTTTAAATTGAGCAATAGAGTTGCTTTAAATTTAGGTTACGATGCTAACTTCTTAGATGCAGATAACCTTGACGGACAGTGGAGAAATGGTTCTTCTAATAAAGACAAATGGTCTTACGGTTACGCTGGTCTTGAGTTTTCTCTTGGAAGCTCTGCTAAACCTAGCTTAGAGTGGACTAACCCTGTTGCTTTAATGTATGATGAATTAAAAGATCCTACATTACGTCAGGAAGTTGAAGCTTTAAAAACTCGTGTAAGCACTTTAGAAAACACTGTAAATCAATTATCAGCTGATGCTGACGGTGATGGTGTTGCTGACAGATTCGACAAATGCCCAGGAACTCCTGCTGGTACTGTAGTTGATGGATCAGGTTGTCCTTTAACTCACCCTGAAGGTATGGGTATGTCAACTGGTGCAACTGGTTCAGTTATCCAGTTTGAATTTGACAGTTCAGTATTAAAAACTTCATCTTACCCAGTTTTAGATGCTGTTTCTGCTGACTTAAGAGCTAACTCTTCTGCTAAAGCTAGCTTAGAAGGTCACGCTTCTGCAGAAGGTACTGACGCTTACAACATGAATCTTTCTAGAGACAGAGCTAATTCAGTTAAAACTTACTTAGTTAACTCTGGTGTTGATGCAAACCGTCTTACTGTTAAAGATTTCGGTGAGAGCCGTCCAGTAGCTTCTAACGAAACTGAAGAAGGTCGCATTCAAAACCGTCGTGTTGAGATTAAAAAATAAGATAATATAGTTTTAAGCATATTATCCACGAGAGGGCTTCCTATACAGAAGCCCTCTTTTTTTGTAAAAATTTCTTTATCTGCGTTTTTAATCCACTCACAAAATGTTTTCCTAAATTTGTGTATGTACTTCTTTAGAAAAAAGGACCCTAACCGTCCGGTGAGTTTCAACCTGAAGGTGATGCATATTATTAATGCAACTGCAATTCTGGTTTTTTTAGCAGGAATAATTTACAAGCTCATTGAATGGTTAACATAATAATCTATGCACATCATGCGTATGACTCTCACAAGCGTTCTCTTGAACACAGCTAATAAAATCTAAAAAAGTGAAAAACACATGAATGATAGATTCATCTCTATTAAAAAAAAATAATTAGATTCTGATGAAAAAAATAATAAACACTATACAAGCTCCTACACCAATCGGCCCATATAATCAGGCCATTGAAATAAATGGTGTGCTATATGCATCGGGTCAAATAGCGATCAATCCAGAAACCAATGAATTAGTTTTAGGATCTATCGAAGATGAAACCCATCAGGTTATGAAAAACTTGTCGGCGGTTCTTTCCGAAGCAGGTTATACCTTTAGCAACGTTGTTAAAACAACTATTTTTCTGTCAGACATGTTGCTTTTTCCAAAAGTTAACGAAATATATGGATCCTATTTCACCAAAGATTTTCCTGCCCGGGAAACTGTTGCCGTAGCCGGCTTGCCAAAAGGGGTGAACGTTGAGATTTCAGTGATC
>JAKFCJ010000206.1:0-1510 GCA_036676705.1 Bacteroidota bacterium
TTTCCGATTAAATTCATCGTCCCGTCTACCACATTTCTGTCAAACCAGGCAAAGGGCTGGGCAATTCTTTTGAAAATGATCTTGCGGGTTATAAAAAGGTAGAGTTCATCGAAATAAAATTTATTAAATACCCACTTATAGAAGAAACCGAACGATGATGAGATGGTCGCAGGAATAGTTGTTTCCTTCTTATAGAAGATCCAGGCCAGCATTATTCCCAGTAATCCTACCGCAACCGACATAGATGCTATATTCCAGTGCAGGTGTGTTGAGTAGGCAACAAAATCGGGACTTACAAACCGGCTAAAGGGTATAAAGCCAACAACAGCGGTCAGTACAGCTAAAACTACAAGCGGAAGGGTCATTGATAAGGGCGATTCTTTAGGAGCGTGATCGTAAACCTTTTCCTTACCCCAGAAGATCCCGAAGTATAATCGAAACATATAAAACGCAGTCAGCCCGGCCACGATCCATTCCACCCAGAATAATAGGCGGTTATTTTGAAAAGCTGCCACTAAGATCTCGTCCTTGCTGAAGAACCCGGCAAAGGGCGGTATCCCTGCGATGGCAAGAGCAGCAATTAAAAATGTGATATGGGTAACAGGCAAATACTTTCTCAGCCCGCCCATATCCTGTAATACGTTGCTATGAACTGCATGGATGACCGAGCCTGCGCAGAGGAACAATAATGCTTTGAACATGGCATGGGTAAACAGGTGAAACATGGAAGCTGTAAATCCTAATCCACTATCTCCGCCGTAACCAGATACACCTAATGCCATCATCAGGTACCCGATTTGCGACATGGTAGAAAAGGCGAGTACCCTCTTTATATCGTGTTGCGTGAGCGCGATGACCGCAGCCAGTAAGGAAGAAAATGCGCCAACGTAAGCCACCACCCGCAGCGCTGCTCCGTCATCAACAAAATAGAACATCGGGAAAAGCCGCGCTACCAGGTAAACACCTGCTACAACCATCGTTGCCGCGTGAATCAAGGCCGATACAGGTGTAGGTCCTTCCATGGCATCGGGCAACCAGATATGAAATGGGAACATAGCCGATTTTCCAGCTCCGCCTGCAAATATCAGAACCAGTGCAGTGGTTATGACCGAAAATCCCATAAAGGTGACCCCGGCGTTTTGCATAATCGTTGAACCCATATCCTGTAAAGCCACAGGATCATTAAGGGTCAGAAAATCAAAGGTGCCGGTATAAAAACCGATCATCAGTATTCCGATAAGGAAACCAAAATCCGCGAAGCGGGTAACGATGAAAGCTTTTTTAGAAGCGGCAACCGCTGATGGTTTAGTGTAATAGTAACCTATCAGCAGGAACGAGGACACGCCCACCAGCTCCCAGAAGATATATATCTGGAATAAATTGGTCGCTAAAACCAGTCCGTACATAGAGAATGAAAACAGCGACAAATAGGCAAAGAACCTGGTAAATCCGGGATCACCATGCATATAGCCCCTGCTGTATAAGTGAACCATCAGGGAGATGGTGGATA
>JAKFCJ010000207.1:0-64067 GCA_036676705.1 Bacteroidota bacterium
CCGCCGAAAACCGCGGTAATGGAATTCAAAGGCTTCACCATGGGTAAAATAGACACCCTCCTTCCCATCCTCCAGAATACAATGATGGGCGGTATTCCCGGGCTCATGGAGAAAAACCAGCTTTTTTTCGGATTGAAATACCAGGCTGTCGCGATGGTACTGATCGATCTGTATGATCACTTCTCCGCTTTGCAGGGCAAGTTCTTTTTTCCAGGCGCGCGCCAGAAAAGCCTCTGCATCATCAATTTGAGCCATAAGCGTCAGACTGAACAGTACGAATACAGATGTCAGGTAAACTTTCATTTTTGGCGCCTAGTTGGTAATTTTTAGCAAAAGCAGATCCTGCCCAGGGAAATAGAGAGCCGTATCGTGGTAGAACGAGTCGGGAATGGCATTATACCCGTTATATCCGGCGTATTCCCGCTTGTCTGTGTAGATATAATAATAATCAACTTTCGCCATACGAACACTATCCGCATCGCCCTGTATTAGTTCCACCCAGGGATAGTTGTTTGTATTTTTCACATGCCTCATCGAGACGTTAATGATCCAGCTATGGTCGAGATAAAGCGTATCCTGCCTTTGTTGCCCTTCTTTGTTCAGGTAATCCATGACCTCCTCCGATCTCGCGTCGAAAGGCCAGGAATAGCTATAACTCAGGTTCGCCAAATGTACAAAGTTGACAAGGGCCGCCAGGCTCAGGATAGTCATGCCAGACAAGGCAATTTTTCCATACGGCTTATCCACCGCCAATTCGCAGGCAGCAAGCACCATCCAGACCAGGGGCAGAAGAAATACCAGCGCGGTTCGCTCGACTAGAAATGGCGTTCTGAAAAGTTGGTTTTGGAGCAGGGATGAAAGGCAGAGCATGACAAAAAGCAACGCGAACATGAAGAAAGGTGTTCCTAAACTTTGTTTGGGCGCCTTTTCCTTCCTCAGGTAAATGAGGCAGCTCAGGACCAGCTGAAGGGCGATGGTCAGCAGGACGAAATGGGCAATGCGATCCGGCGTTTCGAAACCCATAATTCCGAGAAATAAGGAAGTGAATGTATCATAGACCAGGCCGGTTTGGCCCCCATACCAGAGTTCATCGCCCAGTCTTAACTTGATGATGGGCTTAATGATAATGGCGAAAAGGATAAGCGTGGGAATTGCAAGGCCTGAGGTTAAGGTTGAGGTTGGGTGCCTGCCGTAACGCAGGGGAAGGAGGGAGGGTTTTATCCAGGCCAGGTAAACGAGAACGGGAAGGAGGGCCAGATAGAAATTAAGCCAGGTGAAATTGGCGAGGACCGCGAGGGCAGCAAAGGTTAAGGTTAAGGTTGCGTGCCCGCCGAAACGCATGTGAAGGCGGGAGGTTGAGTGCCCGCGGTATTGGTCCAGGTAATAGAGACTCGCTGTGGTGAATGCGAGGGCCATTCCGTAACCCCGGGTGAGGCTGAAAAATTCGAGCAGAAAGGGATTGAAAAAGCAGAGCACAAAAGCCATGACCTGCAGGGAAGTTGAAGACAGCCTGCGCAGGAGCCGGATACTGAACCAGGCATAAAGTAAAAATGCCAGCACGTTTGGAAGCCGGTAGAGGAAGGGTTCTGACAAGGCGAACAAGGTTTTGTTCTGCTGAATCAGCCAGACAAAGAGTGAATTCAACAGATGGGAATTCGAGCCAAGGCCCTGGTAGGTGAAGATATCGGTAAATGTGCGGTCAGCAAGGGAATCAATCGTCCAGAGTTCGTCGTAAGTGAGCGGAATGACCGTTGCCCGCAGGATGACATAAATGAAACAAAGAAGTGCGGCAAGCTGTGGCCAATAAGGGATCCATTTCTTCATCCGCCAACAAGTTCGTCAATTTTAGGGAAATAACAATCTGCGACTTATTCCTATCTTTCCGCCATGAAACAGGCGAAATATAGCTTGGGGGTTTTGTTGCTTTCCATGGCTGTTATCTTCATTATCCGGGTATTGATCGCGGATAGCGCCAACTCACTCACCTGGGATGTATTTGGCTATTACCTCTACCTCCCCGCCTATTTTATTTATGATGATCCTACCCTCCAAAATATGGATTGGGTCAATCATATCATTGAAACCTACCATTCAACCGGCACCTTGTACCAGGCTGTTCAGGTTGAGTCGGGCAACTGGGTGATGCGTTACCCCGGCGGACCGGCACTTTTGAACTTACCGGCTTTTTTGCTGGCAGATAATCTTGCCGAACCCCTGGGTTATGTGCGCGACGGCTTCTCCAAACCCTACCAGTTTGCCTGGGTATTCGGGAGCATGCTTTATGCTTTTGTTGGCCTCATTTTTTCACGAAAACTACTGCTGAAATTCTTTTCCGACCAATGGACAGCCGGGATACTGGTTCTTCTCGTCTTTGCCACCAATTACCTTGAGATAGCCACCTACGCCAATCCCCTTTCGCATAATTTTCTTTTTGCTTTATATGCCATCGCCCTTTATGCAATAAGCAGCTGGTCGGAGAAGATCCCCTTGGGCAGCGCATTAGGGGTTGGCGTGCTCATCGGACTGATCACCATGTGCCGGCCGAATGAAGGGCTTTTTATCCTGATACCCCTTCTCTGGAAATGTGCTCCATGGAGTTCGTCAGTACCCTATTCCACTTTTCTAAGAAACAATATCAAGGCTTTTCTCCTCGCAGCCCTGGGTTTGTTTCTGGGAGGATTGCCACAACTTCTTTACTGGAAATATGCAAGTGGAGAATGGCTCTTCTACTCTTACCAGGATAACGGCGTTGGCTTCGATCTTTTTGCTCCACATACCCGGGAATTCCTTTTCAGCTACCGTAAAGGCTGGTTTGTCTATACTCCGGTCATGCTTCTCGCAACCCTTGGTTTTATCCGGCTCTATCGGGTAAAAAGGAAGCTTTTTATTCCCTTTTTTGTCTTCTTCCTGCTCAATCTCTATATCGTTTCTGCCTGGTCGGTTTGGTGGTATGGAGGAGGCAGCTATAGTTCCAGATCCATGGTTTCTGCTTATTTGATCATGGCTTTTCCCCTGGGTTATTTATTGATGTGGTTAAAAGAAAAAGGGAAGCTGATCTGGACCGTTACGCTGGCATTATTGGCTATTATGATCGTATTGAACCTCTTTCAATTCTGGCAGTTTAAAGCCAGGATCATAGATGGAGAGCGAATGACAGGGGCCTACTACTGGCGCATTTTCGGAAAAACATCCATACCTGAAGGTGCTGAAAAATTCATGCTGGTTGAACGCCAGGCGGTGGCGCATGAGCAGATGCCCGGGGATACCAGTCATTTAACCCGGGATATACTTTTTGAAGAATGGCTGGGAACAACATCGAACCAGGAAAATCAGGTGAAACTCGACTGGCCGGATGGAAGCAGGGAAGCTGTTTGCCAGCTGGACGAAAGCCATCCTTATACCCGGGCTTTTGAGATGGGGTATAAAGAAATCACCTCCAAAGAATACGCCTGGCTAAGGATAAACGCAGAAATTTACATCCCCGATTCGGTGAATGCAGAGCCGCCCATGCTGGTTACGCATTTTATGTACAAAGAGCGGCCATACAAATACACCACCACCGAATACCTGGGGCCTGCCCTTAAAAAAGGAGAGTGGCAACGTATCAGTATGGACTACATGACCCCGGAGGTGAGGACTAAGGCGGATAAGGTAAAAATATTTCTTTGGTACCGGGGAAAAGACCCCATTTATGCGCGGAGTTTGGAGATTATCAAATACGAGCCTAAAACTGCTCCATAAGATCCGCAACCTGTTTCACAACCGCAATATCGGCAGGCGCCCAATTCATGTGTGGCAGGTCATGGTGGCTTAGCCAACGAAATTCTTCATGTTCCTGGAGCCGGATCTCTCCTGCAGGCAATTCACAAACGATGGGAATGAGGCGGATGAGTTCCTTGTTATCCTGCCACCATACATGGGTGAGGGTCATAATGGGAATAACCTGGACAGAAAGCTCCTCTTCAATTTCCCGGATGATGGCATTTTTTTGGGTTTCTTCAAATTCCACCTTTCCTCCCGGAAACTCCCAATGCCCGGCCAAACGCTGCTTTTCCGAACGTTTAACTGCCAATACCTGACTGTTTTTCAGGATGATGGCACAAACAACGTTTAGATATGGCTTCTCCATAATCAAGAAAGTATGCGTAAACGAACATCGCCGATCCTGGCATGCTGCAAACTGAGAATGTGGAACTCAAAGCGGTCAATAGCCAGCGTTTCGCCTTTTTCAGGCAAACTTTCGTAACGGGCTATGATATACCCCCCCAGGGTTTCATACTCTCCTTCCGGGATGTTAAGTTCGTAAGTTTCATTCAAATAATCAACTTCCAAACGCGCAGAAAGCCGAAATTCTGTGTCACTGATCTTTTCTTCGGTCAGGTTTTCTATATCGTGCTCATCATCGATCTCTCCAAAGATCTCTTCAAGAATATCTTCGATGGTAACGATACCCGCCGTTCCTCCAAATTCATCAACAACCACCGCTAAACTTTTGCGGTTGGCTGTAAATTTTTTCAAAAGCTCATTGGCCGGCATGGATTCCGTTGCGATCACAATGGGGATCATACTGGCTTTGATACTTTCCGGTTTATGGAACAGATCAACCTGATGCACGTACCCGATAATATTGTCAACCGAATCTTTATACACCAGCACCTTGGAATGGCCGCTTTCTATAAAGGTATCCCAAAGGTCTTCGATGGTATCATTAAGTTCAACGGCCACTACCTCATTCCTGGGCACCATACATTCGCGCACCTTTACCTGGTCGAAATCCAACGCGTTACGGAAAACTTCCGTATCCAATTCCGACTCTTCTTCCGTATCCATATTGATACTTTCGGAGATATAATGGTCGAGGTCGACCTTGGTAAAAAGCAGTTCCTTTTGTTCTTTGTCATTTCCGGTGAGGAGACGAAGAAAATGTTCGGCCAGCCAGTTAACAGCCCAGACCAAAGGCCATAGCAGGTAATAAATAACCTGGAAAGGGAATATCATGGGCGGAAGCAGGGTATCCGCATTGAGGTTAAAAATTACTTTAGGAAGAAACTCAGCCACGACCAGGATCAATAAGGTCGATAGCAGGGTTTGGATCATCAGGTTTAAAAACTCGTAGGATGCCCAGGGAGCCGTGTCAAACCAGTGAAACAAGACTCCTTCCATAAAAATACCATAAATAACAAGCGCCACATTATTGCCTACAAGCACGGTACTGATAAAACGAGAAGGTCGTTTTATGTAGTTGGAAAGGATCTTTCCCCATAAAACGCCTTGCTTATTTTTTAACTCGATACGTAGCTTGTTCGACGATAAAAAGGCGATCTCAATCCCTGAAAAAAAGGCAGAGAGAATAAGCATGAATAAGATAACAAGTCCCGAATGACTATCCATGGAAGGGTGCAGTACTACAAATTACTGCCTTTTTTTTGGCTTTGTGGTTTTTAATGGGGATTTTCTTTTGAGAAAGATCCAGACCCCAAGAAGCAAGGTGAACAGGTAGAATACGTAAAATTTGGAACGTAAGGGTCCTTCGGCGATCAAAACCCAGGTACCCACCAAAAAGGAAAGTCCTGCAAGCACGATCCAGGCAATCCGATTAATCTTTTTCATTGACACTAATTTCACCTTTCACCTTAAATATCCGGTATTCCGTAAAGTTCTGATTTGACTCAAACCCTTCGCCGTAGATAATATTTTCAGGCGTTGTAATTTTAACAAAAGCATCGGTATAAATTTTTCCGGTGTTCTGGTCCCAGATGAGTTTATCCGTATTCAGCTTTTCATTTTTGTAGTTGTAAAGCTGCACATCGTTCCTGAGTTCAACGATCTTTTTAAAGTCATAGGAGATGCCATAATTGGCTTTGAGCGAATTCTCAACCGTCCCCTGCGACCCGTAAAAATTTCCCTTCACGCCCCGGTCAAAGGTGGTAAATGTCTCTTTTCCCGGATGGCGGTCCAGTACGGGTGCTGTAATAATGGCCTTCAGCAAACCCGAATCGCTGAAACGCATTTCTACGTTTTCGGCATGTTCGGTAAAAACCGAATCATTCAGGATCTTTTCTACCTTTTCTTTGTCTTTGCTGAGGTCGCAAGAGTTGAAAAAAAAGGCAAAACAAAACCCGAAAAGTAAGGCGCTGTATCCTTTTTTAAGGGGCATTACTTTTCGGGTTTGAACGGATATCATGCTATTTAGTCGAGGTACCTGGCCGTAGTACTGAGGTTCGGGTAACAACCTAGGGTATAGGTATTTCCTTCGTGAATGCTCCGGAAAAACCCATCTGCCTTTTTCGGGAAATAGCGGCTGTATGTGGCAATACGCCGGTTAGCAGCTCCTGCTATACCTGAGTCCACATTTTTCGCTTTGATGTACTGATCCACAACGATCCAATAGATCGCTTTGGCATCGAATTCATCTGAGCATCCGCTTGCAGCCTGCAGGTAAGCATCCCCGATCAGAATATAGGCCTCTCCTTTATTCGGATTGATGGAAAGTGCTTTTTCAGCATAATTTTTTGCCTGCATATGGTTTCTGTTTGCCAGGGCAATTTTCGCCATGGTGATATAATCATTCACCTTGAGCACGTCATCGCTTTCGCTGTTAACCGCATTTTGATAAACCTCCAGGGCTTTGCTGTAATTTTTTCTACCTCTGTAGGCAGAAGCCAGGTTTCTATATCCAACCGCATTCGGATTCAGTTTCAGGTAAGCTTCGGAAACCTTGAAATACAGGTCGGTATTGGTACATTTGGCATTATTGAGGAAGAGGAGGATCTTATCCATCAACTCAATATTGGTAGGATCTGCGTTAAATTTCGGAGTATAAATATTCGCCAAAGTCTCACAGTCAAGATAAGGCGCCGCCATTGTATTCAAATTCTCCTGGGCAACCGACCAGGCTTCTTTAACGGCATAAACCACGGATCCTTCCGGTTCGGTGATCACCTTGTCAACGGTAATGTCAATACTGTCAATATTCGTGATCCTGTATTGGGGCGAATTATAATTCGGTCTTAAAGTAATGAGCATCCCCTCTTTAAGGGTTTCTGCTTTATCCGAGGTAAAGGTGTTTTCTACCAGTCCGGCAATGGTCAATTCTGTCGTGTACAATCCGAGTTTGGTTGTCGCTCCCGGGTGTTTCACATTGTAATCGACGATACGGGTAAGGTCCTCATAAGCCTTGAGGATATCATCCTTGGTCCGGAGTTTCTTTTTCTCCAGTGCGATCAGGGTCCTGAAATAAGGCACGATCAGGTTATTTTCTACAGCAACACTATCCAAACGCATGGATTCTTCGATCAGGGCAATTCCTGCTTCCGGATTTTTCTTATCCAGTTCCAACAGGGTGCTTCCCCATTTTCCTTTTACATACCCTTCTCTTCCGAAATATTCGATACGGCGTTTGTAAATAAGGACCATGGTATCCAAAAGCTCGAGTTTACGCACCGAGTCTTTGGCCTGGCTGTATCTCCATTCGTAGATCTCAATTCCGTCTACATAAAATTGTTCTTTATGACAGGGTGCATTGTGCCAGATATATAACCAGGGTTCGTAGGCCGATTCAAATTGTTTGAATTTGACGTCCTCATGCATCAGGGAATAATTACGAATGGTAAGGGCGCTATCTTTTCCGTTAGGATCGCAGCCGATTACCTGTGCCTGCGATTTCATGCTCAATAAAACAATACCAAAAAACAGCATTCTTTTCATGTTCTCACTCAATTTTACGTTTGTTAAACCATTTGTCGTTGAGAGAAACTCCCACAACAAATCGCCAATAATTTTCTTTGATCAGGTTATTTGTTAATGTTCCTCGTTGAAGGTATTCAACCGAAATGTCGAGACTCGAAAAAATGTAGTCGTATTTAAACTCTTCATTTACGGTTCTTGTCCTCAATGGTAAGCCTATGCCAAAACTGATGCCAAGATCGGTAATATCCGTTTCATTAAAGCGCATAAAGGTCTTGCCATAGCGTGCTCCTAAACGGTATTCTGCCTTTGCCAGATACGGGACTTTTTCATCATACACCTTTAATGAGGGCTTCCATGCAAAGCCAATTCCACCCTGCCAGGCATCCGTCAGGTTCTGGGTCTCAAAGGGGCTTCGGAACTCCGACCAGCGTTGCATTCTGTAATCCAGGGCCAGGCGCCATTGATCATCTTTTCCGGAAAGCATATAACCAAACCCGAAAGAACTGGGCAGGGTCGTTTTCCCTTTTTGAGAGTCATCCAACAAAACGGTATCCAGCACATACTCGCGGTCTCCGGAGAGCACATAGGTTCTGGCAAAAAAGGTCCGGTCGTTATTGAGCTGGGTGGAAAGAGAATAGGTCAGGCCAAAGTGGTGTTTGATATAAGCGGAGTCTTTGCGAATGGTCTCTTTTCCGATCGCTGAATCATACCCCCGTTTTTCTTTTACAACAAGCTGCCGGGTATAATACTGGGCTCCCGCTTCATACATAAAGCCACGAACAAAGTCGGTTGAACTTTCCCGGTAGTTTTGCTGCGCACTGGTATTCGGATATTCGATGGACCGGGTAAGGGAGGTTTGTCCATGTAAAAAGGAGACGTTCGCTCCCACGGAAAAGTGGGTGCCGATGGTTTTGCCGGTACCCAAAAAGTAGCGGGTGATCCCTCCGTTTCCGCTCAACACATCACGGTAATTCCCCTGGGTACTGTCGTGTTCGAAAACGATGTTATACGACAGGCTGCTATAGGGAGTTGCCCCAAAAGCAAATCCCCAGTTTTTTTTCTTGTTCACCTGAAAACCGAGCGCGAAGTAGTTTAAAGCAGCACCGTTAGTAGCCAGCTTTTGATCTCCCTGGGCGATGGTCCCAAAAAAACTGCGTGCCCCGAATTTAAAATTGGTCCGGGTAAGTGCACTATAGGATGCCGGATTGAGCAGGTACAGGTTCATCGGACTGCGCATGGCGGTACCGGTTTGTCCCATCGCCTGCTGGTCGGCAAAACCCTGGAAAAAGGTTTGTCCCATTCCAAAACGGGAGTAGGGCGACTGGGTCAATATCTGTGCATGCAGGGTCGTTCCCAAAACGAACAAAACAGAAGTGAAAACGAGTAGTGAGGCTTTACGCATTGAGCGATTGCTTATATTGACGAATAGTGTTCAAACCGATCAGTACCAGATTTGGCGCTGCAAATATGCCCTTTTTAAGGTTCTTCTCAAAGAAGGAGGCATCTCCCCCGGTAATCAGGACTTTAAGCCCCGGAAATTTTTCTTCGTATTGGCGGATCTGGTGTTGCGTTTCCCCCAAAACACCTTGTTTTACACCCTGGAGCATGCTGGTTCGGGTACTGTCCCCGATAAACCCCTCCGGCTCTTCCCAACTGAGCAGGGGTAATTTTCCTGTGAAGGTATGCATGGCTTTTAATCGCATTTCTATTCCCGGACTAATACTTCCTCCAAAATAATTCCCTTTTTCATCCATAATATCAAACGTGATACAGGAGCCCGCGTCGATAACCAGGCAGGCCGAACCAGGGAACAAATACCGTGCGCCGCAAATAGCTGCAATACGGTCTTTACCCAGGGTAGACGGAGTAGTATACTGAATGGTTACAGGCAGGGTTGAATCCAGGTCCAGTATTTCATAATCAAAACCCAGGTCTCCAGGTTCCGGAAGGGTTTGTACGCTCGACATAAACCAAGTGCCGGGTTTGTGGCGGGCATGTGTTTTTTGTATGGATGTCCATTCCCCATAAAGCGAATTACCGCTTTCAACGAGTGTTTCCCCATCGAACACCGCCCATTTGACACGTGAATTTCCGATATCAATGATGCCGTTCATAATTCTACCCACCTGAGTTCCTTAGCCGCAAAAATATGCTGTACTTCATTTTCTTCTACCCGGAGCCTTCCCCATTCATCTACTCCCATTACCTTACCCTTAAACAAACGCCCATTTTTTTCAAAGGTTGTGAGCATTCCGAAAAAGAGCAGGTTTTCGTGGTATTCTTTCGAAATGCGCCATTCCTCCTGAAGGGAAGCGAGCTGCCATTCGAGTTGCGCTGTGAGTATGGGATAAACCTCATCCGGAAAAATGTCTTTGCCGCTCAGCGTCGACAAAGATGCAGCTCTTGTCAGACTTCCAAAAGATTTTTGATTGACATTCAACCCGATACCGATCACTGTGGAGGTCAGGAATTGTCCCTGGATGCTGTTTTCAACCAAAATACCGGCAATTTTTTGGCGATCGATGAGAATATCATTCGGCCATTTAATTTTTGCATCCGGCAAATAGGTTTTAATGCATTGAAGTACAGCCAGCGAAACGGCCATGTTCAATAAAAACTGTTTTTCGACCGGAATTTGCAGTTCGAGCACCAGGCTCATATAAATATTTTCTCCTTCATTGCCCGACCAGGTATTTCCCATTTGCCCCCTGCCTTTTTCCTGGAAGTCGGCGCGAATGGCAGTTCCATGACCGATCTTGCCCGATTCGAACAAGAGACGGCAAAGGTCGTTACTGGAAGAAATACGCGGATAATGGAGCGTTTGAATACGAAAGCTTCGGATATAGGTAAGGGAGTTGGTCAAAAAATTGCCGTAATTTGCACACAAAAATAAGGCTTCTTAGTGATGGCGAAAAAAAACAGTATAGATTCGGGGCGATTTCTGGCCGATGTGATCGTAAAAGGGATGGAAGAAAAGAAGGCCAAAGACATTGTGGTGATGGATTTGCGTGAAGTAAAAGGCTCGGTTACCGATTTTTTCGTGATCTGCGAAGGTGAAAGCGACAAACAGGTCCAGGCCATAGCCCGCTCGGTTGAAGAGTTTGTCGACAAAGAAGTGCATGAAGACCCCAGCCACCGCGAAGGTTTTGAAAACAGCGAGTGGATCCTGCTCGATTATTTTAATGTCGTAGTCCATATTTTTATTCCCGAAAAAAGGGAATTTTTTGCCCTCGAAGAGCTTTGGGGCGATGGAGAGATTACACGGTATTAGCCAATAATAATTTTATTTCTTTCCTTTCAAAGGAAGTGTAAAACCCAGTCCGAAATTTACAAAAGGCCCGTGGGTTATTTCTTCAAAACTGCGACGTCCCAGGCGATAATATCTCAAGTGAACAAGTCCATAGGCTGCGGAAAGATTCACAAAGCCATACTTAAAAAAGCGGTGCTGGTAGCCCAGACCAACTGTAGTGACAGGATATGGGAATCCCCAGTAATCCGTCGAGTACAAGATGATTTTTTCGGGTGCTAAAAAGGAAACGGAACTGACAAATTGGGCGTAAAACCCATCAAGTGGGCTGTATTTCCATTTTAGGTTTTTATTCCGTTTGTGACCCGGATACCAGCGTATTTCGGCCATCAGGTAGGGGATAAAAAAAGTGCTTTTTTTTGGAGTTGCATTCTCCATACCCCAGAAGTAGCGTATACCCGATGAAGCGTGTATGCGCATTGCAAACCGTTTTCCCAGCTGCTGCTGGTAATTAATTCCGAGATTAACCAAATCAAATTCTAGTTGCCTGGCAGGCTTTTGTTTGGTCCATTCGGCATCCTGGGCATGGCAGGCTGACGAAAAAATGAGGGAAGCCAGCAAAGCAAAGACGGAAAGGATAGTGCAATTATTTTTCGATTGCATAGAGGATTAACTTTTGGGAAGCCGGTTTATAATGCGCAACTAGGTTGATTCGCGGGTATTGGCTTGACGCCCGATCCCTGTAATCCATAAGCCTAAACAGGTTATCAACCCATTCACCAGCAAAATTTCATAGCTAAAGGTATAGTCAAACCAGTCCGGACTTTTAAACGCGATCCAGAAAGACAGCAGCGGTGCGATAATGCAGATAAACGGTGTAAGCACATCATTGACCTGCCGTTTAGAGAACATCCCAAAAGCGAATAAACCAAGCAAGGGCCCATAGGTGTAAGAGGCTACCTTAAAGATGGTTTTGATCAGGCTTTCATCATGAAATTCCCGGGCAACGATCATCACGATCATGGTAAGTATAGAAAAGCCCACATGCACCTGTTTGCGTATGGATTCCTGTTTGCTGAGCTCCTTCTTTTCAATGCCTAAAATATCGATACAAAAAGCAGTAGTAAGTGCTGTTAATGCCGAATCGGCGCTGGAATAAGCTGCTGCTACCAGGCCTAAAACAAAAAACACCCCGACTATGGCCGGAAGGGTATCTCCGGTAGCAATAAATCCATAGAGGTCGTCTCCTTTAACGGGAATGGCCATGCCCATTTTGTCGGCATAGGCATAAAGCAATACCCCCAGGCTTAAAAAAAGGAGGTTCACAAACATGAGCACAACCGTGAAACTCACCATGTTCTTTTGTGCCTCGCCAATGTTTTTACAGGTCAGGTTTTTTTGCATCATGTCCTGGTCCAGGCCCGTCATAACCAAAGCGATCAGGGCGCCTGATAAAAACTGTTTATAGAAGAACTTTGCATTTCCGGCATCGTCGAAGAAAAAGGTCCTGGAATGTTCTGACTCACTTATATGCCGGATCATCTCTCCCAATCCCCAACCCATTTCATCACCGATCAGGTAGATCGTAGAACCCAATGCCAGCAACATAAAGGCAGTTTGCAGGGTGTCGGTCCATACAATGGTTTTCATTCCCGCCCGGAAGGTATACAGCCAAACCAGCAGAATACTGATGATAACAGTAAGCCAGAAGGGCAAGCCTAAACTGTCGAAAAGGATAAGCTGGAGTACATTGACGGTCAGGTACATCCGAAGGGCTGAACCCATAAGCCGGGATAACAGAAAAAAGGACGAACCCGTTTTATGGGAAACGGTTCCGAAACGCTGTGCCAGGTAGGTATAGATGGTCGTGAGGTTCAGCCGATAGTAGAGCGGCATCAATACAAAGGCGATCAACATGTAGCCCGGGATATACCCCAGCACCATCTGCATATAAGAAAACTGATCCCTGGCCACCATTCCCGGCACGGATATAAATGTTACCCCCGATAAGGAGGCGCCGATCATGCCAAAAGCGACAAGGCGCCATGAAGAACTTCGATTCGCCGTGAAATAGGCGTCATTATTGGCCCCTTTAGAGGTAATATGGGAAATAATAAAGAGCAGGCCAAAATATCCGGCCAGACAAATAAGAATGAGTGTTGTATCCATTCATCATGCAAATAAGGCAAAAGCAAGCCAAGGCCAAAATCTGTTTGAGCAAAATCACGTTATCCCGCCCAGATTTCATAGTTTTGAAAGCCCTAAAGCAAAAGCATGTCAGTTAAAATTCATCATACAGATAAAGCACAGCCCGTTACTTCCGAAGCCCGGATGCATTTGGTAAGCAAAGACCACAAATGGGCAGACCTGGGCCTGGGAAAAGAAGAGATCGATTATGTCAAAGCACAGATCAAAAAAGAAAAAGGACTGATACAACTTGGCTCCCTCGATGTGGTGAATATGATCTGTGTGGATCTGGGTGAAAAAGATGCGGTAAAAAGAAGAGAGACCCTACGTAAGTCGGGTGCTACATTTTGTGGTGCGGTGAACGGAGCCGGTGCGAAAGCGGCCCGGATTATCGATCATACCGATTCGGCCCATGACTGGTTCGATGCTGCCGAGGGACTTGCCCTGGCGAATTACCAGTTTCTAAAATACCGGAAGGATTCAGGCAAAGAACAAAACAGCCTCGATACCCTGGCCATCCAGGCCAAACATGCCAGCGATGAGAAACTTCATCGTTTGAATTGCCTCGTTGCTTCCGTGTTTTGGGCCAGGGACCTGGTGAACGAACCGGTAAATACCCTCGATGCCATTCGTTTGGCCGATGAGGCGGAATTGCGCGGAAAACAGGCGGGTATCAAAGTGGAGGTATTGAATAAATCCAAACTGGAGGCATTGAAATTCGGCGGGCTTCTCGCTGTAAACCTGGGAAGCCAGACGCCTCCTACCTTTACCATCATGGAATACAAACCCAAAAAGGCGGTCAATAAAAAACCGATCGTTCTGGTAGGAAAAGGAGTGGTGTATGATACCGGAGGACTAAGCCTTAAGCCAACCGCCGGCATGGATACCATGAAATGCGATATGGCCGGCGCGGCAGCCGTAATGGCAGCGATCTATGGTGCCGCAAGTATGGAATTACCGGTTCATGTCATAGCCCTGATCCCGGCAACGGATAATCGTCCGGGTGAAATGGCTTATACCAACGGCGACGTGATTACCATGTACAATGGTATGACGGTAGAGGTATTAAATACCGATGCAGAAGGCCGCATGATCCTGGCTGACGCACTGGCCTATGCGGGAAAATATGACCCGGAAGTGGTCCTTGACTTTGCAACCCTGACAGGGGCAGCCGCTGCAGCCATTGGTCAGTATGGCATTGTTTGTATGGGAACTGCCGATGAAAAGGCGAAAAAAGAATTGAAAGCGGCAGGTGATGAAGTGTACGAGCGCCTGGTAGAATTTCCCCTATGGGAGGAATACAAGGAACTTCTAAAAAGCGATATCGCCGACCTCAAGAATATAGGCGGACCTGTTGGGGGTGCTATTACTGCGGGCAAGTTCCTGGAGCAGTTTGTAAGCTACCCCTGGATGCACTTTGATATTGCCGGACCGGCCTTTATAAAAAGCCCGGACAGTTACCGCGGTAAAAACGGTACCGGCTCGGCCGTGCGGTTTATATTGAATTATTTGGAAAACAGAGCGAAAAAATGAGCAAAGAATCGATACGGGTTGCCATCAGCATGGGCGATTTTAATGGTATTGGCGTTGAGGTGGTGTTAAAAGCCCTGAGCAACCCCAAAATTACAGAGATCTGTACGCCCTGTATTTACGGGTCATCCAAGGTCATCTCCTTCTATAAAAAGATGCTCAACCTAAACGAAATGCATCTGAATATCGTGAAGAGCGCCTCCCAGATCCATACCCGGAAATTAAACCTGATCGCCTGCTGGGAAGAAGAAACCCCGATAAATCCCGGAACACCTTCGGTAGAGGCTGGGGCTTATGCGTTTAAGGCCCTGGAAGCAGCCGTTCGTGATGTGAAAAATGGGGAAATGGACGTTTTGGTGACGGCCCCGCTCGATAAATCAACGGTGAACAAAAATGACCGCCCTTTTAACGGTCATACTGAATACCTGGCAGAAAGCGACGGGGCGGCCCGTCATATGATGCTGCTGGTATGTGATGAAATGCGTGTTGGTTTGGTAACGGGACATGTTCCTTTAAAGGAGGTCGCTTCGAAAATTAACAAGGAAGTGATCATGGATGCCATTGCCATGTTACATGATACCCTGAAATCGGATTTTGGCCTTACCAAACCGCGTATTGCGGTATTGGGATTGAACCCCCATGCCGGAGACCAGGGCTTGTTGGGTGATGAGGAGACAAAATACATTTTGCCGGCTGTGAAAGACGCTATGGGTGCAGGAATTTACGCCTTTGGACCCTATCCGGCTGACGGATTTTTTGGCTCGGAGGAGTTCAAAAAATTTGATGCGGTATTGGCCATGTACCATGACCAGGGTTTGGTACCTTTTAAGCTCCTTGGGTTTGAAGATGGTGTAAATTATACGGCAGGACTTTCCTTCGTACGTACCTCTCCTGACCATGGAACGGCGTACGCAATTGCGGGGCAGGGGATAGCCATAGAAGCCAGCCTGAGAAATGCCATTTACCTGGCCATTGACCTCCACCGCAGAAGGAAGCAAATTGCCGAAAACAGTGAAAAACCTTTGCGTTTCAGTGCAATGCGCAGAGAGCGCTTCCGTATGGATTTTTAGTTGGCGGAATCCCCGCTTAAATACCCTGAGATACCAAAAGGGGGTCAAATACCCCCGTTCACAAAAGAGTACTATTAATTCGTCAGACTATCATGGTATTTTGTAGCTGTGTTGCAAATGAAGATGCAGAAGGAAAGTACCCAGCAATCCGCTCAGCTAAAGGTGCTGATCGTTGATGATTCAAGATTGATACGCAGTTTAATGCGTGTTGTTCTGGAGCAGAATTATGAAGTAATTGAGGCGGATAACGGAGCCACCGGGCTAACCAGGGCCCTCGAGGTTATTCCTGATCTGATCATCACGGACCTCATTATGCCCGATCTCGATGGTTATGAAATGATTCAGGCCTTACGCAGGATAGAACGGGTCGCCCATATTCCGGTGATCATGCTCACTTCGGTTGATACAGAATACAATGAACTTGAAGGTTATCGGGTAGGTGTGGACGCCTATCTGCTTAAACCCTTTACCAAAGACCAACTTTTAGTACGGGTCGAAGGGCTTATCCGCAACAGGTTATTGGCATACAAAGCATCGGGCATCCACAGGCATAATGGTGAGTACGCCCAACGAGGAATTGATGTGGAGCTTTCGTTCGGAGACCGGCTTAACCGCCATGTTGAACGGGAACTCAGTAATACAGAGTTAAAAGTAAAACATCTGGCTGATGCCATGGCAATGAGCGTTTCTACCTTCGAAAGAAGGGTAAAGGAGCATTTTAATACTTCGCCCAAATTGTTTATTCGTGATTACCGCCTGGATAATGCCATGCGTTTATTGAAAGCCAGGAAAAGCAATGTCAGCGGCGTAGCGCGTGAGTGTGGCTTTGATAATATTTCTTATTTTTCGCTTTGTTTTCGTGAAAAGTTCGGCTTCAGTCCGTCTGAGGTACTGAATGTGCCGCTTAGCATGTAATTCCTGCTTTTTTTTCAGGGATCGATTCGGGGCACACTAAATGCAGAACAGAAGGGCGACCTTTCAATAACGAGGTTGAAGGGTTGATGCTGTGGGATATTTTTCAAACTTTTTTATTGAGTATTTCCCCTCTCGGCGAAGGCAGAGTGGGAATTCCATTCGGGATGGTCAAAGGATTGCATCCGCTGCTTGCCTATGGAATAGGTACAGGGGCTAATTTGCTTGTATTTCCCTTGTTTAATTACCTCCTCAATACCTTCGACAAGCGTTTGTGGAAATTTCGACTTTACAGGTCGAGGAGCGTCATGATGATCCGCAACGCACGGAACGGGGTAGGTGCAAAAATTCACAAGTATGGATATTGGGGATTGATGATCTTCGTGATGATCCCCTTGCCCTTTACCGGGGCCTATATGGGGGTCGTTGCCGGACGGGTGCTGAATGTGGAAACCCGCAGCGCCTTGAAAGCGATAAGCATCGGGGTGATCATTTCATCGACCCTCATCGCCATTGCTACCTATTTTAGCATGAGGGGGATCCAATTATTATAGGGTATAAAAAGGCCGGATCCTATGAAATCCGGCCTTGTAAATCTGGAAAATTGCTTAGGATCAGCGTATGGTTTTCAGATGTTGGCTTTCCGTTCCGGATCGGGCACTGACGATATAAACTCCACGGGTATTGAACGGCAGAAGTTCTAAGCTTTGAATGCCGTTGCGGTCAATGGTCTGTTCGAAAAGCAGTTTACTACCAAGATCATAAACAGTAATTAACACGGGCTCCCCCTCAAATCCGGCATCGATCTTTACCGATTCATGATCCTGAAAGAGACGGAATCCCGAGGTGGTGGCTACAGGCATAACTGCTGTTGCTCCGTTTTTATAAATATGGATAATGAAGCGGAAGTCGGAATTGGACGAATGGTTGAACAGGTAATCTCCGGCGTTGAAATTATGGCGTTTGCCGGTGAGCTTATCTTCGAGTTCGATGGTCCAGGCCGGGTCCATTTCTGACAGGTCCAGCGTGAATCGGGCACTGCCTGTTTTACCGCTTTTAAAACTTACAGGAACGGAGTATGAGGATTCACCGGTAGGCAATGCATTGATCGCAGCCCGGGTTTCTCCGATCAGCGTTGAAAGGGAGGGTGCACCATTCATTCCGTCGAGTTTGTAAGCATCCCCGTCATTATCAAAACCGTAAGTGGCGTTGTCTTTCAGGTAGATCACGCATTGGTCCCGTTTGCCACCGGCATCAATCGTATTCAGCCGGATGAGGTCAAAAGGTTTTTTGAGCAGGGTAGCTACATTCGTCATGCTGGTGGTGCGGTCGGCGTCAGTGAGCGTTAAGGAAAGAGTTGCTTCGGATTTGACCCAGAAGCCCACATAAGGACTGATATTCAGAATAACCCCTGCGGTATCCGTGTTATTATAATTGACCACGTTAACACCGCTGCTGCTGTACACCTGGTACTGGTCGTCTACATAATTATAAACATGAACGGATTTGTAAGCAGGTGTAAAAGATCCGCTGGCCAAAAGTGTTGATATGCTTATATTACTTGGATAGGGGTTCGGAACGAAGTTCCAGCCTGTCGCATCTGAGCCGGTATCGGCCGGATCCACATACGATTCGAGCGAAAAAACCTGGTTTCCGGTTTTGTTCGTCCCTGTTGCGCTAAAGGTTCCGGTAAAATCGTGGAGGCCATCGGCATTGTTGGCGTATACGAGATAAGCCCGAGAGGAGTTGTCGGTGGAGGTTGCCGCGGTCCAGCCGACATTATTTCCTGATGTCCCATCCTGGGTAGCGTCCCAATAATATATGTTACGTTCAATAGCCACTCCATGGTTACTGAAATATTTATTGATACCGCTCAGGTCGCCAATTGTGGTATTGAGGGGAATTCCAATGGGTCTCCATCCCGGATTTATATTGCTTGAACCCATCATCATTGTGATATTCCCGGAGATCGTTCCGCTTCCCGGAGCAATCTGGCCGTATTGGGTCGGGCTGGATGACAGAAGTTTAAGGAAGCCTCCCGTAGTCAGGGTTCCGTCTGTCGGTGTAATCACACCGAGAATTTTTACGGAGTCGCCAAAGGAGAGGGTCCCGCTCGTGGTTCTATTTATGGTAAGGTTGTTAAGTACATTGGTAGAATCGTTCGTGCTTTGGTCCAGAATCAGCGTTCCGAATGCTCCGGATCCGCCAATGGTAATATTGGCACTTGAGTCTCCCCTCAGGGTCCCGTCCGTACTGCTTAGTGTGCCGTTTAGGGTCAAGGTATTGGCTCCGATAGCCAGGGCACCTTCAGTAAGAGTAAGTGTTCCGGTAATGGTTTTGGAGGCTCCGAGATTTACGGAAGGTGATCCTGATCCACTCAGGTTAACGATTACATTGGTTGGACCGTTGGTACCGGGCCATTCGTCGCCGGTGGGAGTGGAAAATGCGCTTGTGGTGTCATTATATTCCAGCGTGGCACCATTTACATAATTGACTGTGCCGCTTAGGGTAGCCGTGCCTCTTTTCATCAATTTACCGGACCCATTGATCACAAGTACCCCGTTCAAGGTTTTCACGCCGGCTCCACCGATGGTATAGGTATCAAAGCTTCCTCCGGGGATGGTCTGGTTCCCGGTTCCGGTATAGTTAACCGTTGAGGTTCCGGTTTGGATGGTTGGTGTTCCAACAATGTTCCCTCCCAGCGAGAAAGTCCCCGCTCCATTAAAAAGAATTTCATTCTGGATATTGTTCGCGCCATTCAGGACGATATCGCCACTCACTTCAAAAGTTCCCGTTGAAAAGGTGATCCGGTTTTGCCGGTTATTATTTCCCTGAACCGACATCACAATTCCCCCACAGCGCATGGTTCCTGTCCCAATATCCATAAGTTGGTAGCCGTTAGCGGTTACTTCAGAAAAGGTGATCAGGTTTGTTACGGTCAGGGAGTTAGTTCCTGAGATCGTCACGGTAAAATCCTTGTTTGACGTGGTATAAAAAACACTCCGACAGGAGTCATGGGCACTTATGGTACAACTTGTGGCAGCACTGCCAAATACGGTAAAAACGACACTGTCAAGTGTTCCGGGCACGCCATTCGGAGACCAGTTCGTGCTTGTCCCCCAATCGCCGATTGAACATTCCAGGTATAAGTTTGCTGAGCCTGTGTAAGTTGATTGGAAAAGAGAAGAATAAATAATGATAAAAGAAGGGAAAATGGGAATTGTTTTGTCATGGCAATTGAGATAACTAGATAATTAAGGAAGGCCTGTATAGGCACCAGTATCCATTGCGATCCGGGTGCCGTTTAGGATGGAAGACCGTATATTTATCTGGATGGGGCAATTTCTTATTGGAAAGACCTTTCCTTGCCAGGGACATCGTCAGTAAATAGCAATTTTGATTCAGAGGCAATACCCATATTCCCAAAATTAGACTAACAGTCGTTAGTTGGGACAATTCTCGCCTTTCTAATAATAGTTTTCAAATTCAATTCTTTACCCTAACTTTGCGCCCTTGTTCAAAAAAGCCATGACGAAGGCATTTGCGGAGGATGGGATTGAAATAGGAAAACTTACAGACGGAGTTCATACCCTGAACTGGCGTTTGGATGCCTCTTTTTTCAAAGCTTTTGAGGGCAGCTTGATAGAGAATGGAAATTTTGAAGCTACCTTACGCCTGGAAAGGCTGGAAGGAGTTTTCAGGGCAAATCTCAGGTTGAAAGGATCCGTTCAGACACCCTGCGACAATTGCCTGGAAGAAATAGCCATTCCGCTAAAAAGTGAACTTGATTTTGTGATCAAACTGACGGGGGTACCTCAGGAAGACGATAGTGATAATGAAGTGTTCTATATCTTAGACAGCGATCCTCGCTTCTTTGTATCGCAACATATTTATGACCTCGTTTACCTTGGATTACCTATCCGGAAAACCTGTGAAGATCCGGGTAATACCCCAAAGTGTAACCCGGAGGTTCTCAAACGTTTGAACACAGACGAACAAATTAATGACGCTGAGGAAGGCAACGACCCGCGTTGGGACAAACTAAAAGACTTGTTTAATTAATAAAAAATGGCACATCCTAAACGAAAAATCTCGAAAACGAGAAGAGACAAGAGACGGACGCACCACAAATTGGGTGAAAAAGCATTATTCGTTGATCCGAATACCGGCGATATTTCTCAATACCACAGGGTGAATCTTGAAACCGGCATGTACAAAGGGATCAAGGTAATGAAAGGCACCAACGAAGAATAAACCTACCGGATGCGGTTAGGATTAGATATCATGGGTGGGGATTTTGCCCCCCTGGAAGCACTGAGAGGTTCCGTAAATGCGCTAAAGCATATTAACGGGATCGATTTGGTGTTGTTTGGTGACAAATCAATAGTTGAGCCTATTGCGAAAGCAGAGGGGATAGACCTGTCGGAATTTGAATTCGTTCATTGTCCGGAGGTTATTTCCATGGGTGAACACCCCACTAAAGCCCTGACTCAAAAAAAGGAGTCAAGCATTGCCGTGGGTTTTCAACAACTCAAGGAAAAGAAGATTGACGCCTTTATCAGCGCCGGCAATACCGGTGCGATGATGGTTGGTGCCATGTTTAGTGTAAAGGTGGTAGAGGGTGTATTTCGCCCGGCTATTTCATCCATATTACCCAAAAACACGGGAGGCATCGGGCTCCTGCTCGATGTAGGGGCGAATGCCGATTGCAAACCCGATGTGCTTTATCAATTTGCCATCCTGGGATCTTTGTATTGTAAACATGTTTACAAGATCGATAATCCGCGTGTTGGCCTTTTGAATATTGGCGAAGAAAAAGAAAAAGGGAACCTGGTAACCCAGGCGGCCCATAATCTGATGGCTGAAACAACCGAATTTAATTTCATCGGTAATGTGGAAGGCCGGGACCTGTTTATCGACAAGGTGGATGTCGTGGTATGCGATGGTTTTACGGGAAATATTGTTTTAAAAGCCTGTGAATCCATGTATTACCTGCTTAAAAAGCGCGATATCAAAGATGAGTTTTTGGACATGTTCAACTACGAACCCCATGGCGGAAGTCCTATTTTAGGCATAAACGCTCCGGTGATCATCGGTCATGGGATCTCTAAAGCAGTGAGTTTTGAAAACATGATCCGACTGGCCAAAGAAACGGTCGAATCAGGTTTAATTGATAAAATTAAATCATCCTTCTAAATTGGCCGAAAACAATTCCATGAATAAAATTCGCGCAGCCATTACCGCAGTGGGCGGGTATGTACCACCCGATGTACTTACCAACGCAGATCTGGAAAAGATGGTTGATACCAGCGACGAGTGGATCATGTCGCGTACCGGTATTAAGGAGCGTCATATCCTCAAAGGAGAAGGCAAGGGCGTATCTGAAATGATGTTCCATGCTGTTACCAACATGCTGGAAAAGAATAATATTGATCCGCTGGAAATCGATTTTATCCTCTGTTCCACGATCACCGGAGACATGATCTTCCCGGCCACGGCAAATATTCTCGGCGACCTTATCGGCGCAAAAAATGCCTGGGGCTTCGACCTGGGTGCCGCCTGTTCCGGTTTTTTGTATGGAATGGAAGTAGCCTCGAAAATGGTTGAATCCGGCAAATACAAAAAAGTTCTTCTGGTGGGTGCCGATAAAATGTCGTCTATTATCGACTATACCGACCGCAATACCTGCATCATTTTTGGTGATGGGGCAGGCTGTGTGCTGCTCGAACCGGATACCGAAGGGTATGGTGTCCAGGATTCCATCTTAAAAAGTGACGGGGCCGGCAGGCTCTACCTGCATCAAAAAGCAGGAGGATCGGCCAAACCACCAACCCATGAAACGGTTGAGGCCCGGGAACATTATGTGTACCAGGAAGGCAAAACGGTATTCAAATTTGCCGTGACCAACATGGCTGAAGTAACCCATGATGTACTTTCGAGAAACAACATGACAGGAAATGACGTGGACTGGCTTCTTGCTCACCAGGCTAACCTGCGTATCATTGATGCCACGGCTCAGCGTATCAACCTGGCTGAAGAAAAAGTATTGGTGAACATCAATCGCTATGGAAATACAACCAACGGAACGCTCCCTCTTTTGATGGCCGATTTTGAATCAAAATTTAAGAAGGGAGATAACCTCATCTTGTCTACCTTCGGAGGCGGTTTTACATGGGGATCCATGTGGCTCCGCTGGGCATATGACCCAAAGTAAATCAGAATAGATTTTCCCAAAGAAATTTTACCTTTGATTTGAACCCTGTTTCCAAAACCTTGAAAAATTATGGACTTAAAGGAAATACAAACATTGATCAAGTTCGTCTCCGAATCCGGTGTTGACGAAGTGGATATTGAAAAAAAGGATTTTAAAATATCCATCCGCAAGGCTGCACCTGTTGTTCAGGCTGCTCCTCAACAAATCGTTCATGCCAGCCTTCCTGCACCGGCTCCGGCAGCACATACGGTTGCCAAAGCACCTGAAGCACCGGCCCCTGCTCCTGTGGTTGCCGACAAACTGGTGACCATCAATTCGCCTATGATCGGTACATTCTACCGCTCTTCTTCACCGGATAAACCGGCGTTTGTGAACATCGGCGACGAGGTGAAAGCAGGTTCCGTTGTGTGCATCGTTGAAGCCATGAAACTGTTCAATGAGATCGAGTCTGAAATTTCAGGCAGGATCGTGAAAATCCTGGTCGACAATGCCACCCCGGTTGAATACGACCAACCTCTGTTCCTGGTGGAACCCAACTAGTGGGCCTTCGGGCTTTTTCAGGACCTAATCGAGAACAATGTTTAAGAAAATTTTAATTGCCAACCGTGGCGAGATAGCCCTGCGTATTATCCGTACCTGCAAAGAGATGGGTATCAAAACCGTGGCCGTTTACTCTACTGCGGATAAAGAAAGTTTGCACGTACGTTTTGCCGACGAAGCCGTTTGTATCGGCCCTCCTCCAAGCCCTTTGTCTTACCTGAGCATGGCCAACATCATCGCTGCGGCAGAAATTACCAATGCGGATGCGATCCATCCGGGTTACGGCTTTTTATCGGAGAACGCCAAGTTCTCAAAAGTTTGCCGCGACCACGGTATCAAATTTATCGGAGCGTCACCGGAGATGATCAATTCCATGGGTGATAAATCCAATGCAAAGGATACCATGATCAAAGCGGGAGTTCCCTGTATTCCGGGCTCTGAGGGTCTTTTAAAGGATGCCAACGAAGGCAAACGGCTGGCTAAAGATATCGGTTATCCGGTTATCATCAAGGCTACAGCCGGTGGTGGTGGACGCGGGATGCGGATCATCTGGAAAGATGAAGAATTTGAAGGAGCCTGGGATTCTGCCCGTCAGGAAGCAGCAGCTGCCTTTGGGAACGATGGTATTTATATGGAGAAATACATCGAAGACCCTCGTCATATTGAGATACAAATTGCCGGGGATCAATACGGTAAAGTCGTTCACCTGAGTGAACGTGATTGCTCCATACAACGCCGTCATCAAAAACTATTGGAAGAAGCTCCTTCACCTTTTGTTACCGACGAACTTCGTGAAAAAATGGGGAATGCCGCGGTTTCAGCGGGAGAATCTATCGGATACGAAGGCGTGGGTACCGTGGAGTTTCTGGTTGATAAACACCGGAACTTCTATTTTATGGAAATGAATACCCGTATCCAGGTAGAACACCCGGTTACCGAAGAGATCATTTTCCATGACCTGGTCAAAGAACAAATATTGATTGCGGCAGGTGTACCCATTTCCGGAAAAAATTATTTCCCTCAGCGTCATGCGATGGAATGCCGGATCAATGCCGAAGATCCATACAAAAATTTTGCTCCAAGCCCGGGAAAAATTACCGTTCTCCACAAACCAGGCGGATTGGGCGTAAGGGTTGATTCCCATATTTATGCCGGGTATACCATCCCGCCGAATTACGACTCCATGATCGCCAAGCTCATCGTAGCCGCAGCAACCCGGGAAGAGTGTATTGTAAAAATGGAAAGGGCCCTGAGCGAATTTGTGATCGAAGGGGTAAAAACCACCATTCCCCTGCACCTCAAACTCATGGCTAATGCCGATTTCCGTGCCGGGAATTTTACCACGGCGTTTATGAATGATTTTGATATCAATGCGTAGCTGATGGTGAGAGGGTGAGACGGAGGATGGTGAGACTTTTGGGTTAGTCATTCTTTTAGTAACCGTCACTTCGAGCTTGTCGAGAAGGGACTGGGACGAAAGCTTTGGGTCTGCCTGGCTCTCGACTCGCCATGGGGCCTCTGCACGTCCGGTAAATACGTTTGGCGGCTCGAGCTGACTGATCATGTAGCTCTCAGAATCCAGAAACCCTTTATAAAAAAATCCCCATTCTACCAGAGAACGGGGATCCTTAAAATCATTCGAATGGCTTAGAACCTGCGTTTTTTCACACGCGGGTGGTTCCAGTAGCGGCGTTTGGTAAAGGTGGTGCTTATTCCAAGTGTGATAGCCAGATTGCCGGAATTTTTAAGCGTAGGGTAGCTGATCAGGTCTTTGCCGTCTTTCTGGTAGTCGTTCCTCAAGGCCGACTTATTGATATTCATAAAATTTAATGAATACCGGGCATCGAGATAAATAAAGGTCTTTTTACTCAATTTATATTTGAAGTTACCTCCTAATGCAAGACTGAAATCCAGTTTTTTCAGTCCACCCTGTGTGGCGTCTTTGTAAACCGTTTTTGTTTCAGATTCTGGTTCTGATTGTCCAGCAGGAGTGTAAGTCACCGTTTGGGAATAATTGGAGCGGGGTATGGCCAGAAAGTTAATTACAGGTCCCAGATAAAACTCAAAGAATAGCGGTTTGCCGGATCCTTCATTTGGATAGATGGGTTTTGGATTGGTTAGCTGCCAGCGAACTTTCATTAACAAAGGCAACTGTACATAGTGAAGGTCAAGGTTATTCACCGTTTTATAGGTAGTTGAACCGGCACCGAAAATATCGGCATAGCCTGAATCTAAATAGATTATACCGCCTTTATTTGTCCAGGCTAATTCCGGTTGGAAAAAGATATATCTGGAAAGGGGCAATTCGCAGGTTAGTCCGAAGGTTAAACGACGAATACTTTTTAAGGTTGGTTTCGGATCCATGGGGTCCGTATTGGTTTTCCATTCATCAAGCGTGAGTCCGGCGGTATTCATACCCCCGTAAACACCGAAAAATGCCTGGGCATTTGCCTGGTAAGTGAAGAAGAGTCCCATCCCGAGGATGGCAAGTTTAAAGAGTGATTTCATCTGGCTCTTGTGAGTTTAGTAAAAACAAATCTAAAGGAATTTAGCGAAAACAATGAAACACACCGCATAATTCTCTACGAGTGAAAGGCTTTTGTGCAAAAAAGATAATTTAATCACTTCAATTTCGGATTATCCCTGTGCCGCGTCGAATCCCGGTTCGTCTTTTTTTCCATATTTTTTACAAAAGCCTGTTCCAGGTCCACTCCGGTCTGGTTCGCCAGACAGATGAGGATCCACAGCACATCGGCCATTTCATCGCTCAGGTCTACCTCCTCTTCCTTATCTTTAAAACTCTGGTCGCCATACTTTCTGGCCATGAGACGGGCAAGTTCACCAACTTCCTCCATTAAGATGGCGGTATTGGTTAATTCGGAGAAATAACGGACGCCGAGGGTGTTGATCCAGGTATCGACTTGCTCCTGTGCATTTTTCAGGCTGATGCTTTCCATGTCATTGTCTATTTTTGCCTTACAAATCACGGAATTTTGAACAGAACAAGCCTCATACAGCAAATTCATAGCAAAAAAAGTTTTCTCTGCGTTGGTCTCGACAGCGATGTACGGAAAATGCCGGTGGGGATCAGCCAGGATACGGCCGGACTTGTTGAGTTTAACAAACAGATCATTGAAGCCACGGCCGAATTTGCGGTGTGTTATAAGATCAATACCGCCTTTTATGAGTGTTTTGGCGCAGCGGGCTGGGAGGCAATGAAAGAAACACTGGAGGCCATTCCGGAAAACATCCTCACCATTGCCGATGCAAAACGCGGGGATATTGGAAACACTTCGGCCATGTATGCGCAGGCATTTTTTGAAGCCCTGCCCTTCGACGCGATCACAATCAACCCCTATATGGGCAAAGATTCGGTGAGCCCCTTCCTGGAGTTTAAAGACAAATGGAGCATTTTACTGGCTCTGACCTCCAACCCCGGATCCCAGGATTTCCAGACCCTGCCAACCGGTTCCGGACAGGTATTCGAAGAGGTGCTCCGGAAAAGTTCGACCTGGGGGGATGAATCGAATATGATGTATGTGGTAGGGGCTACCCGGGCGGAAGAATTGTCACGTGTGCGTCAAATAATTCCTAAGCACTTCCTTTTGGTTCCCGGTGTGGGAGCCCAGGGAGGAAGCCTGGTTGATGTGGTCAGACATGGCGCCAATAAAGACATTGGGCTGCTTGTCAATGCCTCAAGGAGCATCATTTATGCCTCACCCGAATCCGATTTTGCCGAAGCCGCCCGTTCCGAAGCCAAAAAAATGCAACAGCAGATGAGTATCTTCTGTTGATGAACGAAGAATTACTCAGCTACTACTGGAAATTGCAGCGTTTTCGGAAGGAAAATCTCTGCACCAACGATGGAGAACCCGTACAGGTCATCTATCCCGGACTCCTTAACAAAGACGCCGGCCCCGATTTTTTACATGCCCGCGTTCGTATTGGTGATACCCTATGGGTGGGGAATGTTGAACTGCATAGCAAAAGTTCGGAATGGATCAAACACGGTCATCAGCACGATCCGGCCTATGCCAACGTAATCCTGCATGTTGTGTATGAATCGGACGAACTTCTGGATGTTCCGTTTCCTGAACTCGCCTTGCAGCATTTTATCGATCCTTTGAGTGCGGAGTTGATGGAAACCTGGCGGGCGAGTATGGATCCGATCCCTTGTCATGCCCTGCTTAAAGAAAATCCGGAAACACTCACCACCCTTTGGATGGATCGCCTTATGGTGGAGCGGCTGGAAGACAAATCCCAAAAAATCGAAAGCCTGTTGAGGGAAGTCAATACCAATTGGGAAGCGGCCTTTTTCCTATGGCTGGCCCATTATTTCGGATTGCGCGTGAACGTACTTCCCTTTGAAATGCTGGCCCGGAGCATACCCTGGAAGCTGGTGAAAAAATACCGGAACAAAAGGGATGAACTGGAGGCGCTCTTCCAGGGTCAGGCCGGTTTGTTGCAAACAACGGTACGCGACGGGTTTCATCGATCCCTGATCGAAAGGCACAGGCTCCAGCGAAGTCTCCACCTAATTGAACCCTTGGATCCGTCGCAATGGAAGTTCCTGCGTATGCGGCCCGCTAATTTTCCATCCATTCGTATTTCCCAATTCGCTGACCTGTTCTTTCGTCATGAAAGCCCTCTGGATCGTTTTTTACAGGGCAACTACCTGGAAGAACTGGAAGGGTTACTCGCCACGGAAGCACATGAGTATTGGGGAACACACAGCCGCTTTGGACAAACGAACAAAGGACTCTCCCTGACATTGGGAAAGGACACCCGACAGTTATTGTTGGGTAACGCCGTCTTGCCCTTTCTTTTTTGTTATGCCGAAAACTGGTCGCTGGCCGATAAACGGGAATGGGTTTTGGATGCCTTCAATCGTTTAAAACCCGAGAATAACGGCCTCATTCGCCGCTGGAATTCCCTGGGTATTGAGGCCAACTCCTTAGCTGATTCACAATCATTGATCACCCTTTCCCGTGGTTATTGCGAAAAAAAACGCTGTTTATCCTGCGAAGTGGGGAATCAGTTGACCCGAAACCCCCACCCGAATAATACCAGCCCGGAAATAATTTTGCCTCTTGACAAGTAAACAGCGCTATACTAACTTCGTGGGATGAACTCGATAAAATATGTGATGGAAAAGCGCTTATACGGTGTTTGTGCCTACATCGGAGATAAGATCGGAGTTTCTTCCGAGCGTATCCGCCTCTATTTTATTTATGCCTCCTGCCTCACGCTGGGCTCGCCCTTCCTGTTTTACCTGGTTGTGGCTTTTTGGATGAATATCCGCTCGTATATCAAGGAGAAGAGAAGTTCTGTCTGGGACCTGTAAGGAAGTCGACGGTCAACAGACTACAGTCAACAGAATTATTCCAGGTTACTAAAAGCGCAAAAAACTGTTGACCGTTGTCTGTCGACCGTTGACTACAAATCCTCCGTCACCCCTTCATACAACTCCTCTATTTCCATCGCGTATTTGGACTCAATGATCCTTCGTTTGGATTTGAGGGTTGGTGTGAGTTCCCCTTCTTCTACACTAAAGGGTTTTCTTTTGAGAACAAAGTTTTTAATGCGTTCAAATTTCGCCAGTTCGTTGGATAGTTTGCGAATGTCTTCGTTCATCCACAGGATCATTTCTTCATTGCGGATAAATGGGTCCGTTTCTTCAAAGAAGGCATCGTTTACCCCGAACTTTTCTTTGAGCTCCTCTTTGGCAGGCACAATGATGGCCGTAATAAATTCGCGCCGGTCGCCGATCAAAAAGAGCTGTTCGATCTTCGAACTTTTCATATAGATGTTCTCAACCGGTGTCGGATAGATATTTTTTCCATATGCATTCACCAACATGTTTTTGATGCGGTCAGTGATTTTCAGGTAACCGTGGTGGAATTTGCCCACGTCGCCGGTATGGAACCAGCCGTCCTTATCGATCACGGCTGCGGTGTCTTCGGGTTTGTTCCAGTAGCCCATCATCACGGAAGGTCCTTTTACAACAATTTCGCCTTCTTCGCAGGTGAATTTCGGATCGAAGGTCTCCCGGGTTTGGATGGTATAAAATTCTCCATTGTCTTTGTTGATAATGCCAACCTGCAACTCAGGTACGATGGCTCCTACCGTTCCGTAAACCTGTTTTTCTTCTAAATTGATAGAAATGAGGGGAGAAGTTTCAGTGAGTCCGTACCCTTCCAGTGCAGTAATACCCAGATTGCCAAAAAATTCACCGACATGCTGGGGAAGCGCTGCCCCACCGGAAACAAGAAGACGCATTTTTCCGCCCAAACGGGCTTTCACTTTTTTAAAGACCAGGATGGAGGCGAGTTTGTGTTGCGCCGCGAGAAGCGGACTGACCCATTTCCCATGTTCCTTCTTTACCCTTACTGTTTCCCCAATACCAACCGCCCAGTAGAATATTTTTTTGCTCAGGCCGCCTTTGGTCTCGGCGCTTTTGATCACCCGTTCTTTGACCCTTTCCAAAAGGCGGGGCACCGTGGTCATAACCGTAGGCTGAACTTCCGTCATGTTGGCGGAAAGGGATTCTATACTCTGGGCAAAGGCGATCTCGGCACCTACATAAATACCAAGATAGTAGGTTGCGAGGCGTTCATACACGTGGCAAAGCGGTAAAAAGGAGAGGTAACGGTCGTCTTTGCTGATGGAAGGCACGGTGGTTTTGGCCATCCATACATTGCTCATAAAATTTTCATGGCTCAGCATTACACCTTTGGGAACACCTGTAGTACCCGAGGTATAAATAAGGGAAGCCAGGTCCTTGGGGCCTATCGACTGAAATAAGGCTTCGATTTCCTCCCTGTTTTTCGCATAAAGGTCTTTCCCCATGGCAAACAGGTCGACCAGAGAAACCAGGCGCGGGTCGTCCGATTTGGCATTGGCCTTCGGGAAGTTCAGGAATATGGCCTTTACATCGGGACAATTTTGGACAGCCTTCAGTACTTTTTTTAAGAGGAAAGGATTACCGACCAAAACACCTTTGGAACCTGAATCTTTGATGATGTATTCAATTTCAGATTCGGGAAGGGTAGGATAAATGGAGGCGTTTACACAACCTATTTGGAGTAGTGCCTGATCGAAAATGAGAAATTCCGGACAGTTTTCAAGAATGATCGCCAGGCGGTCGCCTTTGGTAAAGCCATGTTCGACCAAATAGGCACTTACACTGTTTATCCGGTCAAGGATCTCCCCATAAGAAAAAGAGACATAAGTCCCTTCGATTTTCTGCATCAAAAAGGTGTCCTGTGCTTTTTTCGTGTACTGAATCGTGTCACGAAGCATTTGGTGCAGGGAATTGGGTAGATTCATGGCAGTCTGGTTAGAGGTTTGTGCAAAATACAATGAATTGCCAATACATGGAACTGCTTTTCTGATTTACTCCATGATGGTGCGAAAGGTCAGGTTAACCCGGGGACCCATCTTTCGCCTGGTTGGAGGCAAACGGTGTAACCAGTGCGTTTGGGTTGTTCCTTTCATGACAAGCAGGCTGCCATGTTCCAGTATGAGTGAAACGGTTTGTTTGGTGTTTTTGTGTTTCAAGGAAAATTTCCGTTCGGCTCCAAAACTGAGGGATGCAATTGCTCCGTCTTTTTTCAGGTCTTTCTCCCCATCGCTGTGCCAGGCCATTCCTTCTTCTCCGGAGTGGTAAAGGTTGAGCAGGCAGGAATTAAAGGTTTCGCCGCTTAGCTTTTCAACAAGCAGTTTTAATGCGAACAATTCGCGGGTCCAGGGAAGTGCCCGCTTGGTTCGGTTCGAATAGGTATATTCAAACGGTTTTTCGGCATACCAGGCTACCTTCCTTTGGGTGAGGATGTGTTTGCCGAAGAGGTAGGCTTCGTCATTTTTCCAGGCTATGGTCGTCATTAAAATTTCCAGGTACTGATCGGCCTCCACCTTGCCGAATACCTTGCCGTAATAATAGACGCTTCCCTCCAGGGGAAGAAGGTTATGCTTTTTATCCGGCTGCGTGCTGAACAGGTCCATCAGATTATCATTCGGGGTTGATCTTTGCTGCTTCCCAACCAATGATAGCCGCTTTTCGGGTATTGCCCCACATATAGCCCCCGAGTGCCCCCGAGGCCTGAATGACCCGGTGACAGGGAATCAAAAAGGCGACCGGATTCCTTCCAATGGCCGTCCCAACTGCCCTTGAAGCCTTTGGACTCCCTATTTTTTCAGCGATCCCGGCATAACTGCTTAAACGTCCCATTGGGATGCTCAGCAGGGTTTCCCAAACTTTCAGCTGAAATTCGCTTCCCCGGAGATGCAGTTTTAGCTGATCGAGATTACTCCAATCTCCTTTAAAAACAGATAAGGCCTTTTGATGGATACCGGTGGGCTGATGCTCAAAGGTGGCATTCGGAAATCGGCGTTTCAGTTCCGTGACCGCTAAGTCTGCCTCCTCCGCAAAGACCATGTGGCAGAGACCTTTTTCCGTTGAGGCCACCAGGATCGGCCCAAAGGGACTTTCCCCAAAACTGAAGTGAATGTGCAGGTTTTTTCCTCCATGTTTGTACTCGGCCGGCGTCATGCCTTCTATAGAGATAAAGAGATCATGTAAACGGCTGGTTCCCGATAACCCTGTTTCCAATGCAGCGTCAAACAGGCGCATTTGTCCGTTGTTTTCGAGCAGGGTTTTGGCGTATTGCAGGCTGATATAATGGAGGAATTTTTTCGGACTTGTTCCGGCCCATTCCGTAAACAGACGCTGAAAACGGGAAGGACTCAGGTGTACCCGCTCCGCGATCGTTTCCAGACCGGGTTGTTCCCGGAAGTGGTGATGGATAAAGCGGATCGCCTCGCTGATGCGGGAATAGTTAAGGGTGTCCTGGTTTTGCATGGGCTGTATCTTCGCTTACAAATATCGGCAGAAGGCGGTTCCCTAAAAATCCGGATCGTGCTAAATTAGGGAATTTCGCGACTTGCCCGTACATTTGGTGAAGAACCCCGATAGTAAGCGAATACGATGAATAAACTTGCAGCCCTGATCGATTTTACTCCCACCTGTGAGGTGGCCCTTTCTTATTTGAATATGTTGACAATAACGCTCGGGACAGAAGCAGTTTTGGTGAATATTGAAGAAAACCAGGAAAAAAAAGAGCTTATCGAAGCCAGGCTGGAGCTGTATGCAAAAAAGATACGTAAAGGTTCACTGGCATGCGCTACCCATGTTGAGATCGGCGATTTTGATTCCATCATAGATACCACATTACAGCTACTCAATGCCGAACTCGTCATTACCGGAACCCATGGCGTTAAAGGCTTAAAACAAACCCTTTTCGGCGCCCATATTCTTAAACTGGCCCAGAATATTTCTATACCCTTGCTGGTGGTCCAGGACGAAAGCAAAGTGAACCCGAACGGGATCGAGAAAATTCTCTTTTCCATGGGTCCGCATGAAAATTTTGAAGGAACGATCGACTTTATTGCCAGCCTGGCCAAAGACCTGAATAGTACGGTGGTGATCTATACCATCATCAAATCGGCACAGGATCTTTCCGATGAACTGGTGCACAATAACAACTACGCAAAAAGGGTATTCGAGGCCGTTGGAGTTCCTTTCGAGCATGTGGTGGAGGAGAGCCAGGATTTTTCTCTTGGATTTAGTCGCCAAACCATCCATTATATGGAAAAAAACCCTTTCGACATGGTGGTGATGCCTGCCGATGCTTCTGAAATGTACCGGGCTTTCAGTAAGACGGACAAAGAAAACCTTGTCCTGAATACTCTGGCTGTTCCGGTGCTTTGTGTTTAGCGTTTACTTACCAAGGTTAGAGTCGCTCAGTCAAATCGTTTCCATACCAGATTTTCGTGTTCTTTTTTGCTTGTCCAAAAAAGAACCAAAAAAGGATACCCCGCCGCACCTTTCGCGGAATAGGAACTCAAAAATAATCGACCGCTACCAGGCTTGTTTTAAAAAGTCATTGACCTTTTTTCCAACGAGGTAGTACTCCATTATTTTTTCGGGAAGTTCTTCGGAAACGATATCGGCCGGTTTCAACTCAGCTGAAAAATAAAACTGCTTGTTGGCGATCAGGGGTTCTTTTGCATGGGCTTCCTGAAAGGCCGGAGGGATACGTTTGTGCTGTTCACCTTGAATGGTACCGAATTTTTCTTTGAAATCTTTATCGGAATAAAGTGCCGAAAATTCTTTGAGGTGGGTGGCAATATGCGTTCTGAGTTTTTCGAGCTTGTCATTTTCGATCATATAAGCCCCTCCATAAATGGCGAGTCCCTCAGGAGAAAGTTGAAAATAGAGGCCGGGGTACGATTTATCCTTTTTTCCGGTTTTTGATATGATGGCCGCCACATGGGTATTGTAAGGAGTTTTGTCTTTGGAAAAGCGGATGTCCTTGTTGATGCGCATGATGGCGTCTGAAGCTTTGATCTTCACTTCGGGCTCGTGCTGCTGGATGCGGTGTATCATGTCCTCCACAAACTCGGCAAAGGGTTTTTTCACTTCCTTTTCGTAGGTTTTGCGGTTGGCGTTGAACCAGTCGGTCGTGTTATTTTTTGCGAGATCTTTAAAAAAACTCAGGAAGGCGGGGCTAAAATGGGGCATAATGGACGGTTCTTTTTCGATGAAAAGGTAGGAATTTTATAGATAGAGAGGAGGGGCGTTGGTCGAAATGCGAAAAAACCGGGATTAAAGCATGAGTTGTCCGTAGTCATTTAATAACTAAATTGAATTAGCATAGGCGAATGACTCACCATATCCACCTTAAAAAACTCCTCCTATTCAGTCTTGCTTTCGGGCTATTCACTATAGTAGGAACTATTAGCCACGAATATGGCCATATAGCCGCAGCCAGAATGTGCGGCTATGAAACGGTACTGCATTATGGAAGCATGCACAGGAAACAATCCGCTTTGGATAAGGAAATTGTTGCTATTTATGATCAGAACAAAACGGCAATAGAAAACGGAACGGACTTCAAAGAAAAAACCTACTACGAAGACAGAATTAAGAAACGAAACCGTCATGGCCTGCTAATTAGAATGGGGGGTCCTTTACAAACGATGTTAACCGGACTGATTGGATTGTCCCTACTCTTTTGGCGGCGAAAAATGATCAGAGAAGCGGGATTAAAATTCCTAGACTGGTTGGCTGTTTTTTTAGCCTTGTTTTGGCTTAGGGAAGTTTTTAACCCTGTAACAGCAGCAGCGAAAGTCCTCCTATTTCCGGGGCGTCATGGTTTTGGAGGAGATGAATTTGTAATATCTCGCGTGTTGGGTATACCGGAATGGACTTTTCCAATCCTTTTCGGAGCAATCGGCCTCGCGATTTGCTCCTTCGTCGTTTTTCGTGTAATACCAATTAACCTGCACCTTACCTTTATATTGAGCGGCCTGGTTGGTGGTATTAGCGGGTTTTATTTATGGATGAATGTACTCGGGCCGCAGTTATTACCTTGACCAAAATTTGAAAGCCTATGGCCACTACAAAACAAAACACCATTCCCCCCGACAAACTCGAGGCCTATAAAAAGCTTATTGCCACTAAACCGGAGATCGAATTAAAAGGCGCCTCGATGCCCTATACCTCCGTAAACGGACATATGTTTTCGTTTTTGGATAAGGATGGAAACCTTGGACTCAGGCTGTCTGCTCCGGAAAGAAATGGCTTTATCGAACAGTACAAAACACGCCTTTGTGAGGCACATGGCACTATCCTGAAGGAATATGTTTTTGTGCCTGAAGATCTGTTTAAGAAGACGAATGAACTCAAAACCTGGTTTGAAAAGAGCTTCGTTTATGTAGGCGGTTTAAAACCGAAACCGACAAAAAAATAACAAAACGGGTTTCAAAATTTGTTCCTGTCTATTCACAAACCCCACATTCCCCGTCGCCGGCCTTTTTCATCCGGGCATCCAACACATTGCCGCGTTTGTCGAGTTCGATGACACAGCAGTTCACGAACATTTTTTTCAAACGTTCCCGGCCTCTTTGTACCCGTGAACGAAGGGAAGGATAGGCCATATTGTATTTCAGGGCGAGTTCCTTTTGCCGGATATTTTTGAGTTCACTGTCGATGATGATATCCCGGTATTCTTCGGGGAGTTTTTCGATAAAACTTTCCAGACAGGTTTCCAGTCCTTTGGTGGCATCCGGGTCGTTTTCATGTGCGATATCCTCAGAATGGGTATCAGTATAACCCAGGTTTTGTTTGCCGGAGCTTTTGCGGTAATAGTCGATAACGGCATTCCGGGCGATGGTAAAGATCCAGTTCTGGATTTTCTCCTGGTTGCTGATGGAATCCTTTTTCAGGGAAATTTTGATAAAAACCTCCTGCAGGATATCTTCTGCATCTTCCTTTTTCCCAACCTTGCTCAGGATATAACGCTGTAGAGAATCGTGAAACTGCTGGTGAATATTAGTTATTTCCATACCTTAAAACGGGACGATTGATGGATCGATAATAAAAAAGCAAAGCCAGGGCCAAAACAAAGGTAGCAATTAGAAAGAAGGACTGTAACGCATCTGAACCCGGCAAAAATCCCCCTGTCAGTGCCCCAAATGCTGCTCCCAGATCACGCCAGGTAACGTTGACAGCCAGTTCATGGAGCCGGCTTTTGGTATCACCGCTTAAAGTTCCGGGAGCCAGTGCAGAACTGACACTATTCGCGAGGAAGCAGCCCATGATCCCTGCGGAAACAAAACCCGATCCGATCAATAAAAGCGAAAGGATGCCCAGCATCATGGCCCATATAAATACCCTGTTCAGTCCCATTTTATCTGCCAAATACCCGCCGGCAGGAGAAATAACAAGGATGGATATCCTGCGAAAAGCGAGATAAAAAGCGATGAGGGTCAAGGCTTTGGAAGGGGTTAAAAATTCGGCTATAAAGAGTTTTCCTAGTACCACCACAAGCATTCCTTCTATAAAAAATGCGGAAAGAAAAACGATAAAATTAAATGAGCCCGGGACAATCGAAAACGCCGGTTTGGCAACTGAAAAACTATGCGAAAGTGGCTTTAAACCACGGGCAAACAAAAGGGAAATGGCGGAAATAGCCCCCAGCCAGAGGAAAGCAGTTTGCGGCTTTCCATCCATCCATAAAACAGGACCAAAGACCAGCGCAATTAAGGGTCCGACTTCCTGTAAACCTTTGCTGATACCGAGACTGATCCCTTTTTGCCGGTTTTCGAGCGAATAAGTCAGGCTGCCCAAACGTAGAATGGTATAGGAAAATGCCCAGAGCAAACGGGCGATGATCCATAAAATGAGATGGGCCGAGACACCATACAACAAGGTGGAAATTACTGCGGTAGCTGAAGCAAAGAGGGTCATTTTGTGGAAGCCAAAACGGTTGAAAAGCGGCAAAATCCAGCGGTTAGCCGCGATACGAATAAACCGGTTTATAGACAGCAGAAAACCCACCCAGAGCTCTGGCACATGCAGGGAAGCAAACTGGATGGGCAATACCGCATAGAGGTAAGTATCGCCCATCAAAGCGAAACTCAGGGTCAAAGAGGAAAACAGGGTGGATCTCAAGCCAGGATACTTAAGCACAACAGGCTGCACCCTCTTCAGTCACCCCAACTCCGCAAACGCCCGTTTGTGGCAGGTCGAGTTCAACTTTGGCCGCCGATTCAAAATCCCCGGCCAGGGCGGCGGTGATGGAGCGCACCTGTTCATACCCGGTGGCCATCAAAAAGGTAGGTGCCCTCCCGTAACTTTTCATCCCGACTACATAGAAGTCTTTTTCCTTTTGACGGAGTTCTCTTTCGCCATGCGGTCGAACCGTGCCACAACTATGGATATTGGGATCGATCAGGTCGGCAATGGCAGGGACACTTTCTACAGTGGAGTCGAATTCTACGCGAACTTCACGTAAAAAGGACATATCCGGCCGGGTGCCGGTATTGCTGATGATCTCATCAATTCCTTCCAGGGCTTTAAGCTCGCCAAATTGATCCCCGATAATGGTAAGACGGCCATTTTCTTCAACAAGTTCCTGAATTTGAAAGGGGGTATAAACATTCAGCTTGTCCTCATTCACGAGCCGTTCGATTCTTATTCCCAATGTTCCTCTTGCAGGCAGGGCATCGTCAGCCTGTCCGCCATAGGTTTCCTGAACCCGTTTTTTTCTCAATACCCAATGGATGCGGGTTTGCGGGAAATCAGCCAAAAGTTTTTCGAGTTCGAGTAGGCTGTTAATAGCGGAGTGCCCGCCACCCACCACCAGCACATCCTTGTTGGCGTAACGTTGTTGATGGATACCGGAGACATCGGGAATACCATAAAAAATACGGTCACTATTTTCTATTTCTCCAAAAGCAAACATACCTCCGGAGCCAATGGGATTGCTGTTTTGCCAGGTTCCTGATGCATCGATCACCGCCCGTGCTTCGAAGAATTTATTTTCACCATTTTGATCAACTTGCAACACAAAAGGCTGTTTTTCTCTATTTGCCGACTTCATCTTATCCATCCCTTTTCTTCCAACAGCAAGCACTTTGCTGGAAAAATAAATGGGAGAATAGGTAGCCAGCTGCTCGGAAAGTGGCTGGAGATAAGAGTCGATCATCTCTTGTCCGCTTGGCAGGGCCTCTTCATCGGGTTTGGTCCACGCAGTTGATTCCAGGATCACCTCGGCGGCTTTGTCGATATTATAACGCCAGGGAGAAAAGACCCGTACATGGCTCCAGGTTTTCATATTGGCAGCTACCCGGGATCCGGATTCAAAAAGTAAAAAAGGAATGCCGCGCAGGGTTAAATGGGCTGCTGCAGCAAGGCCAACGGGGCCGCCACCAATAATGGCAACGGGTAATGAGGAATTTTCCATAAAATGCGATCTTGAATGCATGTGTTGTTTATGCATGGAAAGACGACGACATGGAAAAATGATGCAATTGATTTAAAAACGTTTCTGCTCGAGTTTTTCGATCAGGCGGATGAGGTCGCCCGGAAACGGAACCTTTATGTTTTCGTTAAAATCAAACATCACCATCACATCCCGGGCTTCAGCAGCAACTTCACCCTGCTCATTGAGAATTTGATGACAGATGCTGAAACTCGTGTTTTTAATGTAATCTACTCTGGATTGAATGGTTATCTGGCCGGGGTAAAATAGGGGCTTTTTAAAATCGCAGTGACAGGATGCCAGCATAGGTCCGATATTCGTTTCCCTGTGTGACCGGGTCAGTCCGATCTGGTCCCAATAATTCACCCGGGCAGCCTGGATGTATTTAAAGAAGGAGACATTATTGACATGCCCGAAATAGTCGAGTTCGCTCCAGTCGATGCGCAGCGGAAGTTTTACAGGAAAAAATGTATCGGCCATAATTCGTTGCTAATCAAAGATCATAAAAAAACCGACCCCGGCTCATTTGCAAGATACAGTGCAAACTTACCGGGGCCGATTCAAATATAAGGAGGAGGCTTGTAAATCGGGTTAAGGCAGACCGTTTATGACGGCATCCAGATTTGCTGAGGTTGTTGCAGTCATTGAAACCGGATAGGTAATGCCTACTGCCGGCGTGATGTCGGCTATTCCATAATATAATTGTCCTTCTACTACCGAGATCACCACCAAATTCATCGGCACATCAGCCAGGTGGGTTTCAGAGATCAGGTTACCGGTGATGCTACCCCAGCCCTGGGTTCCTACAGGCCAAACGGTATTTTGGTTTTTAAAAACAGCAAAAGCGGTAGTATTGGTGCCATCAAGTCCGGCGACTCCGGTTAGGTTAAAGGCACAATTGAAATAGTTTACTTGCATAAAGGCGTCAATATTGCCCCAACGCATGGAGTCGAGGGTAATGTCGTATGTGTTGTCAGCGCTGTTGAAAGAGAAAGCTCCTCCAATTGCCCCGCCACCGCCCGCAGCGGAATCTTGCCGTCTCCAGTTTACATCTTTAGGGTCTTCCGCATTGTCACCCCAGAAAAGTTCCATGTTTTGGTCCTCAGCCTGGGCGGGAATAACGACATCAAGCATAACTCCGTTATCCAGGTGGAGTTCGGAACCATCTTTTGAGGCGGAGAGAAAAAATTCACCTCCCGAATTCAACATCAGGTTACCACTAACCGGAAAAATACCGGAGAAGATGATATCACTGGTGCTAAAGACCTCTTTAAAGCGAAGGGTAACTGTTCCGCTTACGGCTTGTCCGTTTTGATCAACAAAGGCATTGGCAGGTATCGTGAGCTTGGAGCCCTTGGTTGTGGTGAAGGTGCCTCCTGTTTCGGCTGTGACCAAAAAGGTTGTGGCCTTGGGTGCCCGTGTATCGAAAAAAGATTGAACGGAGGTAAAGGTTTCCGGGCTGTTCGGCTGATCCGGGTCTTCCTGGCAGGAACTGATCGCCAAAACGACAAACAGGGCGGCAATGAATCGTGTAGTTTTCATAACTCTGGATAATTAAGTGGGTAATTAATTTTAAGTTATGAAGAACGAAGAGTTGGAAAAGTTGCTTTAGGTACCGGCATAAAAAAACCCTAAAGAAGGCTGCGCCTCTTTAGGGTTTTAGAAAAGGTTGTATTAAGAACTATTTTTTGATGATGACCTCAGTCTCGTCTTCGTTGACTTTGATCTCCGTTTCCGTTTCACCGTCTTTGGTTTTCACTTCTCCACCATCGGTACCTACTCTGATCTCAGTTGAGTTTTCAGGAGTAGCTTCAGGATTAGCTGCCGGAGTTTCTGTAGCGGCAGGAGTAGTTGTAGATTTATCTTCTACTTTCGTTTCGCTACAGGAAGCCAACATGAATGTGAATGCTGCTCCAAATAATAAGGTACTTATTTTCATCTGATAATTTATTTAATACCCGAAGGTAGGCAATTCTGTTCGCTTAGAGGCGAGAGTGTGAAGAATGTAAGTCTTGCCCATTATTATGTAAGCCACCCACCCGGGCAATAGCACAACTTTGTACTACGAAGTTCTGGCAATACCTGCCTGAATGAATCGATGAAACTATGAAATCATTTTTTTTAGGAATTTTTGCCGCAGTTCTTTTTGCCGGCACAGTAAACGCCCAACATGTTAATTTTGGCATCAAGGGTGGATTGAATGCTTATACATTCAACGACGCGAATAAAACAAATTATGGAGCAAGGATCGGGTTTCATGCCGGGGCATTGGCCCATATCCATTTGGCTGACCAGTTTGGTTTACAACCTGAAGTTGTTTTTTCTACCCAGGGGGCCAAATACGACGGAACGAGCAACTCTACGAATTTTAGCCTGAATTATGTGAACGTACCGGTATTGTTCCAGTACATGTTTAAAATGGGATTTCGTATCCAGGCGGGTCCACAGCTGGGGGTTTTGCTTAGCGCCAAATCCGAAACCGGCGGGATCAAATCCGACATCAAAAACAATTTTAAACCCATCGATTTTGGGGTTACAGTCGGAGCCAGCTACGTGCATGTGCCGAGTGGTTTTGGAGTTGATGCCCGTGTCAACCTGGGATTGACCCAGATCAGTGACATCAGTACCAGTCCGAATACCTGGAACCAGGGTCTTCAGGTAGGCGTGTTTTACCTGTTCGGTCATAAATCTTAAAGAGTAATGTATGTTTAACCGGCATGTGTGATAAGCACATTGCCGGTTTTAAACCCCTTTTCAACGTAGCGGTATGCCTCAACAATGTTTTCGAGGGAGAAGCTACGGTCGATAAGGGGTTTAAATCGTTTTGTCTCCACCAATTCCTTCAAAAAAAGCACATCTTCCCGGGAGATCGTCGGGATTGGAAAAAGCAGTTTTTTTCCTCCAAAAAGGGGAGTGACCAGGGCTAAAAAAGGGTTTTGGGACATATAGCCCAATTCGGTAGACATGTAGATCCCTTTACGTTTGAGCAGGGGTTTACATTTTGAAAATGAGCTCTTTCCGACCGCATCAAAGACGATATCAAATTCTTTTTGTAGTTGGGTAAAGTCTTCCCGGGTATAATCAATGACGATGTCGGCACCCAGCCTTTTTATTTGATCTAAATGTTGGGTTGCGCATACTGCTGTGACCTCCGCACCGAAGTATTTGGCAAGCTGCACGGCAGCAGAACCTATAGCCCCTGTCGCCCCGTTTATCAGGATTTTTTGTCCGGCCCGGAGTTTGGCTGCTCTCAGGTCGCATAAGGCATAGTGCGCTCCTTCTGTGATCGGAGCCGCTTCTTCATAAGATAGGCCCTCAGGGAGCAGTGCCATCGGACCAGTGTCATCCATAAGCAGATATTCACCATGGCCCCCGAAGTTCACATCGTTGTATCCGAAGACCCGCTCACCTGATCGAAAGTTCTTCACCTTGTTTCCAACGGCAATGACCTCCCCGGCAAACTCACAGCCCAGGATGTGCACACGGGGTCGCAGCATACCGCTCCAGAAGCGAACAATAAAATAGTTCGCGCTCCGGAATCCACAGTCGGTACGGTTTACAGTCGACGCATGTACCTTGATCAGAACCTCGCTTTCTTTCGGGACCGGTTGATCGACTTCCAGAATTTTAACGATCTCGGGAGGTCCGTATTGGGTATAGACGGCAGCTTTCATAATTGGCAATAATGGGATGTTGCTAATTAACAACAAGTCAACTACCCATTTACCCGGGCTTCGACGAGTGTTCACTTATGGATGGCCGAAAACCGGGAAGGTACCTATAGCGTGTAATAACGCGGATTCGAGGACAAGGGCGAAGGAGAAGAAAGGAGCGGATAGCCGGTAATCGCTATACTCGGATTGGGATTAGGAGACAGATCAGCTACCTGAACAGTACCAATTGCTGCTACCGGATTAGTGGCCGGTCCCGGGTCGATGGTTGCGACATAATTCGGTATTCCGGCGTTGATCGTAAATTTATTTCTTAGGCCACTATTAGCAGTATTTAAACAGGCCATCAGCCAATAAGGAAATCCGGATTGGTCAGTTAAGCTCTTAAACACCAGTAATATCGGCGTCCCCTGTGTACCTCCATTCCTTGAATTTACAGGCAAATTGATAATGGGTGGTCTTCTGGTGTTCGGGTCACCCTGCAGAGCAGTAGAACTTCCTGAGCAGGTAACGGCCACGTTCATGATCGGACCCATAGTAGAATTATAACCGGCTGTGGTCGTAAAAAGAGGCAGCTTGTAACTCACTACTGTTGCGCCGTCATCCGGAACTGGCCATCCATTATCGTAGTCTTCATAGGAATAATTCAACTGATAGGCGTTAGCACCACAGGCCTGCCAACAAGCAGGATCAAAGGGACCGGCCGGACTTGGTGTATCCGCAATGCAGGTATAAAAACCTATGTTTTCAGGTCCTGGATTATACACCACCTGGGCATTTACAGCGAGATATTGAAGACCAGGATTGTAATTATACTGTCCGGTATTAGTAATGGCTGTAATGCCTGTAAAAGTAAATTGAACTTCTTCCTGAAATTCATATGCTGACGGGAAGTCTATCAAACAAAAATAGTATGGGTAGGAAGACCCTCCGACATTGTTAAATGTAATGGATGCGCCACGGATATTGAAGTTCCATGGGTTTGTAGTTGGATCACTCATAGGATACAGGGTTAAAAGATGTTTTCTTTAACGAAACTAACTGAAAATAGGATACTTCCAAGAAAATGATCTTTCAAATAGCGTCAATGGAACTATCAATAAAGTACATTTCAATAAACTTATTGTGTTTAATTTCCACTTGTCCTCGGGAAGTACAAATAAAATTATTTTTTATCCTTGCGTAGGTTGCTGCACTTATATTCACTTTTCCTGCTTCGCCACTATGTTCAATTCGGCTTGCTGTATTTACGGTTTCTCCCCAGATATCATAGGCAAACTTCTTTGCCCCTACAATTCCTGCCACTACAGGACCGGTATGTATGCCCAGGCGCATTTCTACAGGGACTTTTCCCTCTTTTATACGTTGGCACTTATGTTCCCTCATAAACTCCTGAATTTCAATCCCTGCACACACGATATCCCGGGCATGGGAGGTATTGGTAGTGGGTAGTCCCCCGGCGCACAAATAGCTATCCCCAATGGTTTTTATTTTTTCAAGTTTGTATTTGCTTATGATCGTATCGAAAGCCTTGAAACAGGTGTCCAGAAGCTCGACCAATTCCCGGGGATTGTGTTTTTCGGTAACTCCCGTGAAGTCAACAATATCTGTAAACATGATCGTTACTTCATCAAAAAACTAGGCATCGGCGCTTCCTTTTTGTTTCAGTTCATTGGCCACTTCACGTGGCAGAATATTCAAGAGGAGTGATTCTGAAATTTGACGTTGTTTTTTCGTTCGGAGCAAACCAATAAAGATAGCTATGACCAGGGATAAGAGGAGCAGGGAGCTGAGAATGAGAATATTTCTCTGGGCCGATTTTGTCTTGTTTTGCGCATCAAGCAGCACAATTTGTTGCTCTTTTTTCTCTGTTTCGTAGCGGGTTTGCATTTCCGCAATTTGCTTCACTTTTTCAGTGTTTATTATGGAATCACTCAGTTGGGAGTACAACTGTTGAAATGCATAGGCCTCGATAAAATTCCTTTTGTTTGCATGCGCTTCTGCAAGAAGATGGTAACTCCGTGCGAGCCGAACAATGTCATTGGACAGCCTGGCATAGGAGATGGCACTATCGAGGTGGATAATGGCACTATCGAGGTCGGCTTTGTTGCTGTCAACTTTGTAGAGTTCCAAATGAATACTCCCAATATTATAATAACCCAATGCAACATTACCCAGCATATTGAGTTTTAAACAAGCCTGAAGGGCAAGATTATAATTGTCTTTAGCAATGCGAAAATGTTTTAATAACTCGTGACACAATGCAATATTGGTCAGATTCTGTGCTATTGTATAATTATCCCCCGATTTTTTGGAGGCACTATCGACTTTTAAAAAATAGCTCAATCCTGTTTGGTAGTCATGCAATTTTATACAGTAATGTCCTAATCCATCCCAGGCTGAGATCATATTTTCTGTATATTTATGCCTTTCTGAAATGGCTGCGGCGAGCGAGTAATTTTGAAATGCCAGTTTTGGATCGCCATAATCAAGATAAAGATTACCCAACTGGACATAATTTTGTGCCAAAGCGAAGGAGTCATGGGTATGCTGATTCCACTTCATCGCAGCGAAAACCGCCGCAAAGGCTGAATCTTTCATTCCCAGATCGATATAAATATAACTCAGGTACAAGCATGCAACACCCGCCCCATGCGAATTTCCGTTTGCACTATATGTTTGAAGGGCATTGCTAATGAGAAGGCGTGACGTATCTACTTTTCCATTAGCATATAAAATGGAACCAATGAATAGTTGAGCATTAGCAATGCCATTTTCATAATGGATTTCCTTTGAAAGGGTATAAGCTTCTGTGGCGAAGCGTAAGGAGGCATCCTGATCGGTTCGCTGAAATTCTTTCGATCTTTCAAGCAACGCATTTATCCGCGTCGTATCGGCAGCAAGGGCGGCTAAAGACCCCAAGACGAAGAGAAGTACCATGCTGAAAATCTTTTTCATCCGGATTGAAACCAGAACATGCAGCATAAATAAGGCTTCCTTTTGAATGGATCGGGTGCAGGCCATAAAAGACAAAAAGCGGGAACAGATCAAACTTAGGCTTTTTTCGGCCAAAAGTCTTTTACGCTTTTTGTCATTGGAAGATTGCCGCCAAATTTTGGGTCGGCGATCGGCTCAAGGGCTTGTAGCCCGAGAGGAATATGTCCAGACCACACTTCATTTTCCTGGTTTTCATCTCCGGCCGGGCCACCGCTGCGGATCTTTGCCGAAGCACGTTCAGTTTTAAAGGCTACCACCATGGTTGCTTTTAATTCACTTTCTGAACCTACAGGTACTTCTTCCCAGCGACCCGGAATGATATTATCGGTGATGATCTTTAGTGCTTCCAGCCGTTCTCCTTCCTTTTCAACCAGGCTGGCCTTTCCGAACAAAACAACCGAACGGTAATTGGCCGAAGTGTCGAACAAGGTACGGGCCAGGACCACGCCGTCGAGATGGGTTACACTGATACAAATGGTTTTTTGCTGTATGATCTGGTTCAGCATAAAATTTTTCGCCGAGCCGTGGAGGTAAAGAATATCCCCTTTTCTTCCGTATGCCGTAGGGATGATCATGGGAACATCTTCATGCATAAAGGCCACATGGCATAAAAAACCAACATCGAGGATAGCGTAAATGCTATCCTCGTTGTTGGCAGCCCGGTTGGCACCCCGGGTAATTTTATTGAATTTCAAGTATTAAGCTTCTGCGGGTACTTCCTTCGGGTTTGGCCCGTATTCATTCTCACCGGGCTTGCTGTCGGTTACCAAAAGGACCAACAACCAGATCGCCCCAACAATAGGAATTAATGCAACCAATAACATCCAACCGCTTTTTCCGACGTCGTGTAAACGTCTTACCGCAGCTGCCAAACCCGGGATCAGTACAACAAGCCCGTAGATCATATAAAGCGGTCCGTAACCAAATTCTCCAAAGGCTATTCCCAGCACATTGTCGAGGACCATGGCGACAATCGAAAAAATGATATTGAACAAAATGAACATCCAATACTCCTGTCACCGGGCTCTACCGTTGAAGTCAGTGTACTGTCTCATTACTTTTAAATACCAATTCATAATTTTTTGTTTTCTTTAGGTTCTCCTACTCGTTTGGCTTTTCGGTTCCGCCTCGTTTTTTCTTCAACGAAGGTTCAATTTATATTTTTCTTTTGATTTTTATTCAGATGCCACACGACGGAACTCGACAGTAATCGCTTTTTTCTCGCCGGGTGGGGTGAAAACGATGTTAAGTGAATTTTTTGTGTCGTAAGAATCGTCATAATAATAATAGTCCCACCAGTATTGGGCTACTTCTTCCTTTTTATTCCAGCTGAGCACCAGGGTTTGGGATCTTTCCTTCAAGGTCCAGGTGCCTTTGGTTTTTTTCCTGCCTTTGTTGTAATAAACGGTACCATCCGGGTAAAAGATCAGGTAGGTTCCTGACTCCAGACTAACAAATTCTCCGTTGTCTACTGTGGCGTATGCCTGCCAGGAGTCGCAGAGCATTTCTGACTGCGTTTTTTCTGGGGAATATTCAACTGTCTCATAATCATCCGGCAGCGAATCAACCACCATCTGGTCCGTCATTTCTTCCTCATACATGGGTGGTGCTTCGGCCACTGCTTCTGTCATGTATTCGTCATCTTCATCGAAGTTGGCAAAGGGTGATCTGTACAGGGTAAAAGTGGTATCCCATGTCCCCGCTAGTCCCTTCAGGCGAACGGTTGAAGCAAGGTAACCTTCTATGGAAAAGTGATACAGTTTTTGCCGACCCTGCAATTGAATTTCCATTTTTTTGGCATCAAGCGACCAGGTACCTGTATCCAGGGTTCCAAAATTACAGATCATGGTACCATCATCCGACAAACGCATATGTGTAGTACCGGCAAGATGTAACCGATCTCCATTTCTGTCGAAGCCGGAAACATACATATACTCTTCCAGCAGATAATTGCCGGGAAAATGAGCCTGAAGGCTGTCGGCCAGGGAATAGCCTGCTTTGGAAAGGTGAAACTTTCCTCCATCCGAATTCGCGATTTTAGGAAATTCGAAGCCCAAAACGAGGGCGTTTTCTTTTGCCTCGAGTATTCGTACATAAAGAAGGAAGACTCCCGAAAAATTGAGGTAAGTTCCTTTGCTGCCCTTGCTCAGATCATAATTCACCAGCACGATCTGATCGTCGAGGAGGATCAACGCACGCGAATTATCCAAAAAGGTGATATTCAGGGTACCAAGCTCTTTACGGAGTTTATCGGTTGTGGGATTTGAAGCACCTAAACCACTAATGCTGTCTACCTTCCAGGTTTGTTTTGCCAGATTGACAGGTGGGGTAGTTTTGTTTTGAGCGCTCGCCGGTAGGGATAAAAATAAGGCGAGCAGGGTAATAAGAGCAGGTTTCATACGCAATAATGAGGGGTTCAAAAAATTCGAACCGAATGTACGAAGTTTGAGCATGAATTTGGATTTTTTTAAAAAGGATAAGGTATTTTATGATGCGATAAAACACATAACATTACCTGACTACACTCCTTCTGATAACTATTTTCATTACCTGCTGAGGGCCATCGCGTTCCAACAACTTTCCGGCAAAGCCGGAGCCACCATTCATGGCCGTTTTCTACAGCTTTTTCCCGATCAGAATCCGGAACCGGGTTTTTTACTTGAACTGGAACATGACGCATTGCGCGGCGCAGGACTATCAGGACAAAAAGCTGCCTACATGAAAAATATAGCCGATTTCTGGCTGAAAGAAAGCCTGACAAATGCAAAGATCGATCGCCTTGGCGATGAGGATATCCTGGATTATCTTACCCAGATCAAGGGCGTAGGCAAATGGACGGTTGAGATTTTCCTTATGTTCGGCATGGGCAGGCCTGATCTGTTTCCGCTCGACGATCTGGGTTTGCAGCAGGGTGTTGCCGGTATTTATGGCTTGAATCACCTGCCCTTAAAAGAACTCAAAAAGGAAATGGTTCGTATATCGGATGGATGGAGGCCACATCGGACCAAAGCGGCGCTTTATGTTTGGAGATGGAAAGATGGAGGTTAAGGTTAAGGTTGAGGTTGAGGTTGAGGTTGAGGTTGAGTGTCGGGGCAGAAAATCTTCTGCCCTTGATGCGGGGGAGTTATAAATTCAGTAAAGTGTAGTACACCCCGTCGATCACCTTACCCATTCTGTATATATCAAGGGTTTCCAGGGTATCTGTTTTTCTGTGATAATTTTTATTTCGATAGAAGGAAGTATCAGTGAGCATGAGGGCACTAAAACCGAATTTCCAATAGTTCCTATGGTCGGAATAGTCGATCCCGGGAACGAGTTTGGGAGCGGTGAATTTTTTTGTTCTTACTGATTTTGTGGAGACATAACGTCTTGAAAATTTACGCGCAAATTTTCCGGATCCGAATTTTTTTACCAGGGTAATGTAATTTCCTTTTTTGCCATAAAACCATGAAAGCAGGCCTATTGGATAGGCTTGTGAACCCGGCTCGTCCTTAAAGCAGGCGATCATCTCCAGAGAGACCATTCCATATACAGGAATCTCAGCATCAGCAAGGGACTTTGCATGGACATAGCTGCCCATATTTTCGGTCCTGAAATAAGGGGGTTCTTCAAGGGTATATGCCACAAGATCGATACGATGGTTCAATGCCTTTCCTTTTAACAGCCTTGCCAGCTCCAACAAACCCACAACTCCACTGGCATTATCGTCAGCTCCTTCCTGATTGCCGCAAACATCGTAATGGGCACCAACGATGATCCTTTTCATGTGTTCAGTTCCGAATGAACAGATCACATTTTTGTAGACGAATCCGTTGACCGTATATTCCTGAAAAAAAACACTGTCGGTATATAGGAGGAAAACAGCTCTTATATAATCGGCTGTTTTGTTGAGCTGAGTGATGTTTTGATAGGTTCGCGGAGTATCCGTTTTTGTAATGGCAACCAGGTGAGTCCGGATAATGGCAGTGTCGGAACCTGTGCCAAAAACCAATAAAGGAGCAAGAAGCAGAATTAAAAGAAGGGCCCTCATTTTCAGGGCCTAATTTTCTGTATACTTCTTAAAATTATCGAGGATGGCCTGCCAACCGCTGCGTTGCATGTCGATAGAATTTTCATTTTCTGCATCGAAGGTACTGATCACTTTGGTTTGATCTCCGTCTTTGATAAAGGTGGTTTCAACCGTGCGGCCATCGCTCATGGTGTAGGCGATCTTTTCATGGAGGATCACCTGGTCGTAAACGCCTTCAAAATCGAACCCGAAGCTCCCGTCTTTGGCTTCCATACGCGAAAGGAATTTACCACCCACACGCAGGTCATTTTCTGCATGCGGGGTATGCCAATCGTCGGAGGCTGTATTCCATTTGATAATATGTTCGGGCGAGGTCCAGTATTTCCATACTTTTTCTATTGGAGCATTTACGGTGTTCCGAATAGTTACCTTGGTGAATGGGTTGGCTGAATTCATGGTTTTATTTGTTCGTTATTATTTTGAAGTACAACCAAATTAAAGCATTCTAACGAGTTTTGAAAATTTCCATCCCAAGGCAAAGTGGGAAGGATGTAATTTTTTCTGCGAATTGTATAAATATTCCCTTTGCCTCTCTTCCTAGGTTTGTAAGTATTCTGAATCAGGGAATGAGAATAATGGAAACCAGGGAAAAAGGCTACGATCTTGTCGTCAGGGCAAATAATTTTGATCTCTCCTATAATGATATTGGAGAAGGGAATATCCCGATCATTTTTTTGCACGGCTTTCCGTTCGACAAATCCATGTGGCAGATACAGATCGATTTTCTGCGCGCAACCCAGCGCTTAATTGCCTGTGATATTAGGGGTTTTGGAAAATCTTACGACGAAAGCTCAACTTTAAGCATGGATTTGTTTGGCGATGACCTGATCGCTTTTATGGATGCCTTATACATTGATAGCGCGATCATCTGCGGGATGTCGATGGGTGGTTTCATCGCCTTTAATGCACAGAAAAGATTTCCGGATCGTTTTGAAGCGATGATCCTGTGTGATACCCAGTGTATTGCCGACACGGAGGAAATGAAGGAAAAGCGTTTCGAGACCATGGATGAAATTGCCCTTTATGGTCCCGCGGCCTTTAACGAAAGATTTATAAAAAAGGCACTGCATAAAGAATCTTTCTTTACCAGAAGGAGCATGGTTGCAAATTTAAGAGGCCTTGTCTTTGCCAATTCTGACCGGATAATCATCCAGGGATTATTAGCCCTGGCCGGACGTTCGGAAACCTGCTCGACCCTGCACGACATTCAGGTACCGACCCTGATCATTTGCGGAAGGGAAGATGAGGTAACTCCCCTGCAGGAATCGGAGTTTATGCATGAAAATATTAAAGGGTCCTTACTCCGGATCATTGATGATGCCGGACATGTATCGAACCTCGAAGAACCCTGGGAATTCAACAAAATTTTACTTGAATTTTTAGGAACTTTAAAACAGGAGCACCCTGAAAATATTAGCGGGTATCAGTGGAGTTTTTAGGTGGGACTGTGGGAAGAGCAATCTCTATTTTTTCTTTTGCTCCTTAAAAATTCCTTCCAGTGTTTTTTTGTATTCGGTGTATTTGTACAGGTTGTTCTCTTTTAAAATGGAACCGAACAAAAGGTCATTCTTTTCCTTTTCTGAACCATTTTCCTTGTTGAGGCAGATCAAATGGAAAATAAGTGTTTCATAATACTTGTTCAGGTAATAGCTCTTATAGCTTTGAATCCCTTTCGATTTATCAATAACCATTTCAAAATCAGCAAAGTAAAAGTCGCTATAGTGATAATAGGGACTGCCATTGATTTTCGGAAATTTTTTAATGAGCGTATAGGCCATTTCCGTGTTCGGCGGCTTAGGGATATTCATATACCCCCAAATATTGGTTCCACACAAGCTAATCGCACGAAGGACCAGAATTCCCTTTTCTGTGTCGTCTTTCAGGTTGTAGTCTTTTAATTTTAAATCGACCCTGGCCATATTGAAAGGTTTATTTTTGTTTCCAACCGCGGTAAATAACATACCATAGTAATTATTAACCAATTCGTAAGTCTGGATTTGGTTGGATAGTAAACTGTCGATCAATTTAGTGTTGCTGATCTGGTTCTCTTCCCGAAGATTTTCGCTGATAGCCCGGATAATAAAGAGCTGTTTTAAAATGGTATCGTTTGGACGGGCAAGATAGGTTTGGTCCAGAAGTTTATTCTTCGTTGTGATTGTCTGGGAGATAAATTCAGTTGCTGTTTCCATGCCTTTAGGAACATCATCTTCCAGTTCTTTGATCACTTCCTTGCCTGGCTCCTTGCCAAACATATAATCCTTGTAACTTTTACCAAGTTCGATCAACTTTTCATATTCGGTGCTTTGTCCGAAGCTGTGCATGGATAAACAAAGTGCAACAAGGGTAAATCTTATTTTCATATTCGGGAGGTGTTTTCTATTCATGAGAACCACTGATAGGGGTTCAATATAGGTGAGCGAGGGTGAAATTTCCAATTTTTGGGTTGGTTAGGTTGTTATTTTTCAAACAACCGAATGGCATATCATAATGAATGGAAGGGATCCAATAGTCTCCTATCGATTTGACCGGTAGCTTTTGCGGATATGATGAGAACTGAAATGGTACCGGCAACTACCTCGAAGAAACGGAGCGATAAAGACGAGGGTAATTTCATGGTTGATCGTTAATACCGAAACCTTGAATTAGTCAACACAGATAATGGGTTTTTTTGATCCGACTCAAACATTCTTTTTTGCGGGTAGGTGTCCCACCGACCCGCACTCAAGCGGGAGAAGGGACTGCAGGAATTTCCTTCTCATTCGAGGAAAAGAAATGTGAAAGTTTTTAGTGGTTCCGGACGAAATTGTTGATCCGACCGTCAAGTTGATCCGCAGAGTAGAAGCGATTCGGTGGGACACCGAACCGCTAAAGGTTTTTTTTGATCCGACTCAAACCGGCCTTTTGCGGGTAGGTGTCCCACCGACCCGCACTCACCAGCGGGAGAAGCGACTGTAGGAATTTCCTTCTCATTCCAGTAAAAGAAATGTGAAAGTGTTTAGTGGTTCCGGACGAAATTGTTGATCCGACCGTCAAGTTGATCCGCAGAGTAGAAGCGATTCGGTGGGACACCGAACCGCTAATGGATTTTGATTTACGAAGTGATATTTTGACATTCTCACGACATAGTTGGCTGAAAAATGACCGTGAACTAACATTCCAATCGTGAACTTAGTGTTTATGATTGAAACCAAATTTTTCACGGCCGTTGTAGAAAAAAGGAAGCCAATATTTGATGTGGATGGAGCGGATTTTATTAAAGTAATTGAAGGCTCTCTTGGCTATTTTTCAGCTAAAGCGCAATTTCAACTACATGCCTATGCTATAATGCCGAACCATGTTCATTTTTTGTATAGTGAGCCGAAGGACGGTGATTTATTTAGAGTTCCATTCATAAGGTTTACTGCGCATGAAATATTGAGATTAAACATTGGCCGGCCAATGAACAAAAGAGTTGATTTTGTAGTAAATAAGTCGGATAGAGTCGAGCAAGTTTGGCGTAGAAAATCAAAGACCATTCTGGTCAAAGATGAAAGGGTATATTTTGCCGTTCTCAACTATATCCGGAAAAACACAGAGTCTGTTTTTTGGAAAGAAAGTATTAATCGACTAGCATTGGAACCCAGAGTACCATGCGTATCACGCGATTGGAAAAGTAATTTACCAAACTAAGATCCCTTTTTTGCGGGTAGGTGTCCCACCGACCCGCACTCACCACCGGGAGAAGCGATTGCAGGAATTTCCTTCTCATTCGAGTAAAAGAAATGTGAAAGTGTTTAGTGATTCCGTACAAAATTGTTCATCCGACCGTCAAGTTGTTCCGGAGCGTAGAAGCAATTCGGTGGGATACCGAACCGCTAATTATTTTTTTGATCTGACTCAAACATTCTTTTTTGCGGGTAGGTGTCCCACCGACCCGCACTCACCCGGGGGAGAAGCGATTACAGGAATTCCATTCTATATCCAAGATTTTGAGATTATCCTGGTCTAAGTCTGGGGCACGTCAACCGTAGATAGGGTCGCTTACAGCGACAATTGAAAATAAGCAATAAATCCCAGCGGTATAACAAAACTTAAAATCCAGATCAAAATAATGAGTATCCTTCTTCCCGTGCCCAGGTCATTGATCGATTTTTTTTGGAGGATGGCTTTTACCTGTTCGATCAACTTTTGCTCATTTTTATCGGGACGATAAACCCCCGGGGTAATAAATCGCCTGTAGTATTTGACGTGGTTGCCGATCTCTTCCCGAATAAGCCAATATTCCTTATCACTTAATTCAGCGAAAGACTTGTCAGTATCTATAGCCTTCAACTTAAGCGCATCAGTTGTTCTTTTCACGTATTCCAGATTACCGAGTTGCATGAAGAGAAAGAAGGGAATGATTAAGAGTACGTACGACTCGGTGCTGATGGAATAATAGCTCATTACAGCGATTGATATCCCGATGAATACCTTGTTTATCAAGGTATTGTTTTCGAAAAACAGCACGTTAATGATACGACCTCCGTCAAGAGGCAAAAGGGGTAACAGGTTAAACAGATTCAGAAAAATAAAAATATCGGCAGTCTTCAACAGGAACTCACTGTCCAGTTGAATAGCGAAATAATAGAAGACCAGTCCGATGATTACCCCGGGGAGTGGTCCCGCGAACAGGATGATCGCACTTTGTTTTTGAGAAATGGTTTCTTTGGTTCCCGATGCGAATGCACCCACCAAAGGCACAAAAAATATCCCAAGATCCGAATACTTGTATGCCCGCATGGCCAGGAAGTGCCCGAGTTCGTGAATGAGAAGCACCCCCGCCAGCACCAGGATATACTCAAGTTCCCATTTGAAAACGAGATAAAAGGTCAGGATAAAAAACCCCATACTCAGCAAGGAACGGTTGATCGATTGTTCCTTTATTTTTTCTTCCGGTTTAGGGGGAAAAGTGATCGGCTCCATCACAGCAGGTTCATTTTCTACGCTTGCTCTTCTTACAATAGCGGGTAATTTAGAGCGGTCGCCTGTAAAATCTTCACAGTCTTCTTCGAAGAGGGCTACATCCCCGGTCAGGTTGCAGATAATTCCTTTATCCCGGCTAAACCCCCTGTTTTCGCAGTTCTGACAAAATTCCAGCTGATATTTTCTATCCATGATAAAATTTAGTGGTTCAATATATCCCTTTGAACTTCACTTTTCCATCACTTTCTACATTTCCTTCGGACATTAAGCGCCCGATTTCTTGTCCTGGACAAGCGAAACCGTCAACTCCTGAGAACCTTCCTTCCATATACGATTACCCAATTCGCTCAATTTCTGTTTGTCGCTATCTATCACCCTGGCAAAAATATTACATGCATCCAGACCCTTTCCTTCACCATAGTAAATACCAAAACAGTTTGCTGTTTTTGTCCGGGAAGGTTTCGACGGGCCAAAGACAACTTCACCCGGTTCTGTGAACACAGAAGCGTTTTCCTGGATGATATCAAGTGGAGGAACATTGTCGATCCATATTTCCTGCCCGGAAAGCCGCGCATGATAAAAGGTACGGGTAAAGGGCAAAATACCGGCAAAAGCTTTTGATGTTACAGGTGCTGCATCCTCATATAATTCAAACAGAATTTCCTCCTTGTCACGTGTTGTGATCTTAAATTTTCTCATAAAACGCCAAAATACTTATTTTCCTAATCTGTCGTGGCGGCGTGGATCGATATTAGACGAAGAAGCAAAAATTCCCCAATAACCCTTTACTTTGAAACATGGACGTGTGGATGTATTTGCTGATCGGGTTGGCTGCCGGAGGAATGGCCGGGTATTTTTTTGCCATAGCCCGAAAACTTAAGGAAGGCGAATCCCTTCAATCCATACAAATTGAAAAAGCACGGGTCGAACAAAACCTGCAGGCTGCCGAAAACAGAAGAGCGGAGTTGGAACGCCGGCTTCTGGAACTCGAATCCTTTAACCAAACACTGTTGCATGAAAACGCAGTGTTGAAAACCGAAGGACTCGGATTGCAGCAACGCATGGCCGAACAAAAAGAGGAGCTGGAAAAACTGAACGAACGTATGTCGCTGCAATTCAAGAATCTGGCGAACGAGATCCTCGAAGAAAAAAGCAAAAAATTCACCGACCAGAACAAGATCAATATCGGGGAACTGCTTAACCCGCTCAAAGAGAAAATCGGCGAGTTTGAAAAGAAGGTAGACGAAAGCAACAAGGAAAATGTACGCATGAACAGTTCCCTTGGTGAACAACTCAAGAACCTGAAAGAACTCAATCAACAAATTACCAAAGAAGCGGAGAACCTCACCCGGGCGCTGAAAGGCGATACCAAAACACAGGGAAACTGGGGGGAATTTATCCTTGAAAAAATTCTCGAACGAAGCGGACTGGTCAAAGGACAAGAATTTATCGTTCAGGAAAGTACCACTATGGAAGGCGGCCGGTTGCGACCCGATGTGGTCATCAAACTGCCCGATAACAAGAATATTGTCGTTGACTCCAAGGTGTCACTGACAGCCTATGAACAGGCCATGAATGCAGGGGATGATGTTGAACGGGCCATGCATATGAAAATGCACGTTCAATCCATCAAAAATCATATCCGGCAACTCTCTTCCAAAGATTATCAGAAACTTTACGGTGTAGAAGGATTGGATTTTGTGCTTCTTTTCATTCCCATCGAACCGGCTTTCAGCTCAGCCCTGCAGGCAGAATCCGACCTCTTCAACCAGGCTTATGAAAAGCAGATCGTGTTGGTAAGTCCGAGTACGTTGCTGGCTACCCTGCGTACCGTGGCAAATATCTGGCGTTACGAATACCAGAACCGAAACGTGCTCGAAATAGCGCGTCAGGCCGGGGATATGTACGATAAGTTCGTCAATTTTTCGGAAGACCTGATCAAGTTGGGTGTTCAGATGGATACCTCAAAAAAGACCTATTCCGACGCCATGAACAAGCTCGTTGATGGGTCCGGAAACCTGATCCGCCGCGCAGAAAAACTCAAGGAGTTGGGGGCTAAGACGTCGAAGCAGATGAATGATAAATTGTTGGACAGGAGTGAGAGTGGAAGTGAAAAGTGAAAAGTGAAAGGCAGCTATTGCTTAAAGCCTGCAGCCTATAGCCTATAGCCTATAGCCATTATTTATTACCTTCGCAGTTCCATGGATAAATACGCCAAAAGAGGAGTATCCTCCCAAAAAGAAGATGTACATAAAGCCATCAGCAAGCTCGACAAAGGCTTGTTCCCAAATGCTTTTTGCAAGGTGATCCCGGATTATCTGGGTGGCGATCCGGATTGGTGTAACGTGATGCACGCCGATGGGGCCGGAACCAAATCCTCGCTGGCCTATCTGTATTGGAAAGAAACCGGCGATCTGTCGGTATGGAAAGGCATAGCCCAGGATGCCATCGTTATGAATACCGACGACCTGCTTTGTGTAGGGATCACCGAAAACATGTTGCTTTCTTCTACCATCGGAAGAAATAAAAACCGCATACCGGGAGAAGTGATCGCAGCCATCATCGAAGGCACCGAAGAATTCCTCCAAACCATGCGCGATATGGGGATCGACATGGTCCTTACCGGCGGAGAAACGGCGGATGTTGGTGACCTCGTTCGAACCATCATTGTAGACTCCACAGTAACGGCCCGGGTTCAGCGAAATTCCATCATCGAAGCGAAAATTCGTCCGGGGCAAGTGATCGTGGGCTTTGCTTCTTACGGGAAGGCAAGTTATGAGAAGGAATACAATGGGGGCATGGGTAGCAACGGACTTACTTCTGCCCGGCACGATGTTTTTTCAAAACAGTATGCATCCTCTTATCCCGAAAGTTTTGACCCGGCTTTGGATGCCGAAGTCGTCTATACGGGTTCGCTTAAACTTACTGATTCATGGAAAGAGGCTCCACTCAATGCAGGGAAATTGGTGCTTTCTCCAACAAGGACCTATCTGCCATTGGCTCGTGAAATTTTAAAGGAGATCCCGCAAAATGAGATTGGTGCCATTATCCATTGCAGCGGAGGAGCTCAAACAAAAGTGAAACATTTTATGGATGAGCCGGTAAAGGTGATCAAAAACAACATGTTTCCACTACCTCCTTTGTTTGATATGATCCATACCCAATCGCATACCGATTGGAAAGAAATGTATCAGGTATTTAATATGGGTCATCGTTTAGAGATCTATACCGGGGAAAAACATGCTTTATCCCTGATACACATGGCTGCGGCATTCGGGATTGATGCCCGAATTGTGGGTCAGGTAGAAGCAGCACCTGGCAGAGTCGTTCACATTTCGTCCCCTTATGGGGTTTTTGAGTACTAGAAAGCAAGCAACATTTTAGATCAGGATGACGTTAAAATTCTAAAATACCTAATTATATCCAATATTTATTTACGATGTTTGTAGGAATGCGTTACGTGTTTCCTGTTATTATTTTGTTTTGTTTACCGCTCAGAGGGATTTCTCAAAATATCCGTTTGGAGCTGGCTGACCCCTGTTTTAGCAGTGTTGGCACGGGCAAAGACCTGGAAAGCAGCGACCTGATCACCCAAAATGGAGATATACTCGAATGGACCGGTTCCGAATGGGAAGGTGCAAACTGGAAGGCGGGAGTGGACCTGATACCGGAGATGCCTCCATTTTGCAACCGACCCGTTAAAGCAGCCTGGCTGGGAAGCGGATTATATTGGAACCTTAATGGAGAAGGGGTTGCCTTTCGCCTGAATCAAACACTGATAACGGGTAAGAAATATGTGATCTATTTTAGTTATGCCAGCCATGGCAATTCTTCCGACGGGAGTTTTTCTCCCTATGTGGCAACTAGTCTGGAAGGTAAGGATCTTGGTTTCCCTGTAGGGCGCCTTAATCCGGCAGGTAACAGCTGGCGCCAGGATTCTATCGTATTTACTGCCGACTTCAAACAGGCCGGCGACGAATGGATCATTCTCCATACCCGCACGGATGTGAGCTCAGGGATCATCCAGGCACAGTGTCCACAGGAGAATTTTTCAATTATTGCCGATAAAAGTTTTTGTGCCGGCGAAGAAGTGAAACTCAGCGCGAACTTTTCACTTTTAAATTATAATTGGAATGATGGAAGTGACGAAAAAGAGTTGAAGATCACCGAAGACGGGATCTATTGGCTGGAGTCCAACTCGCCTTGCGGGGTACATCGCGATACGATCGATGTTAAGTTCCAGGATTGCGGCATTGGTGTAGGAGTTGGCGGCAGTGGAGGAGGAAAGAAAAAAGGCGGAGGTATCAACTGGTCGTTGAATTTTCAATTTTGCTGGTTTGGAAGTTGCGACGATGATGATGTACCAACCGGACCACCGAGTCCGCCGATAAAAGTATACAACGTATTAACCATTGACAACGACGGACTCAATGAGATCTTTTATGTCGATAATGTAGAAAATGGCCGATGGAAATTGCGCGTCTATAACCGCCACGGCCAGCTTATGTTCGAAGACCTTGAATATAAAAACGACTGGACACCTACCGAACTCGTGGCTGGCGTGTATTATGTCATCCTCAAGGACCGGAATTCGGCCTACAAGTATACCGGTACCCTGACCATAATCCGATAAGCTGCACTTCTGTATATTCGTGGCATGCGTTTTCTGTTAACTGGTTTAATTTCAGCCATGGTGCTGAATCTAACTGCCCAAAAATGGGATGTAAACAATCCTCCCGGGGAATTTAAAAATGTGTCATTCACCGTTACCGAAGGCACCTGGATGAATCTGGATATGAGTCCGGATGGAAGTACCATCGTCTTCGATATGCTTGGCGATATCTACTCAGTCCCGGCAAAGGGCGGAGATGCCAAACTCCTTCGTGGTGGCCTTGCTTTTGAAGTTCAGCCGAGATTTAGTCCCGATGGAAGTAAAATTCTGTTCACCAGCGACGCAGGTGGAGGCGACAATATCTGGTACATGAAAGCCGATGGTTCCGATGCTAAACAAATTACCATGGAAAAATTTCGTCTGCTCAATAATGCAGTCTGGGCACCCGGAGGAGAATATATCGTTGCGCGAAAGCACTTCACCTCAGGCCGCTCACTTGGCGCAGGAGAGATGTGGATGTACCATATTTCCGGGGGCGAAGGAGTTCAACTCACGAAAAGAAAAAATGACCAACAGGATGTGAACGAACCCTGTTTTGATCCTGAAGGGCGTTACGTCTATTTTTCGGAAGATGTATACCCGGGAGGGTATTTTCAATACAATAAAGACCCGAACAGCCAGATTTATGTGATCAAACGGTATGACCTGCATAATGGTGAGATAGAAACCATTATATCCGGAGGCGGTGGTGCTGTGCGTCCGCAAGCTTCTCCCGACGGGAAATACATCTCTTTTGTACGCCGCGTTAGGGAGAAAAGTGTCTTGTTCCTTCATGATATAGAAAGCGGGATACAATGGCCTTTGTATGATTCCCTGAGTAAAGACCAACAGGAAGCCTGGGCCATATTTGGGGTCTATACCGGATATAGCTGGACACCCGATTCCAAAGAAATTGTGATCTGGTCGCATGGTAAAATTTTACGTATAGATGTGGCTTCGCAAAAGGTCAGTGAAATACCCTTTAGTGCCACGGTTAATCAGCGTATTCGTGAGGCATTGCGCTTTCCGCAGGAAGTCGCTCCGGAGGAATTTATCTCAAAAATGATCCGTCATGCGGTGACTTCGCCCGACGGAAAAACCCTGGTATTCAGTGCAGCAGGCTATCTATACAAAAAGGAATTACCCAACGGGGTGCCGGAAAGGTTAAGCAAACAAACCGAATATTTTGAATTTGAACCCTCCTTTGCACCTGACGGAAAATCGCTGTTGTTTGTTTCCTGGTCGGATAAAGAAAGTGGAGGGCTCCATAGCATTTTATTGAATGGAGGTTCAGCCAGAAAACTGAGCAAAACAAAGGGGATCTTCAGAAATCCATCCTATTCTGCAGACGGAAAACACGTGCTCTACTGGAAGGAAAGGGGCAATGACCATCAGGGATTTGCCTGGACAGAAGATGCCGGTATTTATAGGATGAATACGGATGGAAGTGACATAAATAAAGTAGGCGACGAAGTGGCTGCTCCATTTTTCTCGAATGACGGAGCCTGGATCTATTATGAAAGAGGCAACGGGCTTTACAAAATGACCCTGCAGGGATATGAGGTGCAGCAGGTGATCAAGTCGACCTATGCGCAGGATTATTGCCTGAGTCCGGATAATAAGTGGGTAGCCTTTACCGACTTGCATAAAGTTTATGTGGCTGCTTTTCCGGGTACCGGTAAATCTCTTGATCTTGGAGCGGGCAGTACAAGTTTACCGGTGGCTCAATTTGCAAAAGATGCGGGAATTAGTCTGCATTGGAGCAAAGACAGTAAAACACTCCACTGGACACTGGGAGATGAATATTTTAGCAAGGCCCTGAATGAACGTTTTCTCTATTTACCGGAAGCCAAAGATTCATTGGAAAATCTTCCTCTTCATGGACAGGCGATCGGATTAAGGTTAAAGACGGATATACCTCTGGCTACCTATGTCCTCGATGCTGCCAGGATCATTACCGTAGACCGGGGAAACCGGGTGATCGAAAAAGGGTATATCGTGGTAAAGGAAAATAAAATAGCTGAAATAGGGGAAGGTTCCTATGATCCGGATGCAGCCCGGAACAAAGGGATCAAAGATGTTCGCGACTGTGCGGGCAAAACCATTATGCCCGGACTCGTTGATGTGCATGCCCATTTATGGACGTTCCGGGAGGGAATACACCCGCAGAACTACTGGCCTTATGTGGCTAACCTGGCTTATGGAGTCACCACGACCCACGACCCAAGTTCTAATTCTGAGATGGTATTCACTCAAAGTGAAATGGTCAAAACCGGAAGTATGCTTGGGCCACGGATATATTCTACCGGCACTATCCTTTATGGAGCCGATGGAGGTTTTAAAGCCGTGGTCAATAATTATGATGATGCCCGTTCGGCGGTACATCGTACCAAAGCTTTTGGAGCCTTTTCAGTGAAAAGTTACAATCAGCCACGAAGAGAACAGAGGCAGCAGGTCATAACGGCTTCTGACAGCCTGGGAGTGATGGTGTACCCGGAAGGTGGTTCATTCTTTTATCATAATATGAGCATGATCCTTGACGGACATAGCGGGATCGAGCACAATATCCCCGTAGCTCCATTATATGATGATGTTATTAAGTTGTGGGCCGCTTCAAACACAGGCTATACACCAACCCTGATCGTTTGTTATGGAGCAGCCAGCGGAGAAAATTACTGGTACCAGCACAGCAACGTCTGGGAAAAAAGTCATTTGTTGGCATTTACCCCCAGAAGTGTGGTTGACTCCCGTTCTCGTCATCGCACCATGATACCGGAAAGGGAATATGCCAATGGCCATATCCTGGTGAGTCAGTCGTGCAAGAAACTGCTGGATGCCGGTGTCAAGGTAAATATGGGTTCACATGGTCAACTGGAAGGATTGGGGGCACATTGGGAACTATGGATGCTGGCCCAGGGAGGAATGACACCCCTGGAGGTAATTCGTTGCGGGACCATGAACGGTGCCGAATATATCGGCATGGGGGATCAGCTCGGTTCCATTGAAGAGGGAAAACTGGCAGATATGATCGTTTTGGATGAAAATCCGATCGAGGATATTTACAATACGGAATCTATCCATTACGTAATAATGAATGGGAGGATGTATGAAGCCGATAAAATGAGTGAATACGGGAAGGACAATGCCCCCCATTTCTGGTTTGAAAATGAAAAATATGGTGAACAATACCCATGGCATGAAAACGGGAACCTGTTAATGCAACCTAAGTGTGAATGCGGTCGTCATTAATACGTCAGCTAAAAGGTTGATTTACAGTAAAAAGTAAAAAATTTATAATTTTTTTACGTTCCGGGCAACATTTGGCAAAATAAGTGCATCATCTTTGTACCGGAGTTAACCACTCTGTTCGTTCTTTTTAAAATCTCTTCATAGAGTTTTGGTTTGGTTTGGTTTTACAAAGGCGCTCTTCGGAGCGCTTTTTTTTTATCTTGCGCCCTATGCGATCTGGCCTGTTTATACTAATTGTAAGTACCCTTATTTCTTGTTCCACGCCTAAAGTCATGAACCAATCGGGTCGGGTAACACCAAAGGGAACAGTTGTCGGGGGAATTACCTATATGGCCAATGTTTCGCAGGAAAGCTCTGTACGGATGAGCGATGTCTTAAAAAATCAGATCAAAAATTTTAGCAGCGGCGATACCGTTCAATACGACCAGTTCCTTAGTGATGCCAATGCGGCCATTGTGGCATATGCCGTCGACCCGATCGCTTTTGGTCCACAGTTTTATTTGAGAGTAGGGGTTTGGGATCGCCTGGAATTGGGGTACACCCGCGCAAAGGGAACCAACATGTTCAGTGCACAAGGTCAGTTCATGGGATTTGAAAAGGAAAGAATTGAGGAGAGTAAAAAGCGCTGGTTTGGAAGTGGCGGCGTACAATACTCCTGGAATTCATACAACCTCCCCAATTTTTTCGGCAAAATGCAAGACAGATTTGGTTTTGAATACAAACGCCGTGATTTTCTGCTTCCTTTTACTTTTTCCTATTCACTTGGTCCGAACGAAACCTATGGGGCGATAGGATTTGGTGCTGTTGTCGGCTTTCATCGTATCGACTATTCCTTCCTTCCCGACAGGATCGTCAACGACAAAGGTGTTGTGCTAAAGCCTGGGAATCACACCAATAAATTCAGTTCCATAGGATTTTTTGTGAATGTGAAGGCAGGTTATAAGTTTGTCTATATCATTCCTTCCATTGCCGTCTATTACCAGCAGTATGGAACCTATCCGTTACTGGACCGGTCTTCCTTGTTTTTGGAGGGTTTCACCTTCGTTCCGGGGATCAGCTTGCAATTGAATACGATGCGGAAATAGGTGGTGTAGGTTGTAGGTTGTAGGGGCAGAAGATTTTCTGCCCCTACAACCTACAACCTACAACCCTGTTTCGCCGGCCAACTTCTCCTTCAAGCCCATCAACTCATCCCGCAGCCGGGCGGCGCTCATAAAATCCAACTCTTTGGCGGATTTTAACATGGCTTTTTCCGTTTCGCTGATCGCCTTTTTCAGTTTGTCACCGGTCAGGTATTTCATGATCGGGTCGGCTGCGACAGAATTTGTTTCCTCGGGCTCGACGTATATTTTCGCGATCGCTCCTTTATAGTCGACAACAGAGGTTTGTTTCATAATGGCTTCTCTCGACTTGAAAACCGTTGTCGGGGTGATGCCATGTTCGGTATTGTAGGCGATTTGTTTTTCGCGACGGCGGTTGTTCTCTTCAATGGTTTTGGCCATGCTGTCGGTCATCCGGTCGGCATACATGATCACTTTACCACGCTGGTTCCTGGCAGCCCGGCCTATGGTTTGCGTGAGCGAACGGGCACTGCGTAAGAAGCCTTCTTTGTCGGCATCCATAATGGCAACAAAGGAAACTTCAGGCAAATCAAGTCCTTCCCGCAGCAGGTTAACCCCAACCAAAACATCAAATTCGCCCAAACGCAAGCCGCGTAAAATTTCAACACGTTCGAGGGTTTTTACTTCGGAGTGGATGTATTGGCAACGAATCCCGAGGCGCGACATGTATTTGGTCAGTTCTTCGGCCATTCTTTTGGTGAGGGTTGTTACAAGGATACGGTCGCCCATTTTGATGCGGTCGTCGATCTCTTCCAAAAGATCATCGACCTGGTTCAGCGAGGGACGAACCTCAATGACCGGATCAAGCAGGCCCGTGGGGCGAATGATCTGCTCCACCACCACGCCATCTGACTCTGCCACTTCAAAATCAGCGGGAGTAGCTGAAACATAAATAACCTGTTTGATGATGGAATAAAACTCATCAAAGGTTAAAGGGCGGTTATCCATTGCCGCAGGAAGCCGGAATCCATAATCGACCAGATTGATCTTGCGCGAACGGTCTCCTCCATACATGGCCCTTACCTGAGGGATGGAAACATGGCTTTCATCCACCACCAGTAAAAAATCATCCGGAAAATAATCCATCAAACAAAAAGGCCTTTCCCCGTGATTTCGTTGGTCCATATAGCGGCTATAATTTTCTATAC
>JAKFCJ010000208.1:0-2430 GCA_036676705.1 Bacteroidota bacterium
AAACGATCCGTCGGAGCTAGTGGGGATATTGATATCAAAAAAGGCCTGCTGTAAATCGAGGGCATTTTCGTCCACTGGGCTCGTCGACGATTTTCCGGTCACTAAACTACTTTGCAATTGAACAAATGTCCTGAAGCGTTCGCCCAGGTGCAGGTCAGCGTGTGTGATTAACCTTGAAAAAATAAATTCCTCCTTCTCATCCTGTGTTTCTCCCCAGTTCTCGTTTTTAAAATAAAATACCTGGTGCCGGAAATCGCCCCCTATGCTCAGATAATTAAGCTTATTTTCATTCAAGGATAAGTACTTCATTTGCTCGTACCAGGTTTTGCTCGTATCCTCTTCTAAAAAACGGTAATCTTCGTCCTGACGCAGCAATCTGAAGTTTGTGTCGGGTTGTGCATCAGCGCTCCTGCCAAAAAAAAGAAGAAGAATGACAACTGCAAGTTGTTTCATGAGAGATCGTCAAAAAAAAGGGTGCATTCCTTTCCGAAGTGTTCTAAGAGGTAACGGATGTGGGACAGTCCGCCTGAGTTATTTATTTTAGCTGAAATCCGCCGAAATACCTGACAGGGGACCACGAAGGAATTATTTCATCAGGTGCTTTATCAAACGATTGAAAATCCCCCGTTGCATAAACCACTTTACCGTTCACCACGGTGAGGTGGGATGACAGATTTTTTATCTCCTCTTCCGGAATAGTGAAGTAGTCAGCAGAAAGTACCGCAAAATCCGCATACATACCTGCTTGGATCAGGCCCTTCAGCATTTCCTCCTGCGAAAACCAGGCTGCGCCATTTGTGAGGGCCTGTAATGCTTCTGTGCGGGTGAGTTTGTTACTCCCTTCATAAAGCAAAGCACCACCCATGGTCTTTCCCGTGACCATCCAGTATATTGCATGCCACGGGTTATAACTTGATACTCTGGTCCCGTCGGTACCCGCACCTAAGGGAATATGAGAATCGAGTATCTTTCTTAGAGGCGGCGCAGTTCGGGCGGCGGTTTTACCATACCGGCTAACAAAGTACTCACCGGCGTAGGCCATCCGGTTTTGTACAGAGATACCACCTCCCAGCGTCTTAATTCTTTGGAGGTCCTCATCTTTAATAGTTTCAGCATGGTCAATAGCCCACCGCAATCCTTTTAGACCGTGTTCTTTGTCGATTTCTTCAAGCAGGTCCAGTACCTGGCTTATTGTTTCTCCATAAGTGGTATGTAGCCGGAAGGACCATTTTTTGGTAACCAACAGGGTCAAAACCTCTTTCAATTCCTGCCGCCAGTTCCTCCGGGCCGCTAGTTTCGGCCGCTGAGCCAGAAAATTCTCCCAGTCTCCTGCTGAATAGACCAGAAATTCGCCGGCCCCCTCTAATTCATAACCGTGATCCAGATCCAGCGCACCATTTTGCGAGATTTTATTGGAATGCATAAAACCTTTGAATTCCTCCAGTTCTTTGCCAATATTTTGGGGAAAAAGGTAATAGGAGACTCTAATGGGCATTTCACCTGCACGGGCGATATGCGCGGTCCCGGCATAATTTTCAGGGAATTTGTGGCCACCACCGCCCGCATCAATAAAACTGGTCATACCAAAGCTGTTCAGTTCCCTGAAAAAGTGCGCGGTGGAATTCACTATTTCTGCTTCATTTAAGGATGGTAGTTGAGAAATTATTTTATAAAGAAGATCAGGGCTCGGCTCAGCCAATACAGCACCTGTCAGTTTGCCATCAGGCCCCTTTTCATAACGAGTTTGCGGCAACGCAACGGTATATTCGTCAATCTTTAAGGCGCGAAGTCCCGCCCGGTTCAACCACCCTTTGCTATACAGGAAGAGGACGAACACCGGTGTGGTGGGAGCCGCATCGTTAATTTCGGCAGGGGTAGGCATCCTCTTTTCTTCGAACTGATATGGACTCCATCCACCGATAACCCGGACCCACTGGCCGGGGGGAGTTCGGTCGGCTTGTTCTTTCAACATTTGTAAGGCCCGCTTAAGACTTTTGACGCCATCCCACCGAAGCTCTGAATTATAGAATCTTCCACCTCTTATATTATGCGAATGCGAATCGTTTAAGCCAGGAATCACTGTTTTACCCTTTACATCAATAACTACCGTCAGGTCGCCCTTTGATTGCAGTATTTCATCATTAGGCCCGACTTTGGTTATCTTACCGCCCTTGCTGGCAAGGGCCTGTGCAAAATTGGTTTGTACGCCGGGTAAGGCCACCTTTCCGTTGATAATAATTAAATCTGGTGCAACATTAAAGGCAACCTTCTCTTTAGCGCCGCTATGGCAAGAAATGGAGAATGCAGCTGTCGCCATTATCAAAATGAAAGCTTTCATTTATTTCGTTTTAGGGATCAGGCCAGAGATAAGCCAAAAAAGCAGGATATTATCGCGCGCATTCATTCACGCGTGGATTAATGTTTAAGCAT
>JAKFCJ010000209.1:0-1629 GCA_036676705.1 Bacteroidota bacterium
GTCAGGTGAGTCAGGAACCAGCCTGCCTGCCGGTCAGGCAGGGAGCCAAGAATCAAGACACTCACGCATAGCATACGCCTATCCGACCAGACAGACAACAGGTAACAGGCAACAGACAACTCCTGGAACCGGGGACATCTTCGGCCTCTTTTTTCCAGAAATGAATCGCATTGCCCACGTAGGCTTCATTGACCAATGGCTTGGGGACTGGCTAATCACCGTAGAGGGTAATACGAATGATCCGGGAGCCAGGGAAGGGGATGGAGTATATCGTAAGCGGCGGGCCGTCAAATCTATTTACCAGGTTGCGCGGTATATCCCGCAGCCTTAAATCCAAAATTATTAGTGTTCGGGAAAAAATGGAATTCAATGATTATTATTATAATTTGTCCGCTCGTGCCGCGGAAAGGGCACTTCCTTTTCCCTGCAGCTGGAAAAGGAAGCAAAAGAGCCGCGGCTTCCCGGTATTTGTTGTAAATCCACATTTTATCCTTTCGGTGCAATCCGAGCCGTGTTAATGGAAGTGAAAGAGATGAATGAATGTACAACACTTCTCCGGATTGCTTAGCCACTTGATTTATGAAATGGAATTGCTAGGATAAATTGCGCCTTTACTGCCAAATCCCGGAAGGCCGGTCACTGCAATCGGCAATACCGGTCCCGCACATGCGGGATGAATGGGTGTAACCCCGCGCACTATCCCAAAAATCGTTCATATCAGATAAGCGGATCCGAAGAACAATTCAATCCCAAGTGCCGGCAAAATCATAAAACAGCAGCAGGGTCTTTCAAATTGCACCTGCGAGCATTAGCTTTTGGGATCATACCCGGCATGCTTTCATTGCCTGATATCCCCCAAAAGCAGCGATCCCTGTTTTTTGATGTGTGGTGGTCTTGTGGCAAAGGCACCTCGGGATTGAAAAAGGCTTTTGGGCACTTTTGGCCTACAAAAGTGCCGAGCCCACCCGGCGATAGAGGGTGGCAAGGTTATGGAAGGGGCTTGCTTTTCGAATTTTTAATAATGCACCCCATTTAAAAGCGTAAATGAAGATTTCTTGCTATTTCGGAATTTAACCGGACAGCAATGTACAAAATCATGTATCCATCATGATTTAGCTAAAGCCCGCAGGGGCAAGATTATTAAATCATGATCGCCCTGCCTGCCGGCAGGTTCATCACCATTAAAAAACAATAAATAAACAGATGAAAAACGTAAAAATAAAACTCCTTGCTCTGCTGATGCTGATCAATCTCAGCTCATGCAATACCAGAAAGCTGAATAAGAACAGGTCGGAGAGTTCGGCCTCAGAGCAATCGGAAATCCGGGTGCAGGACCTGAAGAATGCTCAGTTTGAGGGCAAGCGGATGATCCTGATGACCGACTCTGCCGATGAACTTTACACCGTCAGCATAATTCCTGCCGATACCTTTAGCTTCTCAGCCCAGCATGGATTCAGGGGCAAGGCAACGAAGATTGAAGTTTCCGGACTGATCAGAAGGGTGCAATCCCGCACAGACAGTACAGTACTCAGTGCAGAAAAGCAAACGGCTATGCGTTATGTAGAACACCAGGAAAGCAAAAAATCGGAGATATCAAACACCCGGGTTTTAGAAAAAAAACGCTGGCCG
>JAKFCJ010000210.1:0-17141 GCA_036676705.1 Bacteroidota bacterium
GGATGCCGGAAAGCCTGTTGCAGTGCGCTTTGGGAACACCCCAATCCGAACAGAATGGTATCGTCGCTGGGATTGATCGATCAGAAGACAAAGCAATTTTGGATGTTTGACGCATCTCCCGACTTTTCCAAACAGTGGTTACTTGTGCAAAATGCATCCCCTGAAAAATTAAGTCTCAGGGGAATTTTTCTCACCCACGCCCATATCGGCCATTATACGGGTATCATGCAGCTGGGAAAGGAAGCTCTCAACAGCGATTCGCTACCCGTTTATGGATTTCCACGAATGCGTGCCTTTTTGAGTAAAAATGGTCCCTGGGAGGCCCTGGTTACCAATGGGAACATCCTTCTATTACCCTTGTCTGTTCAAGAGCCGCAAAGGCTCACTGAAGAGCTCTCGGTGCACAGCATGTTGGTACCTCACCGCGATGAGTATTCGGAAACCGCCGCTTTTATCCTCCATGGCAAAACAAAACGTGCCCTCTTTATTCCTGATATTGATAAATGGGAGGTATGGGAACTCAATATAGACAGCCTGGTTGCTACAGTGGATTATGCCTTTTTGGATGGAACATTCTATGATGCCGAAGAAATCAACCACCGCGATATCCGGAGCATACCGCACCCCTTTATTGTTGAAAGCATGGAGCGCTTCAAAAACCTGTCGCCCGAACTCAAAAGCCGCATTTATTTCACCCATCTCAACCATACCAACCCGGCGCTTGATGTTCATTCCGATGCATCAGCGAGCATTGAAGCGGCCGGCTTTCGTGTGGCCAGGACGGGGATGATTTTTAATATGGACTAGTCAATGAAAATGAAATTTAAGCTGAGACCCTGGACAATTGCAGACCTGAACGATCTGGTCAGGTATGCCAATAATTGGAAGATTGCCAAAAACATGACCGATAAGTTTCCTTTTCCCTATACTGAAAAAGATGGAAGGGCATTTATTGAATTTGCGACCAAAGACGACCCCATCCATATTTTTGCCATAGACGTTGACGGACAAGCCGTTGGTGGAATAGGAATACACCCGAACGAAGACATCCATAGAAATAATGCCGAACTCGGCTATTGGCTGGCAGAACCCTTTTGGGGACAGGGTATCATCAGCCGCGCAATCCCATATGCCGTAGACTTTGCCTTTGAGACCTATACGATCAGCCGGGTATTTGCCAGGCCCTTTGGTACCAACATTCCATCCCAAAAGGTTTTGGAAAAGAATAACTTTGTTTTGGAAGGGAAATTTGACCAGGTACTCATAAAAGACAGTGTATTGCTGGACGAATTGATCTATGCGATCCGACGGGAAAATTGGAAGAAACAAATGAGCTCCTTGTAGGTTCAGGCTGCAGGCCACAAGCGACAGGCTGAGGGTTAGGGAATTAGCGATCAGATTTAAAGGTTAAAGCGTATATTTATGCGTTTGAAACGAGCTAAACTATGAACCTCAAAAAAATCATCGTCCTCCTTTTGGTCATTCATACCTTGTTCGGAATCTATTTTGAAGTTACCGAATTCTACCGTCCATCCTGGATCAGGCATTTGTATTTCCCTGACATTTTTGATTTTTTTGATACCTTAAGAAGGTTGCTCGGAATCCTCGCTTATGTTCTGACTTTTGTTGGTGTCTTTCAAATTATACAGCGCAAAAAAATAGACCTATTTCGTGCCTTCAGGTATCCCATCTATTATTTTATTGCACAAAATATATTCTGGTTTATTACCACACTATTAAGCACAAAACACTCCTTCTTCTTCCTACAAGAGGGTTCCCCCTGGTATTATTACATCCTCAAAGCAATAAGTCTGACTCTTCTGATCCTTATATTTATTCACTACCTGGCCGGAAGGAAGAAGGAAGAATTATCAGAAATTAAGACTGCAGGCAAATCTGCACGGTTCTTTAATTGGGTTATTGATTTAACCGTTATTTTTACCTTGGGCTTTACCAATCTCAGGAGGCTGTCAGATAATTTTGTTTTTGAAAATATTGACTTCTTAAATTCAAGCGCAAGCTGGTTCTTTCTTCTAAATATGTTTTGGTATTACCTCATTCTCGAGCTGCTCTTTCTCCAGACCATTGGAAAATTGCATAACAATTCCTTTGTCCACTATGAAGGCAGTAAGCTTAAAGCAATATTGACAAGAACCTTGTGCCGGTTTATTCCCTTAGAACCCTTTTCCTTTTTTGGAAAAGAAGGATGGCATGATGCGCTTTCGAAAACAACAGTGATTATTGAGGAAGAGAAACATTGATTAACCGATTACTCATTACCCCGGATCAAACCACAGGGTGGGCACGACAGAGTTCAGGGTTCATTAAGCAATGGACCCTCACTACAAGCATTATCAGGACTGATGAACTTTTCAAAAACCATTAAGCGCGAATTCGAGGTAGCCTTCTCCAAAAACGCACAACCCGTCTGGTTTCGGGTTGTGAAATATACTTTGCTGATAGGTTTTGTTTATTTCTATTGGAGTAGCTCTTACTTTTGGATCATTTTGGCGATCGTATTGGTTTTGAGCATGATCCTGCACTTTTGGTATCGCTTTAAAACAGCAGGCTGGACCAAAAGTTACGGAGGATGGGAGTATGAGAAGAATAAATCTAAATGACCCAAAGACCTAACCTACTTGTCGTTTGTGGACGAAATAAAAAACGAAGCAGAACGGCCGAGTTCATTTTTAAGAATGACAGCCGTTTTAACATCCGTTCGGCAGGTTTAAGTCCGAAAAGCGACAGGAAAATTTCTGAAAATGACCTAAGCTGGGCAGATCTGGTTTTTGTGATGGAAAGCAAACAAAAGGCAAAACTCCGGGACCAGTTCAGCCATTTAGAAATGCCAGATATTGCGGTTCTTTATATACCAGACGACTATGAATTTATGGATGAAGAGCTGGTTGAATTATTGAAGGAAAAAATTAATTCCGCAGTGAGGGCAGTTTACAAAGTCTGATTTTATCCCCATATTCCCGCAAATCCCTTATCGTTGTCAGGAAATACGATGGAAGAAAAAATAAAACATCAGCTCGAACAACTTGAAAAAGAATTTAATATCCGAATTCTCTTTGCCTGTGAAACCGGGTCGAGAGCATGGGGATTCCCATCTCCGGATAGCGACTATGATGTGCGAATGATCTATGTTCATGATCCGGATTGGTACCTCTCATTAAAAGAGAAAAAGGACACAATTGAAAGGATGGCAGAAAATAATGATCTGGATATTACCGGATGGGACTTGCGTAAAGTTTTGAGGCTTTTATGGAAATCAAATCCCCCACTCCTCGAACGGATCCAGTCGCCCATCCGGTACAAAGAAGACACGTACTTCCTTTCTCAGATTACGGACCTTGCCAGAAATCATTATTCCAAAATAGCCACCATGCATCACTACCTCAGCATGGCCAAAAAGACTTTTTCAGAACTTGAAACGCATGAATACAAATTAAAGAAATTATTCTATGCCCTGCGTGCTGCTATTGCCTGCAAATGGATCCTGGACAAAGAAGAAATGCCGCCGATTCGCTTTCCAATTATGCTGGAGAATTTGACTATTCCTGTCCCTATCAAAACCCAAATTTATACCTTGATACAACTAAAAGCCGGCAAGGAGGAAAGTTATTTTCATTCCGGAGAAATTGAACTTTTCGAATATATCAAACACACGCTGGACGCGGCCGAACATATTGCACCTCACTTACCAGCCGGAAAAGGTCAATTTGAAGACCTGAATGCCTTTTTTAGAACCACCATCATGCAAAAATGACCCTTGAAGAATTAAGAAAACACGACTTAATCCTCCTTGAATGTCTTAGCGGGAGTAGAGCGTACGGTCTGGATACCCCGAACTCCGACACGGATATCAAAGGGGTATTTCTGCTTCCCAAAGAAATGTTCTTTGGTTTGACCTATATCCCTCAGATCAGCAATGAGTCAAATGATATTGTTTTTTATGAGTTAGGGCGCTTTATGGAACTACTATCTGTAAACAATCCAAATATTCTGGAATTATTAAACTCGCCTGAATCAGCGGTATTATTCAGGCATCCCTCGCTGAACATCCTTAAATCCGAACAAATATTATCGAAGTTATGTAAGGACACCTTTGGTCGTTTTGCTTTATCCCAGATCAAAAAAGCCAGAGGCCTTAATAAAAAGATCGTAAACCCGGTTTCTGAAGAACGAAAATCTCTGCTTTCGTTTTGTTATGTAACGTATGGAGAAGGATCTATCCTCCTCGAAAGGTTTTTAGAAACGAACAAATGGGAACAAGAAGATTGTGGACTCACCGCCATTCCACACATGAAGAATGTCTTCGGACTGTACCATGGTAAACATAAAGGTTATAAAGGAATTCTTCAGAATGCTCAATCCAATATGCTAACTCTGAGCTCTGTACCTAAAGGAGAAAAACAATTAGGGCTCCTTTATTGCAATCTTGAAGGCTATTCGAGTTATTGCAAAGAATACCGGGAATATTGGGAATGGGTGCAAAAGAGAAATGAAGATCGTTTTGCTAACACTATTTCACACGGGAAAAACTATGATGCTAAAAACATGATGCACGTCTTTCGTCTCCTCGATATGGCCATAGAAATTGGAAGGGATCATGTCGTAAACGTTAAAAGACCAAATCGAGAATTTCTCCTGAAAATAAAAAATCGGGATTACGAATACGAAGAACTTGTTAAACTAGCGGAGGACAAAAAGCGGGAAATGGAAGCTGTTTTTGAAAAATCCAGTTTACCTGAAACACCGGATTTAGCCCTGATTAATCAATTGACTGTCAAGCTCAGAGAACAATTTTATAATTAGGAAAATAATTGCGAACGAACAGCGAAATTATGAAAACAGCCATCACTTTACTCAGCTTAATTTTCGCTATACTCCTTGGTACCTCATTGATACCTGAATCATCTCGTCTCGCAATTCCGGATCAAAAGACACACATTCTTGTTGACAGCCTTCGGGATGGAAAGGCTCTTTTTGTCCTTCATTGTTCACCTTGTCATTCTGAAACGAAGACTCTAATTGGCCCGCCTTTTCAACGAATACGCGACGATTATGGACTGGAGTGGACACTTTCCTTTATAAGGAATTCACAACAAATGATCGACTCCAACGATGTTCGGGCAAAATATTCCTATGTTCTCAATTACAAGATAATCATGGTCAGTTTTAATTCGCTTACCGATAAAGAAATTATAGCGATCCTCGACTATGCCGATTCCCACAAGTTTGACTTTAAAAAATACTTGCATCGAAAATTGCCGGAAGCAGAAATGAAAAAAATTATTGATGAATACTACTAAAGTTTAAAGAGGTCACATAACACCTGGCTGCAGCTTATTTCTCACAACTTATATTTATACATTTTGGATTGTAACATAGACCAGAGCCTATATACCCTAAAAAGAACCAACTCCGATGATCCCGGTTTTCAAAAATTGGTTAAAGAACTCGACCTGGACCTGGCCATTCGGGATGGGGAGGAACACGCCTTTTTTGCTCAATTCAATAAAATTGATTCCATAAAATTCGTTGTACTGGCCTATGAAAATGAAATCGCAAGGGGTTGTGGGGCCATAAAGGAATACGCGAAAAACACCATGGAAGTCAAAAGAATGTATGTGCTTCCTGAAGAAAGGGGAAAGGGCATCGCTTCGTTCATTTTGAATGAATTGGAAAAATGGGGACAAGAATTGAATTGCGAAAAATTCATATTAGAAACCGGCATCAAACAACCGGAAGCCATCGGGCTTTACAAGAAAAACGGCTATACCCGCATTCCGAATTACGGACAATACGACGGCGTGGCCAGTAGTGTGTGTTTTGAGAAGCAATTGCCCAAAAATCATTGATTTTTGCAAGTGACGTGTAATTATTTTATATTTGTACGTCAATCTGTTTATCCATGGAAACAAAACTAACCCTACGTCTGGATGACTCTGTCATCGAAAGGGCAAAAAAATATGCCCGGAGCCACAAGATCAGTCTTTCTAAAATGATCGAAACCTACCTTGACAGCCTAACCAAACAGCAAGATGCGGAGAAGTCAGGCACGATAACTCCCCTGGTAGAAAGCCTGAGTGGGGTAATGGAACCGCCTTCTGAATTTGATTACAAAAAGGGGTATGGGGATTATTTATCCGAAAAGTACAAATGAGAAGGATCTTTATTGACACAAATATTGTGATCGATCTGCTTTCACGAAGAGAACCCCATTATAAAGAGGCGGCAGATCTCTTCTCACTGGCTGATAAAAAAAAATTCAGATTGAGTATTTCTGCCCTGACCGTGGCCAATACGCATTATCTGCTCTCCCGTCAAATGGATTCAGCCAAGGCAAAAACCATTCTTAGAAATCTGAACCTCATCGTGCATGTTGTGTCGCTTGATGACAAAATCATTGACTTAGCCCTGAACGATGCCTCTTTCACAGATTTTGAGGATAGTATTCAATATTTAACCGCGCTGGAAACCGGTCAGGACGTCATCATCACCCGAAATCTCAAAGACTTTAAAAAGTCAAAACTGCCTGTCATGACGGCCCAACAGTTTTTAGAAGCCTTTTAAATCAAACCGTCTGCTATTCCCTTACTTATAAAACTTCACTATCCCCGTTTCAATATCATAAAGTGCCCCAATGATCTGGACCTTTTTTGAATAATAATAATGGGATAAAATGGGTGTTGAGGACCTTAAAAATTGCACATCGTGGAAAATATTTGCATCGATGGCCTTATCCAGCACGAGGCTGTCAGCTGCAATGAGCCTTTTCTCCTCTGCTTCTTCGCTCAAATACGCCATAACGCTGCTCAGATGATCCATATGCGCATAATCCCCTTTTGATTCGACAAAAGCCTTCACAGCACCGCAGTGTGTATGGCCCATAACGACGATCAGACTGCAATGGAGGTGCTCAACCGCATATTCGATACTGCCCAGCTCTAAATCGCCGATCACATGGCCGGCGGTTCTTACCGAAAAAATATCGCCAAACCCCTGGTCGAATACCAACTCGGGAGGAACCCGTGAATCGGAACAACTTACTATGGTAACAAACGGATTCTGGCCATCTTTTAAGTTCCTGATCCGCAGCGCCGTTTCATTTGGATGGGAAGGCTTTCCTTCTACAAACCTTTCATTTCCTCGTTCAAGCCTTTCGATCGGGTCCAGCGTAATGGGCATTTCCGTATTAAAGACATTTAAGAATCCAAAGAAGATCAATAAAAAGAATAAATTTTTCATTTTGCCTGCGGGAAGCTCACTCCCTGTTGAGCATGCTACTATTTCTTATTGATTCATACCCAGTTTTTTGATCCGGAAGATCTGGATAACCAGATAAATGATCACTCCCCATACGGAAAGCGCTATTCCATATGCCATTACCAATAACCAGTAAGGCGCCCTGAAACGTGTAGACCACAATGAGCGCTGTTCAAAGAAAGAATCGTCGCCAACAACAGGCACTCCCCATGGAGCAGTCTTTTCAACCAGCAGGTTCCCGAAAACATCACTTTCTTCTACCCTGGCGAGCAAGATGATATTTCCCATCTCGTCGCCGGGAATATCGGCTTTGTTCAATTCCACAACGACCATTCCGGCCGTATCCGTGGTATAGGTTTCTTCCTCCCCGGCAGAAAGGATCCCTACCAGGCGACGGATGCCAATTTTCATCTCAACTTCTTCAGCCGGCACCCATACATCATCTTCCAACATGCTTACCATGACACTTATGCTTCTCACCCCATCCTCTGAAAGGGTATCGATCTGTATCCTGGCCTTGGTTATTTCGATCTCGGTGCTGATCTCCTCTTCTTTGTCCATGGTTACGGCAATGAATAAATGCATGGGCAATTCATCCCACATGGCTTTGAACGAAGGAGGAATAAAACACTTTGCCTTGCCGTGCCCGTCTGTGGTTACCTTAGCGATGAGGTTTTCCGGTATTTGTTCATCCATATACAGCTCACAAGCCTGGTTAGGTAGCGGCACCGAAACCCTTCCGGTTTTCGCCAAACTTTCCAAAATGAGGTACTGAACCTGGTTGTTGTCGTTAAAATACCTTAACCTGAGAACCGTCTCCGTTACCGGGGCCTCTTCCTTTTCTACTTCTTCAGCTACTTCGGCTTCCTCTGCTTCTTCCACGGCTTCTACTTCCTCGACTTCTTCTTCCTGGGCAAAAACAGGGCTGGTTGCCAGCACAAACAAAAGTGGCAACAGGAGGAAAAAATAATTAATGCGCTTCATCGTTTTCATGGTGTTCGGTTATCGTTTCCTGAATAGGGATAATTGGATAGATCCTGGCAAATAAGGTAATGATCAACAGCACGCCTGCCATAGAACCCATGGCGATAGCCCATTCTTCCCAGCTTGGAAAATAATGATGGTAGGCCCCAGGTACTTCCTGCATAGGCAGGATCGGGTGCAATAAGGTTGGCGTTACAATCAGGTACCTTTTAAACCAGGCCCCGATCACGATCATCAGCCCGGCGATAAACATGGGCATTGGTTTCCGGCCTTTTTTGAAGAGGAGAATAATGATGGGTAAGACCATCCCTATGCTGATCGCAAACCAGAACATGAGCGAAAACTCACCGGTAAACAACCCCATCAGGTGGGCTTCCTCCGCTTTTTTCATTTTAAAGGCAGGTACCAGGTATTCGTTGATATTAAAATACAGGTAGAGCATACACAACATCACCACGATCCTGCCCATTTTTTCAAAGTGCATTTCGGTGATATACTTTTCCAGCTTATAGAAGTGGCGAAAAACAAACATGGCCACCACAACCCCACCGGCACCCACAAGAAATGCCCCGGATATAAAATAGGCTCCGAAATTGGTACTATCCCAGCCCGGCCTGTACGTTGTTGCAAACAGCCAGGAGGTTACGGTATGGATACAAAAAGCAACCGGAATGATCGTAACACAAAGTGCAGTGATGGAACGTTCGCTGATCTTAAACTGTTCTTTTGTGCCTTTCCAAAATGATCCCTGGAAGCGATAGACCCTGTTTAACAGCTTGCCTGAACTTTCTTTAAACCTGATAAGAATTTTCAGGTCAGGTAATAACGGCACATACAATAACAGTATGCTGATAACCAGGTAAGTTCCGATCACGATCACGTCCCATAAAATAGGGGATTGGATCCTGCCGTGGATGAAGACATTGAACAGTCTTTCCGGACGACCCATGTCGATTACAATGATCAGCGCTGCAAAGATGATGGCCGATACCGCTATGATCTCTGCGATACGGGTTATCGGCGTGGCCCACTTGACATTCGCCAGCCGGAATATGGCCGTGATCAGCGACCCGACCAGGCTAATCGCGACAAAAAACACGAAGTTGGAAATGTATATCCCCCACGAAACGTAGTCGCGCATATTGGTAACTACAAGTCCGTATTTTAACTGCCGGTAATACGCATAGAGCCCAACAAGGCCTATCACTACCAGAATTCCAGTCCAGATCATGCCTCGTTTGCCAAATTTCTGTGGCAGGAGATCCCTGGTAATTTGTTCTTCGGATACTGTTGAATTTTTCACAGTGCTTCAGTTTAGCTTAATGATGATGGTGCAAATCCTGTGGATCCTGATTTTCAATACCGGATTCATATGGGAAGTTTCTGCTTACAGGAGGCAGGTAATACACACTTGGTTTGGTTCCCAGGTCTTCCATGAGGCGATAACCGGCTTTGTCCCTGATGAGATCACTGAACCTGTAGGTTTCAGCTCCATTGGTTACCGAATCTTCATTGATGTCGCCAAACATAAATACGCCGTTGGGGCAGGCAGAAACACAATGGGGCAATTCACCTTTGCGGACCATATCCGGACAAAAGTCGCATTTGCCTACGGTCCCTTTTTTCTGGGGAACACTGGTTTCGCAGGAATAATGTTGTTGTTTAACCTCCTCAGGAATATTCCTGGGTTCTTCCCAGTTAAATACCCGTGTTGAGTAAGGACAGGCAGCCATACAAAAACGACAACCGATACAGCGGTCGCTATCTATCGCTACGATCCCGTCCTGCCTTTTAAAAGTGGCATCCACGGGGCAAACTTTCACACAGGGAGGTTCATCGCAATGCATGCAGGTAGTTGGCTGCCAATAGGGTGCGGTCAGGTCTGATTCCTGCATGGAATGTACTTTGATCCAATTTTGGCCTTCTTCTACAAAGTGGGCGTGGTTGCATGATTCCTGGCATTTTTTCAGGTTCTTGCAGCGCGCCAGGTCGATAACCATCACAAACTTTTTCCCTTCTATCCCCATCCTCTCCTGTTCATTGGTGAGGGGTGGCATGGCGGGTACCGGTTTCAGGTAGGCCTTGTCGATCTCGATCACCTCACCATTTACAGAAAGAAGTTTTACTTTTTCGCCGGTGAGGGCTACTTCCTGCTCGGGCTGGAAGGGATTATCCCCTTCGCCGCAGCCGGCTAATGCCGCCGTTGCCAGTATACCTGTCAGAAGGAAGTCTCTTCTGGATGTGTTCTTATTTTCCATATCGCCTTATTTCTTTACCCACGTGAGTAGTTCATCGTGGCTGATCTTTGTGCCAGTAGGGAACATTAATTTTTTATCGATTTCTACCAGCTTGCCATCTTCGGTCAACATCTTTATCGTTTCTTCCTCCTTCTCAGCCGTCTCCTTTTTTTTCAGGGCCCGAACCGTAAGAAAGGGAAACACAGATAGCGATGCCAATGCTGCCGCACCCCAAACCAGTATTTTTTTTCTTGAGACTGTGTTCTTATTCTTTTCCATAAAGAATCTTTTTGATATGTAAAATTAAGGAAGACCAAAACGCCCGATGGTGATATAGTTCATCTGGAAATATGATTTTTATCATGCGCATCCGGTTAATTTTTGCATGAAAAAAGCCGGTATCCATTGCTGGATACCGGCTTTCATTTAAAATTTGCGTTGACTACTTTTTCAGTGTCCTCATGTAATTAACCAAACTCCATCTTTCATCATCATCCGGAATTTTCTTTTTGAAGCTGGGCATATCATCACGTCCTTCTGAAGTTTTGTAGAACAAGGCTCCATCGGATTGTTTTTGAAAGTCAGCTTTTGAAAAATCACCCGGATCAGTTTTTAACTGAGCGGCTTTACTACCATCTCCCAGACCTTTTGCACCATGGCAGGATTTGCAGTGTTTGCTCCACAAAGTTTTGCCTGTTGCTATAGATTCCGGATTAGAAGCTACCGGATTTTTCATTTTCACATAATTGTCAGGAGCATTCCATGGTTTTTTATCCTGGCTAAGTTTCGTGGTGAAACTTAAGGCGATAAAGGCTACTGTCGTTGCGATTAACGCAAAATTTAAACTTTTCATGAGCTATTAAATTAGATACTTACAAGTTAAACAGATTACTTAATAATTCCATAACCTGGTAATGTTGAAACCGATCAAAAACTGGCCACCTTCAACTTCTTTTCCGGTAACGGCATCTGTATATTTAAAAGGATTATTCGTGTTATACAGGTTGTTCCGTTGTGGACTTAAAGCGGAATAATTGCTTACAAAGAACTGGAAGCTGTGGCTGCTGGTGTTCAGTTCAATCCCTACCCCTAAATTCGGGTTCGGATTGTACTGGGAATGCTGGGTTAAGGGTTGATCATAATTGAATATAACCGAACCTGCTTCTGAGAATTTAATTCTTCCGGCAAAGGACAATGCCAAATGATCGAACTTCATCGATTTGTAAATGTCTGTTCCGTTGATATAATAACCTCCTACAGCATTTTGATGGGAGAGGCTCAATGCTGCCTGAAGCGAAAACCAGTTGGTGATCTTCCTGGCAACCATCACCTGATGGAAGTACGAAAACCGTTCCACATCGTGATTTATTTCGCTTCCATCGTAAATAGTTGCTGTTTTACGGGTATCGTAAGCCATGTTTGCATAGTAGCTAACGCTGAAAGGCATGCCACCCTTCGCCTGGTGCAAAAAGGCATATTTTGCGCTGGCATCCCAAAGCATATTGGCTTTGGTGATCCCGATCCCCACGTTCAGGTTTTTGATCGGAACATAACTTACGCCTAAGCGGATATTAGAAGGGGCAAAAAATCCCCAGAAATCCTCATACCCGTTTTTCACGGTTCCAAATCTGTGCAGGATATCAAACTCCAGGGTACCTTTTACGGGAACCATAACGGTTTGATTATCGATGATCCACACACTTTCGAAAATATCCTTGACAGGTTTCGGTTTCGAAGGAGCGGGTTGCTCATCCTGGGCATAGCCGTTTGAAAGGAGCAGCGTTGCGCCGATCGCAATGGCTAAACCTGCTCTGAGCGCTCTTATTGAATTATTTACTAAACTTTTCATTTCTTTCGTTTTTAGAGATAATTAGTTGTTTGGAGCGCCATTTCTGATCCAGTCATAGACTTTTTGTCTGTCGGCAGCGGAAGGCATGTATTCCCTCATTTCCCCGTTGATCATGATATACAGGGTACTTTGTTTCGGAATTTCGGTATTTACATAGCCTCCGTTCACGATCTGTTGATAGGAAACATCAAGGGTCAGATAAGGTTTATGTCCTCCGCTAACATGGCAGCCCACATCAGTGCAGCTTGCGTCAAAAAGCGGGGCAAGGTCGGTGCTAAAACTCACGGCCTGTGGCGGACCATCCGGGTCCACTGCAACATCAGGCAGGATCACATCCTTGTAACACCCGCTCAGGGTTATAAGTACAAGGATGGCTAAACTAATAACTAGGGTTACTGGTTTCATAATCAGTCAATTTAAATACAGACCTTACTTATTGTTGAAGTTCATGTTACACTCAATTTCCATTTTGTCGGAAATACTGGTACTTGTAATACCAAAATCACGGCAATTGAACTGGAATGTAAGTTGAAGACCAAAAACATCATAAGGGGAAGCACTTTGGATCTTGGATTTTTTGATGTATTTCAATCTGCCTACAATGGATTTGGTAACCGGTGCGGTCATTTTACCTTTCCAGGTGAAATTCATGGTTACGATATAATCAGCGCTCAACGGATCGAATTCCACTTTGGTGGTTTTGATGGTGGCAATGTTGGTCTCGGTCAGGTTTTGTGTTCCGGGAATGATCTTAACTGTTCCTAATCCGGAAATATTACAACCCGTATCCCTTCCAGGTTCTCCCGTATTTGAGGTGTTGATCTGTACATAACCACTGAAGAAGGTTTTGGTCGGATCGTTTTCATAAAATGCCCATGAATTATCCTTTACGGGCTGGCCGGTAACCTGGTATTCTATCATTTCGGCAGGCAAAACTTCATGCACACCGAACATATTAAAACGACCGGTAAGCAATCCTGATGCGCCCACATAATTGGTTTCCCAGAGAACGCTGGAGTGAGATTTGTCGAGTTTCCATTCGGTGCTGTCTTTGGCAGTCATGGCGCCTGGCAACATAATGGCATCGCCTCTTACAATAGGTTGGTTGTTATTCGCCGGAGGTGGGGGTAGTTCGTTTTCTTTCGTGCAACTGTATATAAAAACAGTGCTGGCAACGAGCAGCATAAATAACAACAGAGAGCTCATTTTTAGCTTGGCAAAAAATGATCGGTTCGTTCCTTGATTTTTTAAACGTTTCATGTCTAGTGATTTTTATGGTGGATTTGATTTATTCAAGAACAAATCTAGACACGGAAAAACACCCTGCTTATGATTCTGGTCAACCCAATATATGAGATTAGTCATATATTTAAGGGCCTCTTTTTCAGCCCTATAAATTCAGGAACGACTATGTTTTATGCGGCTTCGCACATAATTCAGGAGGATCAGACAGGCCAGGCTAAATAAACTGATAAGCACACCGTCAAGCAAAACCTTCATGTCGTTCTGCAAAATTTCCACCCCAATTTTGTTGCGCATATATTTAACCAGATCGATACAGATATAGGAAAAGAAAAAAAGGCTGTGCAGTAAACTGAGCCAGGCCCGTTTTTTTAAAAAGGGTATCCAGAACAAAAGAGATAAAAGCCCGACATAATGGAGCGTGGGGATATTGATATGGATAGGCCCATCGACCTGGTTATTGACCAAAATAACTCCCTTGATCAGATAGCCGAGAAACAAGAGTCCGGTTAACACATAGGATAGAGGGAGCAAGGGCAGGACCGACCTCGCCCAATCACTGAACCTGTTGTTTCCGATATCCGCCAACACATGCCATAAGGCATACACGATGGCATAGCCGGCAAAAAAGGCCATAACCTCGAGCAACTCAAAATAGGCAAAGATATTTTCATCCATTATTTCCTGTTTTTGACAAAATAATTTTCCAGCTCCGTATCGATGTTCATCATATCAACATGGGCCGGTGCTTTCCCTTTTTCAAACAAGATCAATCCCCAGGGCTCGTTTATTTCGTCAAGATTCAAGGGTGCCCCTGCTCCGTCTGCAACCAGATATTTGGCCTGTTTACAGTCGATAATAGCCACATGCTTCCAGTTGGCCTCCAGCCTGGTCCGTGCATTGTTCATCTGGAACAGGTATTCGTGTTCCGAACTTTCAAATGATTCCGGAATAAAAGCTCTGTAACCCTCTTTTTGAAGTGAATCCGGGTAAAAAAACACGGCAGACGGTGTATTTAACCAGACCGTATCGGAAGAGACACCTGGACGTTTTTTAAAGGTTTGAGGCTGTTCATTAGGTTGCTGTTCCTCCACATTGGCCTTTTGCTTTTCGCTTGCGGGATTACAGCAAAAAAAGAGTGCCGAAAAGAGAAGAAAAACCCCCGGTCTTCCCTTCTTTAAAGTGCGATTTAAAACGCTCATGCGCCTTGTGATAACAAATTCTTCAACGAATCTCATCCTTCTTCTTCACTAATCCCAATCCTGCCATTAAAACCATCATGGGCAAAATGGCCGACTTGTACCTCGCTGTACCAACCGGACCGGTCAGTATCCAGAAATAGGCGATCAAACCCACAAGTAAGATAACCAACATGGTTTCATCGGGCAAACGACGCAACCCTTTTAAGGAATAATAAAGCAGGACAACAGCGCCCAGGAGGTTGACAATAAAAAAGAACAGGGTGAGAAAGTACTGGTCGAGCAGGGTATCCCACATCCCCCGAAAATCGCCACGGGCCAGCTTATACATGAATCCCTCTTCGGTGGCATGAAGCTGAAAAAACTGCACATAATCATAACGTCCGGGATCCAGCATCATCGCCATCATCCCTTTTAAATGAACCTTCATATAGGCCCACTTATTCGCTTTAAGTATGGATTTACAGGTATCCATGATAAAACGGTTACGGTGTCCGTAGTCAGGGATAAAAGACGCCGTTCTGTTCAGCTCGGAAATAATGGCATCGGCCGAATCAACACCATGCACCGACTCAAGCATGAGCCGGGTATTGTAATCCTTGATATTAACGGTGCTTATGGACGAAAAGTGGGTCCATCCGGTTGTGTTTTGATTGTGTGTGCTCCATAATAAAACGGTGAGGGGCATAAAAAAAATGGGCCATATAAGCTGGAAACGACGTCTTTGCCGGGCACGAAAAAGGGCGTAAACCAGAAGAGGGACCCAAAGAAAAAGGAGCACGGGCTTAAACAAAAGGGCAACAGCCAGAACCAATCCTGCTATTAACCAGTTCCAGTTATTCTGGTGTTTCAGGTCCTTATAAAGGAAATAAAAGCCCAAAAAGAGCAGGAATTGAAAGGGTGTTTCTGCGAGGATGCTGTTCGTATAGATGAGGACATTACTTTGAAACGCCAATACCAACACGACCAGCCAGGCCGCCTTTTTTTCTTCAAGCTGAAATTCAAGCAAAAGCCGGAAAACGAGCCACCAGAGCAAAATACTCATCAGGTTCTGGATCAGCAACACCAGCCATTCTGTTGTATGCAACAGGTATAAAAACACCCCATAACCGGGCGTTCTTTTGCTAAAATAGTCGGGCTTTATGGGTTCATCCAGGTTTCCGGCATAAAAAGAGCCCGAATTTTTCAGGTTCTCAGCCTGATAGAGGTAATCGTATGAATCAGCGATATGGGTATTGCCTATTGTCAGGGCCAGCACATAGAAGAGCAGGTGAAGGGAAACCAACGCGTATAAAAAGTGCTTTCTGCTCATCCTTTAAAATGGTGCCGTACAAGATCGAGAAAATCTTCGGACACCTGCGGTTGACTGGCCACAATTTCTTTGCCGAAAAGAAAATTTTCGCCCCCGGAAAAATCAGTAACTTTTCCCCCCGCCGCCTCGACAATGAAGGCCCCGCCAGCCACATCCCAGGCAGCGAGTCCGTATTCGAAAAACGCATCGAATCGTCCGCAGGCCACATAAGCAAGATCCACAGCGGCAGAACCTAAACGCCTTAAACCCCTGGTTCCATGCATCAATTCTTTGAGCACATTCAAATATTCCTGCATTTGTTCGAAGTCGTAATAGGGGAAACCGGTAGCGATCAGGGAGTCTTCCAAACTGAGCGCCTTCGATACGCGGATCTCCTTTTCATTGCAATAAGCCTTTCCCCCTTCCCAGGCATAAAAACATTCGTCGAGGTTGATCTCGTATACGATCCCTCCACATAATTTTCCATCCATCATTAAACCCACACTCACACTGAACACAGGCAATCCATGTACAAAATTGGTGGTGCCATCCAAAGGGTCAACGATCCATACCACTTTGGCATGCCTGTTTCGCGCAACCGTAGCTTCCTCTGTAACAAACCCTGCTTCGGGAGTCAATGCCGTCAATCCTTCCACCAGCATCTTTTCAGCGCTCAGGTCGACATAAGAAACGAGCTGATTCTGGCTTTTCAGATCAATGACACTGCGGTCGAAATTTTTTACTTCCCTGCGAATAAAGACACCGACTTCTTTGACCAATGGAATGGCAGATTGTATGAGGAACTGAGGATCCATGTGGCGAAGATATACACAGTTCCGATTTATCGAATAATTTTGGCATACCCCTGGTGTATGACTAACTTGTTTGTTCAAGTCAATTGTATGAAAAAGGTATTCTTCCTTGTTTGTGTGACAGGCTCCCTCCTTCTGACAGCACCATCGAATGCACAATGCCTTGATAAATTTGGATTTAGTGCGGGTTATACCCACTCAACGATGCGATGGACCCGATCAAACCTCCAATGGAATCCCAATGGCGGTCCC
>JAKFCJ010000211.1:0-2066 GCA_036676705.1 Bacteroidota bacterium
TAGCTAATTAGCTATTTGTCACTTCTTTAAAGATCTCCATCGATCTCAACCGCGCTCCCAGGTCATACATATGTGTGGCGATCATTAGCTCATCTGCCCGGGTGGCTTCCAGGAAACTGCCCAGGGATTCCCTAACCGATTCCGGGCTACCTACAAATGAATATTCCATCATCTGTTTCACGCCGGCTTCTTCAGCGGGGCTCCAGATCCCTTCCATTGAAGGAACAGGCGGGGGTAGGGGCCGCCGGTCGTTCCGGAAAAGGCCGAGGGCCAGCTGGTACAGCGAAGTAACCAGTTGGCGGGCTTCCTCATCCGTATCGGCCGCAATCCCATTCACACAAACCATCACATAGGGTTTATCCAGGAAACGGGAGGGTTTAAAACCCGCCCGGTAAGCCTCCAGTGCGGCAAACAGGTGCGTGGGGGCAAAATGGGCGGCAAATGCAAAAGGCAGCCCGAGCATTGCGGCAAGTTGCGCGCTATAGGTGCTTGATCCCAAGAGCCAGACCGGTACATCCGTGCCCACACCGGGTACGGCCTGCACTTTGTTTTCCGCTGATTTAGGCCCCAGGTAACTGATCAGTTCTATTACATCCCGCGGGAATTCATTTACATCGGCATGCAGGTTTCTCCTTAAAGCATGGCAAGTGACCGGGTCGGTGCCGGGTGCCCGGCCACTGCCAAGGTCTATCCTGCCGGGGTAAAGCGAGGCGAGTGTGCCAAACTGTTCGGCAATGATCAGCGGTGCGTGGTTGGGAAGCATGATACCTCCCGATCCGACCCGGATAGATTCGGTAACGCCGGCTATATGCCCCACCAGCACTGCCGTGGCTGCAGAAGCCACGCTTTCCATATTATGGTGTTCGGCAAACCAATAACGGTTATAGCCCAAACGCTCCGCCTGCCGGGCCATTTCACGGCTACGGGCAAACGCATCCCCGGGGGATCGGTCCCCCTGTACGATAGTTGCGAGATCGAGGATGGAAACCGGTAACCTGGATAGTTTTTTCATTGAGGGCAAATTGATATCGGCAAAGATAACCTGTTTATTACCCTTTAGTGGAAGCGGAACATATGCCAGCGGTGAAAGACCACCCGGCCGGGACTCAGTAAAGCCTGATCAACAGGATTTGTGCTTCATTCACCACCCAGGCATTCGGCGTGGTACCTGTGGCAAACATCGTGGCGAAGACCTGCATTTTATCGCCGGGAAAAAGCTGTTGTATTAATGTGTATTCTACCGGGTTGGAAATAAAATCCCGCCTGCCCGTACCCGCTGAATAAGAATCTTCTGCCTGGATAATTGTACGGCGGGCCCGGGTGCCACCGTTCAGCCGGAAGTCCACCTGCCCGCTTTGATCGGCATTACCCGAACCCGGGAAGTACACGGAATTATTGTAACCATTTGCTTTAAAGATCACGAGGTATACACCCTGTTCAGAAACGGTCATGGATACAGGAATTTCCAGCGCGGTGTTCCTGGTCACGGAAGAAAAAGGTGTGAGTGCAGACATTGCGGAGTCTTTAAAACCATTTACGAGGGACCTCCAGTTGTATCCGGTATTATACTCCATTTCCCCATTATTAAAACGAACTGTGCCGGCGCTGAAAGGAGAAGGCGTATAACCTATTCGTACCCCGCCGTTCACGTCCAGTTTCTCCTGTGGGTTTGCTGTACCCAAACCTACATTCTGAGCTGTTGCGGAAAACAGGGTGAAAGACAGGAAAGCGGCCAGGATGTTCTTTTTCATAAGTAAGCAGTTTTTTGTGATATGATTTCTTTTGAGCGACAAAATAATCTTTTTTCAATTTTTTAAAAAAGCCTTTTATCCACTGCCCTGGCAGGCTGGCGCGCAATGATTTTGCAACAAAAAAAGAATCATAGCACCCTTATGGTCAGCCTAAACCAGGCGTGATACAGGCTAACTCACCCATTCTCTTTTCAACACACTGTTCCCCTCCCGGAATCGATTACACAAAAAACCGCCCGTCTCACAAAACAGCCTTTCCCGAAGTTCTTCAAATATTTCACTATTCACTATTCACCTATTGACCCATTCACCCAT
>JAKFCJ010000212.1:0-23334 GCA_036676705.1 Bacteroidota bacterium
GAGATGATGGGCTTTTATAAACAGCATGCCGACTACCTTTCGGAACATGCTGTCGATCCCGACAAACGCCGCTACAGCGTGGAAGAAGAAGCCGGTCGTCATTATCTGGATGCCGACTATTACGAGCATGCCGTTCCATTGGATACCATCCCTCACTTCTGGAAGGATGCAGTCGAAAAATACAGCGAAGACACCTTAAAGGCCTATGGCATCGGTCCCTGGCACCTGGAAAAAATGATGTGGAGGCTGCAGGATGCTTTCTCCAGAAAAGACCAGAATGCCATTCTAAAAGTCAGCGCCGAGATCGGGCATTATGCTGCCGACCTCTGTGTGCCTTTGCACAGCACCATGAATTACAACGGACAACTCACCAACCAAAAAGGCATCCATGGCTTCTGGGAATCGCGCCTGCCTGAATTGTATGGAGAGGACTATGATTTTTATGTGGGGAAAGTGGTTTATATCGAAAAGATCAATGCCACCATCTGGGAGGTCTTCGAAGAAAGTTGTGCCGCCCGCGATTCTGTTTTGGGCATGGAAAAGGAACTCAGCCTCTCCTTCCCGGAAGAAAAAAAATACGCCTTTGAGGAAAAAGGCAATGGACTGGTCAAAGTCTATTCAGCCGAATATTCCAAAGCTTACCACGCCATGCTCAACGGCATGGTCGAACGCAGAATGCGCCGCGCCACCCATTTTGTGGGCTCTTTATGGTACACCGCCTGGGTCAATGCCGGCTCGCCTGTTTTGGATGGAGTTGCCAGTCCGGTGGTTGATGCCACTGATTCCTTATTGATGGAGCAGATCAGGAGGGATCAGGATCATGAGAGGGACTTACTAAAATAATCAGTAAGAACTGTAAATTTTCTGTCCACAAAGTCGAGGGAGTTTTCAGCGTTCAGTTTTCAGCTGTTATTCGGTCAGGCCGAGCAAACAAAACCGCGCCTCTGCGCCTCCGCGCCAATTACTCGTGCGCCAGCCAGCCCTAGCCCTAAAACCCCTCTATCATCCGCTCCACCACCTTCTTTGGCGCGGCTCCCTCATAGAGGATCTGGTACATCGCCTCGAGGATGGGCATGGTGACCTGGAGTTTTTTGACAATTTCGTGCATGGACCGCGTGGCGTAATAGCCCTCAGCGATCATGTTCATTTCCATCTGGGCGAATTTTACGGAATAGCCCTTCCCTACCATCATACCAAAGGTACGGTTGCGGCTAAATTGGGAATAGGCGGTAACGAGCAGGTCGCCCAGGTACACGTGATCGTTTACGTCGCGCTCCATGGGACTGCAGGTGGCAAGGAAAAAGTCCATTTCCTTCACAGCAAAGGTCATGAGCACGGCCTGGAAATTATCTCCATAGCCCAATCCATGGCAAATTCCGCTGGCAATGGCATACACGTTTTTTAAGACGGCTGCGTATTCCGTTCCATACAGATCCAGACTGATGGTTGTTTTAAGGTAACGCGATTCGAGGATCTCTGCCAGTTTTTTTGCAGATCCGGCTGAACCGGAAGCGATGGTAAGGAATGACAATTTTTCAAGGGCCACTTCCTCTGCATGGCAAGGACCACCGATCACAAGGAGGTCTTTTTCCGGCATGTTAAACCGGTTTTTCAAAAAGGCGCCAACCACCTCAAAGGTCTGCGGAATGACCCCTTTTATGGCCGAGGCCACATATTTTCCTTCAAAACAGGTAACGGGAAGGTTTTCAAGTTGTTGGTATAAAAAGGCACTGGGAATGGCCAGGATCACCATATCGGCTGAAACAATGGCTGCTTCAAGATCCGTGGTAATATGCATCGATTCGGTAGGAAGCAAAACCGAGCTGAGGTAATCGGGGTTATGCCTGAATTTACGGAGGTGCTCAGCCGTTTCTTCGCGGCGCACCCACCAGCTTAACTGTATGGCCTCCTTATGCTCCCGGTCACTGATCAATTTGACCAGGGCCGTGGCCCAACTACCGCCTCCAATAACTGCTACTTTCAATCCTCTTTTTTAGTCGTGAACTCGCTTTTTTTCTTCTCTTCCACCGGGTCCCCATCCTTAAGCATACGCGAAACTACACTATACGGACCGCTAATGATATCCTTATTTTCTTCCAATCCTTCTGTTATCTCAATATAGCGGCTGTCCTGAACACCTGTTTTTACAGGTATCATCTTTGCCTTTCCATTTTCAAAAACAAAGATCACCTCTTCTTTTTCGTCCTTCTCCTCAGCTTCCTTATCGGTGCTGTCTTTTTTAGCGGCACGTAAGGTAACTGCCTCAATAGGCACACTCACCACATTATTGGCCGAGGTGGTGCGAATATCCGCCATGCCCGACATGCCGGGTAAAAAGGGTGATGCCTTTCCCGGGTATTTGGCCAGCAAGTCTTCATACGATGACTGCAAAAGCGTGATCTTCACTTCAAAATTGGTAACCTGGTCGGTGGAGGCACCCGTAGCTCCCACACTTTTAGCCGAGTTGGCCACCTCCTTTACGATGCCGATAAAGGTCCTGTCGTCAAAAGCATCCACTTCGATTTCGGCCGTATCGCCCACCGAAACACGGATGATATCGCTTTCACCCACATCCACGCTCAATTCCATGGTGCGGAAATCGGCGACACGAAGTAATTCGGTACCGGTCATTTGCATGGTTCCTACTACCCGCTCTCCTTGTTCCACATTCAGTTTGGATACGATGCCGTCCATAGGAGCAAAAATACTGGTGCGGTTCAGGGTCTTTTGTTCGCCACTGAGGGTCGATTCCAGGCTTTTAATGGTATACCGCGCTGCATCCACAGCCCGTTCAGCCGCTTCCAGTTCTCCTTTAGCGCTCAGGTATTCTGCCTCCGTTTGTTCAAACTCCGATTTGGCAATAACCTTGTCTTCATATAGTTTTTTATTCCTTTTATAGAGGTTCTCCGCCTGGGCAAAACGTGCCCTGGCCTGGGCCACACGGGCTTCAGAAGCCGCCAGGTTGGCCTTGGCATTATTTACGGAAGCCTTTGCCCGCTCTACATTGCTTTCAGAAATATCAGGATTCACCTGAAGGAGCAGGTCCCCCTTTTTCACCGAGTCTCCTTCCTTAATATAAAGATGGATGATCTCCCCGGAAACTTCCGAACTGATCTTCACCTCAATTTCGGGTTGTATGGTTCCATTGGCGGTTACTGTTTCGATCAGGTCGCGTTTTTCCGACTTTTCAATCGTCACATAGGTTTTGGTGTCTTTGGAACTCACCACCACCATGATAATGATAAACACCACCACCAACGATCCCCCGATCCATAACCAGGTTCTATTTTTCGACTTTGCCATTTGTTGTAAATTTAACGAAGCTCCGGATAAATGGTGCCGTTCTTATAAAAATCAATGATCTTATACCTGAACATCAGCTCGTATTTGGCCTGGGTCAGGTTGGATTTTGCCGTCACCCAATTGTTTCGGATCAGCCTGTATTCCACATCGCTCAATAACAGGGCATCAAAACGTTTCTGGGCAAATTCAAGGCTTTTTTCCTGGGCTTCAAAACTGGCTTTGCTGGCCTCATAACGGGCTTTCGCCGCCATATATTCATTATACGCCTGGGTTACATCGCGGCTTATGGTCAGGTCGGTGATCTGCTTGTTGAGTACCGCATTCTGATAGCCGATCTCCGCTCTTTTAACCCCGGCTTTGGCTGAATAATTATTGAAGATGGGCACGGTAAGGCTTAAAGCCACTGTTTGCCCGAAATTATTGTTCCACTGCTCCCCAAAAGGCGTGGTTTCTGTCCCGGTTACATTGGGTACCGGAACCTGGATGATCGGGTTCCCATTGATATCATAATACTGCTGATAGTATTGTGTTTGCCCATAATTCGGAGAAACGGCCTGGTCAGAAAAGAGGGTGCCGATATCCGCCCCAAGGTTTAATCGCGGTGAATAGGCTCCCTTTGCGACTTTCCATCCATAATTGCTGGCCTGCATGCGCACCTCGGCTGCCTTCAATTCAGGCGCCTTGTTTTGATAGAGACTGAGCAATTGCCCGGAACTAAATACTCCCGCATCGGGGATGCTGTCAATTTCGGGAATTCTTACATCGTTGCTGTCGGGCGAAAGTTCAAGGAGCTGAAAAAGCGTTACCCTGGCCATAAGCTCCTGGTTTTGGGCATTCACCAGCGACAAATTATCATTGGCCAATTGGGCCTTCATTTCCAATACAGCCGACTCGGCAACGCGTCCGGCCTCCAAATATTTTTCTGCCCGTTCAAGCTGCAATTGGGTGGAGGTAACCAATTCCGTATTGATGGTCACCAGCTCTTTGGCGAACAAAACCTGCAGATAAGCGTTGGCGATATTCATCCCGATATTGTTTTTCGCCACCTGCTCATCAAACAAAGAAGCATAAACCAAATGCCGTTGTTGTTGTATGGAATTATGGATCTGGAATCCATTGAACAGGACCACCCCGGTGGATAAGCCAAAACGCAGGTTGGCTGAATTTCGCTGTACGTTGGCATTGGTAAGGGGGTCGATCGACCTTCCGAAATTGTAGCTGTTGTTGATCGATCCGTTTAAATTGGGGTAACGCCTGAACTTTGCTTCTTCAAAATTTACTTCTGCCTGTTTGATGTTCAGCCGGTTTTGTTTCAGGCTCAGGTTATTTTCCAGGGCATAGTCGAGACACTCGTCCAGGCTCCAGAGTTTTTGCGCTTCTGCATTCCCCACTACCAGGGTGAAAAGCAATAAAGCAGATAGACGTATCTTTGCGAATAACATGCCGGGTGTTTTGATAGGGGCAAATTAACGAACTCATGACCACACTTGGCACCTGTCCTCGATAAAAAGAAATAATGTATCGGTATACAACCCCGCGATTCATTCAGTGGCTCGACCCTTTTCTCATCTGGAAAATGAAAAAACGGGAACAGCCTACCTTATATCTGACTTTCGATGACGGACCACACCCCACCATTACTCCCTGGGTATTGGAAATACTCCGGCAATTCGATGCCAGGGCTACCTTCTTTTGTGTGGGCGATAATGTGCGCAAATACCCTGAAGTTTATGCGCAGATCCTCCGCGAAGGCCATTCAACCGGAAATCATACGTTTAATCACCTCAATGGTTGGAAATCGGAAAAGGGGAATTACTATTCGAATATCGATGCCTGCAGCGAACTGGTAGCCTCAAAACTGTTCCGCCCTCCTTATGGAAAGATCCGTCCGGCCCAGGTGCTTCATTTAAAAAAGCAGAAGTACCAGGTGATCATGTGGAGTATCCTTTCGCGTGATTTTGAAGCCAACCTGGATCAGGAAAAAAGCCTCGCCACCCTGCAGTCATCTTGTCGGGATGGCTCTATCGTGTTGTTTCACGACAGTGAAAAGGCACAAAAAAACCTGGAGTTCCTACTTCCTGCTTTATTGGCGCATTGTGCATCCCGGGGCTTCCAATTTGCAGCGATTTGATAGTGCTCATTCTTCTTCTTTCCCTGATCCTTGCCGGGTATCTGGTAGCGCTGGTCGCCCTTTACCTTCCCGAAAAAACTGTCGATGACCCGGAAGATTGGCCCCGGATCAGCATTTGGGTAGCGGCCCGAAATGAAGAAGTTTCGATCCTGAATTGCCTGGGAAGCCTGGACCAACTGGATTACCCCAAAGACAAAATTGAAATTATCCTGGGAGATGATGGAAGCGAAGACCAAACGGCGAGGCTGGTAAAGGATTTTATCGCCAACAAAAGCTGGTTTAGGTACTTATTTGTTGATGGAAAGCTGGGTAAGGCTGACAAAAAAGCGAATGTTCTCGCCCATCTGGCCCACGCCAGCAGCGGCGACTATTACCTGATCTGCGATGCCGACATACAGGTAAAACCTACCTGGGCAAAGGAACTTGTAAAACAATTTAAAGGAAATACAGGAGTAGTTTCGGCGACTACATTGATCACGGATACAGGATGGTTTGCCCGGATGCAGCGTATCGACTGGCTCTATTTGATGGGATTGCTTAAAAGCGCTGCCAACCTGGACATTCCCTGTACCGCGGTGGGTAATAATATGGCCGTGAGTAAAGAGGCCTATTGGGCTACGGGCGGTTATGAAAATATCGATTTTTCCATTACCGAAGATTTTAAATTATTCCGCGCCATCATTGAAAGGGGTTATGGATGGAAACACCTGAACAACCCGGAAAGTACTTCTTCGTCTGCTCCCGTTCCGGATCTCCGTACGCTTCTTGCCCAACGAAAACGCTGGCTGGTCGGCGGGCGTGAGTTGCCCGTGTACTGGAAACTTTTGTTAGGTCTCCATGCGAGCTTCGATCCACTTCTTTTGGTTTTGCTCTTTTTTAATCTCCCACTGGCCCTGGTCTTTTTCATTGGTCGAATTTTTCTCCAGGCTTTTTTTATCCTCCGCCTTTTCGATCGTATACAAGAAAAACCACCTAAGCCCTTTGTAATACTGGAATACCCTGCATTTTCGGCCTTCCTTTCTGCCTGCAGTTTGCTCTATTACCTGCTTCCAAGCGGAAAAGAGTGGAAGGCGAGGAAATACTAAGAGGCAACTCTTTCATTCACTCTGTCATCATATACAAAACCACTTCTATGAAAAAGTTCCTCTGCATCCTTTTTTTAGGGGTATTGTCTGGCAGTTTTTGTAGTCATTCTTTTGCCCAAACAAAGATCTACAAACTGAATATTTCCTTTTCAGATCAATACAATAACAACCTGTTTGACTCCGTTCATGTTAGTTTCCGCAATACGGATAGCAGTATAACAAGCACCAATCCTTATGCTTCTGTTGCCAGCTACGCATATACTTCGGGTTTCTATGATTCCGGAACCGTCGCCACCAATTACACCGACTCAGTGATCACCATACGCTACAAGGCTTGCGGACAATGGTTTACCCTGGATACTTTTTTCAATACATATAACTATTCATCTGTCACCAGCTGGTATGCATCGATCCATATAAAAGCTCCCTGTACTAATCCATGTACGGCCGCATTTATTTATTCGTTCGCCCAGAATGCGCTTTATCTCTATGCTCAACCGCTATCCGGCAGTGGACCATTTTATTTCCGTTGGTATTTTGGCGATGGAAAGGATACGGTTGGGAGAAGCGGGTTTCATATTTACTCGTCCCCTGGCACGTATACCCTGAGTTTGGTTATTGTGGATACACTCAATAACTGTAAAGACTCCAGCGCACAGATCATAAATGTTATCCCGCAGTGTAATGCGTCCTTTTCCGCCATTCACAGTAAATATGGATATTGTAATATCTATTCCTCATTCAATGCCTATCCCGGATTCCAGCATACCTGGCAAATTGCGGATAGTGTTTTTTCAAATGGCGGAGGCAATTACACTTACCGTTTCGGGGCCGGGGGATTAATGCCGATCAAACATATCGTTGAATATCCGGGTCATTGCAAGGATAGTTTGATCGCATACCCAAGTTCACAAAGCTGCCAGACCCAAATTAAAGGGCATTCCATGGTTTTTCGCACACTCACCATACAGCCCGACAACAATGTGGATACGTTTAAATATGACTTTGGTGATGGCACTTTTGATACGGCAGTTGGACCCGTGAGTCATACCTATAATTGGAATAATACCTTTCAGGTAAAAATTGGTGACCTGCATCAATACTGTACTTATAAGTACTTGTCGGTGGCGATCAGCCAAAATTGTTCCAACCATTTTAGCAGGCAGGTTGACTCCTTGTACAAAATGAAGTTTTATACGACGCAGGCCACTTCTTTTGCCGTACGACGTATAATCGAGCCAGGAAACGATACCCTTTATGGAGATACGGTGAGCTATCATTTTCCCGGACGCGGCCAGTATAGTGTCCAAAATCAGCTTCTCGATTCACAGGGGACTGTAGTTTGCTACTACGATGATTATGTATGGATGAATAGTTGTGGAAATTTTAATTGGCAACAGTACTGGAATAATATGATCCATGGTGAAGTTCGCTTTGGATCCGGCAACACCCAATATGATTCATTGGTCGTTTACCTGATCGAATATGACAGTGTTGCTGGTACCTTAATCGGAGTTGATTCTGCAGTTCTCTATTCCAATACGAATGATAGCGGCTATTTTGCCTTTTACGAACTCTGTGATTCCACAAAGGTTTATTTGGTTAAGGCCGCCCTTTTACCGGGTTCGGGCATCTATGGAAATTATTTGCCAACCTATTATAACCAAAGTGCAAGTTGGTCTGGAGCCACAAAACTCGGTAATTACGGTTCCTTCAGCTTAAATATGCTTGCCGGAACAAATCCGGGCGGACCCGGATTTATCGGCGGCTACATCAGCCAGGGGGCCAATAAAAAATTCAAGCCGCTGGAAGGAATACAGGTCAATTTATTTGATGATAATGACACGCCGATAGCCTTCGACCTCAGTGATGTGAATGGCTATTATGAATTCCCGTCCCTGCCTTACGGAACCTATCGCGTAACGGTGGAGATCATGGGAAAACCTTCTGATTCCTATATGATAACGCTGAGTGCGGCAAACGAAAAAGCAGAAGCACAGGATTTTGAGGTGAACAGCACCTATGTTAGCACCCTCAATACAGCCATTCGCCTTCCCCAGTTGGCAGGCCGTCTCTATCCGAACCCAGCCAAAGAGCAATTGATGATCGAATGGACAGAGCAGGCGGGCACAGAAATTACGCTCCGTTTTTATTCCATGCATGGACAACTTATTCATGAATTTTCAATAGACCGAAAAGAAGAAACGACAAGTACACTCGATATCAAGGAATTGCCCCGTGGAATGTACATGCTTCAAATTGAAAGCGGAACCGGACAAAGTATCCATCGCATCCACCTGAATTAATCTTTCCACCATCCATATTGAAAGCCACGAGCCCCTGTTCGTGGCTTTTTTTTATCGATATTCACCTTTATTCCGGAGCAGCAGGCAACTGAATGGTAGCCCAGAAAGTCAATGGGTATATCCAAACAGTAAATTGGTCCTATTATGAAAAAATTTCTATACTCATTTTTGATCTTCGTGAGCATGAGCGCAGGCTCGGGTGCACAGGATTATTTGTCCTGCTCATTTGTATTGCTAAGCAGCAATCAGGACACATTGCAAATAGGGGGTCTTCTCGTTGTAACCAATTCAGATTCAGCCAGTGCAGGTGTCGCATTTTATCAACAATACTTTGGTAACCTGCATCCGGGGTTGAGCACACTTATGCTGCCCATCGATTCCCTTTATCAAGGCGACAGTGTAAGTTTTTATTACGAAGACTGCAATGGCCGGCACACCTTCGATACCATTTTTGTTCCCAATCAACTTTTGGAAATTACAATCCAAACGGGGTGTCAAAATCCCTGTGATGCCTCATTTACCTCGTATATAAGTCCATCGAAAACAGGTTACTTCAACGCACCTTACTTTTCTTCAGAATATTCCCACTCCTGGGAATTTGGTAATGGTCAAAATGCCCAGGGAATTTCAAATCCTTCCGTCCAATATAGCGCGGGAACCTATCTGGTAATTCATTTCTTATCGAATAATGCTATCGGTTGTTATGACTCTGTTGGCCAGTATATAACCGTTTATGACTCCTGCTACGCTGACTTTACCTATACCATGGATTCGAATACCACGGTCAGTTATGTCGGTATTCACTATCCGTCAACATCAAGCGGCTTCTGGTATTTTGGTGACGGGTATATGGACACCGGGAATACAGTAGTCCATACCTATCCATCCAAATCGAACTACACGGTTTCTTATGTAGTAAATGGTCCCGGTTGTCGTGATTCGGTCAGCAAAATGGTTTTTGTAAACACCACCCAGTCCTGCGATTCCCGTTTCCAGGTTTCTCATCTTGGCGACTTCCAGAAACGGTTTGCACGAACCGATTCCAGCCATGGATATTCGAAATGGTATATCAATAATGGCTTTGTTGGCAATGGGCATTCCTATACCTATACGGCCTCTCAAGATGGCAATTATAAAGTAACCCTGAATGTGGTCGATAGTGCGAATAATGTGCTCTGCTCCCGCGATGATTTTTTCTATTTAAATTTTTGCGGCAAGCCCTATTCTCCGGCTTATGCCTTTGGCCAGGTAAAGTTTAACGGCACCGTACGTTCGGATTATGATTCCCTGAAAATATTCCTGATTTCCCATGACACAGCACTAGGCCTTCTTACCCTGGTTGATTCGGCCATACTTACCAATGCTGACACCGGCATGTTCTGGTTCGACCTTTGCGAACCGCACCAGCTCTTTCTGGTTAAGGCCGCGCTCTTACCCGGTTCTTCTTTATACAGCGGTTTTATTCCCACCTATTACGACAGCAGCATATACTGGTCCGGAGCCAGTTCCTTTTATGGTGCCAACCATTTAACATCCGGAGTGATCAACATGGTCGCAGGTACCAACCCCGGCGGACCGGGTTTTATAGGAGGATATGTCACACAGGGAGCCAATAAAAAGGACGAGCCTTTAGACCATATTCAACTTTTGTTGCTCACCGACCTGGGTGTTCCGGTTGCTTCGGTATTTACACAGGATGGCGGACGATTTGAGTTTGCCGACCTGGCTTATGGAAAATACTACCTGACCGTAGAGATACCCGGAAAAAATTCAGCCACCCATTTTATTATCCTGAGTGCGGATAATGAATCAGAAGACAACAAAAACTTTGAGGTGAACAGCACCTATATCAGCGCACTGACCTCTCTTGTTCGTATGGATCAGGCTGTTTCAGGGATTTATCCCAACCCCGCAAATGATCTATTGAATATTCACTGGACCCATGACGCGGATGAAGGGCTGGTTGTGGCGTTTTATGGTCTCGATGGAAAGCTCCTGAAGACAAGCGGTATTGAACGCAAAGGAGAAAAAATGACGGAATTGTACATCGGGGATTTGCCTTCAGGCTTGTACATCCTGAAGATCTCCGGCGCTGAAACCAACAGTACACTAAGGCTGCAAAAAAATTAACAGAGCCGGCCAACCTTTAGTCATAAGCTGTCGTCTAATAGACAGAACAGTACATACGCTAACAAGGGTTTAGTCCAAACATTAAAAAAGCCGGCTCATAGCCGGCTTTCCCTTTTTACATGAACCCAATTCCGCCCACAATTTTTTTATAGCGCCTTTGGGCGCTTTATGAAGGTATTTCTCCCATTCGTTTCAAAAAACGCAGATGAGAAACAATCCCTCCCCAATAGCTGGTTTGATTTGGGAAAATACCATGTTCGATAAGCGTATCATATAAAAGTCGGCTCAACTTGGGATAGTGGATATGGTGAATATGAGGAAACAAATGGTGCGCGATATGATTGTTAAATCCGCCCAAAATAAAATTTGCTGATTTACTAAAAGGATGCATGTCATTGGAGCTAATAATTTGATTCATCAACCAGGATGTTTGAATTATGCCTGACTCGTCCGTTTCCGGATAGGCTGTTTTCTCCACATGATGGGTCATAAAAAAGGTGAAGAGCAATACCAGAGATTGAAGCGAATGCATTACAAAGAACGCTATCCATACCCAGACATCACTTATCTGGCTGTACATCAAGGGAAGGATAAGGGTAACAGAGACATAAATTATTTTTTGGAAAATAAATTCCGCTATATAGCATATGCTTCGGCGCTGGCCTTTATCCGGCTTCACCAAAACAATAATGTCCTTGATAAAAATCCAGTATAATGAATAGGTCATATAGGCAATTGGAGCATAAAGGTGCTGAAATCTGTGGTGCCATTTCCAACCGCTTTCCGGAGAGACCCGAATGAGGGAAGTTATTTGCAGGTCTGTATCATATTCTTTTACATTCGGTGCATAGTGATGTGAGTTAACGTGCCGTTCTTTCCAGGAGGAAGGATGAGCTCCAACCCAGGTATACAAAATTTTGAAACCCAAAAGATTTGCCTTTTTGCTTCTAAAAATGGTGTCATGTGAAAAATCATGACTAAAATTAAAGGCGAAAAAGAGCAAACTCAGACCATAGCCTATATATGCCAGGACAAAGACAAAGGGCATTTCTATATAATACAATGTGAAATAAAAGAGCCCTGTTAAAGAAGTATAGACAATTAATTTTGTCCATAAAACAGAATAAAAATAGAAATCCCTTGTCAATTTCATTTGTTGAACACGTTGATTCAGGGAACTTAGCAAAAGTGTATCGACCGGATTGCGGAGATGTTTAAGACGCATAATTTTTTGAAATTAATGACGCTGGCATACCCATTTTTCTCAAGAAACGAAAATGGGCTTTCAAAGAATCGTTATAAGAGAGTTCCTGATAAACCATCCCGTGTTTTGTGCAGAGTTTCCTGAATATCGGTAGCACTTCCAGATAATGAACGTGGGATATATGCGGCAACAAATGATGCAGGGTATGGGCGTTAAAACCTCCCAAAGTCCAATTGAAAATGGTGCTTTCAGGATTATAATCTACCGAGGTGACCATTTGCAACTTTGGCCAACTCATGTCCAGTTCATCATTCGCATTCATTTTCGGATGCTGGACTAAATCAGAAACATGGGAAACCCCAAGAACGGCAACAAAGAGCAATGAAACCATCGCATGATTGAGCACAAAGGCCAGGAGGATTATTTCCCAGGAAAACGGGAGAAAAAGAGCCGGAAGTCCTATCATGTACACCAGATAAAGCAATTTGTAAAACACGAGCTTAAATACCTCAATCAATGGCAATTGGATCGAAATGGTACGACTGCTTATTTTAAAAAGCATAAGGGAATCGCGAAATAAAAACCAGTTCAGGGAATAAAGCAGGTATAAAAATGGAGCATAATAAACCTGGAACCTATGGAACCAACGACATTTCTGAGTCTCACTCATACGAAAAAGAGGATTATGCAGAACATCAATATCACTGCCTTCAATATTGGTATAACTATGATGGGATTCATTGTGGTTTTTACCCCACACATAAGCATTGTTTCCCTGAAGATTGAAGCTGAATGCGAATAATATTTTATTCCAGAAAGGGCTTTTTACCGCTACACCATGCGCAGCATCATGTGAAATATTAAAAGCGGTAAGCAATACCGAAAGGCCCATCAGCAAGTACGTTCCAAAAAACACCAGGCGACTCTCACTATGGATCATGATGACATAAAGAAGGATATCCAGTCCAAAATACAAGACAATTTTAAAGCGCATTCGCCAATCGCCTGTTTTGGATTTGTTATGTGAATTAAAATAGGAGTTTAAGTCCTCAATGAGTTCGCGGTAGAAGGCAGTACCTTCATCTTTCGAAAAATTTACTTTTTTCATATTTTGATTGCTTGTCACAAAACTACCTGCATCGAACTTTAGGAAATAATCGATATGCGCAAGTCGCACAGGTTTTTTTATCGAATTCCGCAACTGTCCTTGTCAATAATTCACCCGAGTTGCATTATTCGCAAAAAGCAGCCAATATTGCTTAACGATTTTGTTGTCCTTGCGCAAAATCGAAAACCAATGGCCAATCAATCTGAACAAATTGAGTTTTTCGAACGACTGAAACGGGCGCTTCCTCCACATATTAATTTTGCCAATGAACTCTCGGAAATATTAGGACTCAGCAGCGATGCGATCTACCGGCGCTTAAGAGGAGATTCAGCCCTCACATACCCCGAAATTCTCAGGATCCAGCAAAAACTCAACTTAAAACAGTCGGTACTTTTCCCGACCGAAAACATCGAGGAAGTTAATTTTGTGTATGCCCGACCTGCATACAACAACGATATTTATACCTTTTTGGAGGGAATAGCCCATCAGATGAGTCTCGATCATCGGAGTGCGAAGCTGCACGTTTCCCTGGCCAGCGACGACCTTCCCTTCTTTATGCATTTTTTAACCCCGGGACTCTTACAGTTTAAATTGTTGGTTTTTTCCAATTCGCCCATGCCCATGGATGGAAAGATGGCGGAACCCAACGATGCCATGCAACACCTTTTTTCAACCATCTTATTGCGCTGGTTAGAGGCCGATTCGGATGAGGTCTGGGGTTCGGCTCCTTTCGACAGTACCCTCAAACAAATTGAATTTTCCCTGGCAAACAATTCGATCAGCAAGGATTACGCTGCCTTTCTCATCAAAGAGCTGTATGTGCTGGTAGAAATAATCAATGAGTGGGCAAGCAGGGGAGAAAAAAACGCCGGCCCGATCAAAGGGGGCAAGATCAAATTATACCACAGCGAAGTGAACGTGGGCGAGATGAACCTGATCTTAAGTTTTGGAGAAGAACTCGCTGTATACAAAAGCAATTACGGCTACGGATACCTGCGCACTGAACACCCACGTTTCTGCAAGGAAACCCGGAAATGGATCGATGAGATGGAAAGCAAAGCCATCCTGATCAGCAATAGCGGCGAAAAATACCGGACCAGGTACATAACAATGCTGAAAAATAGTTTGGTTGAGAGTGAGAGGAGGATGGGGTTTAAGTAGCGACGTCCTTTATGGGCGTCGCAGTCGGAGCAGGTTACTGGTTATGGGTTATGGGTTATGGGTAAAAACCTTGGTTATACGACCCAATCCCCCGTATATTTATGGATGCGTTTTCTTATCCTCTTTTTTGTCGTTATCACTTTTTCCCAATATACCCTGGCACAGCGCGTTCCATCGGATTGTGAAACACAGGACTCCGCAAAATTTTGGTATGGATTAGATGCTACGCGCTTAAGTATTTCAGAATTAGACAGGCGGGGATCTCCTTATTACGACAGCATTCCTTTCCCAGATTCGCTTCATGAAAAAAAACTCCGCGCTTTGATCGCCGTGTACAATGTGGCTGGCATCCCGGAAGCAGACACGGTTGCTCATCTCAGACCCATACATGAAATTTCCGCCTTTTTGGTAAACCAATTTTATGTTTATGCAAATAAGGACCTGTTTTGGATGCAAAATCTCAAAAACCGGCAGCTACCTTGTGGCCATCCCGTTTTAGATAGTCTGCTAATCCTGTATAACATTACGGTATATGACTATAACAGCCTAGATGTATTTGGCCGGAACTTCGTGACATTTACTACGTCATCATGGCTGAATACCAGCGCGTTGGCTATGGAATTGGATCTCCAACCCGAAATTGAATCCAACCTGGAGGGATTTTATATTGATGGATCCCATATCCGGGATTCTGTCTTTAGCGACCATATTGAATTAATCTATTCTTATGGCTGGGGCGACTGTCCTTCAGGTTGTTTATACCGAAGATTTTGGAAATTTAAAGTGTACGACGATTGTTCTGTTCAGTTTGTGGAGTCGTATGGAAGCACCTTGCCTCCGCTGGGTATTCCTAAAAAACCAGCGATGGAAACATGGAACGTCTTCCCGAATCCTTTTAACGGCACCCTTGAAATTGGCAATTTATACGAACCTTGCGAATATGCATTCTATTCTGTAGATGGGCGGCTATTAAAGGAAGGTACGCTCATCGGATCACGAATTACAGATTTGGAAATATTCCCCAAAGGCCTCTATATCCTCCATCTCCAGGCTCAGGATTCCAGGCAGGTCTTCAGGATCAGCAAGGAGAATTAGAAGACTTGGAGACGAGGAGACTTGGTGAGGGGTTGAGGGGATGAGGAATTGAGGAGAAACTTGGCCAAATTTCTCTGAGCTCTCTGCGAAAAACTCTGTGCCCTCTGCGGTAAAAAAGCGGATCTCCATATGTACCGAAAACCCCGCCATGGTCCATGGTCTATGGTCTATGGACCAAAAACATAAGGCAAAAAAACCACCACCCCAATTACCCCACTGATCACCGAAACGACCAACACCCCCGCCGCTGCCATATCCTTTGCCTTTCCGATGGCCGGATGGATCCCGGGATGAAGGTGATCTAAAGCAGCTTCCAATGCCGAGTTTAAAGCTTCCGCCATCAAAACAACCCCGCAACAGAGGAGTAGAACAGCCCATTCAAGGGCAGTAACCGAAAACCATAATCCCAGTGCAATAACCAGTGCCGTTGCCAAAACATGAAAACGAAAATGTTTCTGGGACCGGAAGAGAAATTTCAATCCCCGGAGGGCATTGGAGAAGCTTTTTAGTTCACGGTTTATCACGAGCTAAAGATAAGAATTTTGGACCATGGACCATAGACCATAGACCATGGACCATAGCTGATTGTAAGGGGTCGACGCCAAGCCTGGTGAACCATCCCACGCGTGTGTAGCAGTTCTCTGTGTTCGTTGCGAAAAACGCTGAGCCCTCTGTGCTTATAAAAAACTCCATATGTGCAGAAAATCCCGCCATGGTCCATGGTCCATGGTCTATGGTCTAAGAGCGATCATCTTCAACGCCGTCACCGCCGCTTCATCGCCCTTATTCCCATGTTTACCCCCGGCCCGATCGAGGGCCTGCTGTTGGTTGTCGGTTGTTAGCACCCCGAATATGCAGGGCTTATTGGTTTTCAGCGCCACATTCTGCATCGCATTAGCGGTAGCATCGCAGATAAAATCAAAATGACGGGTTTCTCCCTGTATCACACAACCCAAGCCGATAACGGCGTCGGTCTTCTTCTGTTCGGCCATCCACTGGCAGGCTATGGGCAATTCAAAGGTTCCGGGAACGCGACGGATCTCAATGCGCTCTTCCTTTACCCCTGCCCTGAGCAAGGTCGCTACAGCACCCTCCAAAAGGGCATTGGTCACCTCGGGGTTCCATTCCGCAACAGCAATGCCTATATAAAAAGAAGACCCGTCGGGTATTGCCGACGGATCGTGATGGGATAAATTTTTAAGGCTGGTAGCCATGGTTATTCTCCTGCTTTCGCAACAGCACGCGCAATGTATTTGTCGACCTCTGCTGCTTCCGGAGTATCTTTATATTCCTCTTTGATACGTGTGTAAACCCGTTTCGCTTCTTCGGGTTTATCCAGGGCCATGTAAGCGATCCCTGCTTTGTTTAAAAAGTAAGGGGTTACCAGTTCGTTGTTGGAAGCATTGGCTGCTTTTTCATACAGCTTCACGCCTTTTTCTACTTCATCCTGTTCAACCAGCGCGTCGCCTTTGAGTCCGATCGCAAAGGGACCAAGTACATCATCGTCTGCATCAAATTTGTCGAGATAATCGTAGGCATCTTCAAACTGGCCAATACGCAGGTAGCTCACCCCAGCCATAAACGCAGCCAGGTTTCCTGCCTTTGTCATACCGTACTCGTCAACGATATCAACGGCACTCATGTCATTTCCGTTTCCATTTACCACCAGGGCGAAGGAATCGACGGCAAATTGCTGCTGAACAATGAACAAAGCCGCCTGGGCGTCGTCTTCCTGAGGAGCAATAATTAATTGTTTAAAGCCTACATATCCGCCAACAATAACGATCAAGCCACCAACGATGATGCTCAATAGTTTTTTGTTCTTCTGCACAAAATGTTCGGCACGGCCTAGTTCCTCTCCCAGCTTTTTGTTCAGGTCCAGGTCGTCGTTATGGGTTGTTTTATTGCTCATGGTCTCTTATTCAATAATATAGGGATAATCTTCCTGTTGATATACATACTTATACAGATTTTCAGCCGGTGGGTAAGGCGACTCCTCCGCGAAGTCGACACTGTCGTTTACCAGCTTCATGATCTTTTCTTCGGTCTTCTCCAGCGCTTTTTCCGTTGCCCACTTGTTTTTCAAAATGGTCTGGCGAACCTGCTCGATCGGGTCCTTTTTCGATTTATATTCTTCCAACTCTTCCTTGCTCCGGTATTTCGCCGGGTCAGACATGGAATGTCCGCGGTAGCGATACGTTCTGATCTCAAGGAAGGTAGGGCCCTTGCCTTTTCTTGCACGTTCGGCTGCCTCAGCGATCGCCTCGTGAACGGCCTCACAACTCATTCCATCAACAGCAGAACAAGGCATGTCGAATCCGAGGCCGATCTTGTACAGGTCGGTCATGTTGGTGGTCCGTTGAACGGAAGTACCCATGGCGTATCCATTGTTTTCACAAATAAATACAACAGGCAGTTTCCACAACATGGCCATATTAAAGGTTTCGTTCAGGGCACCCTGACGCACCGCTCCATCGCCCATAAAAGCCAGGCTGATGTTTTTTGTTCCTAAATATTGTTCGGCAAAAGCCATCCCGGCACCCAGGGCGATCTGTCCGCCAACGATACCATGTCCGCCATAAAAGTTATGCTCTTTGCTGAATAGGTGCATGGAGCCCCCGTTGCCTTTTGAGCAGCCGGTAACTTTTCCAAACATTTCGGCCATGATCTCATTCGGGCTCATTCCGCAGCCTAAAGCATGACCATGATCGCGGTAAGCCGTGATAATTTTGTCGTCTTTGGTGATCGCCGACATCATTCCGGCAACTACTGCTTCCTGTCCGATATAGAGGTGCAAAAATCCCTTTATCTTCTGTTGTCCGTAGAGCTGGGCACATTTCTCTTCGAAACGGCGCATCAGCATCATTTGCTCGAACCACTGCAGATAGGTTTCTTTGTTGAACTTTTGTTTTGCCATGGCACTTTATGGGAAGCGCAAAAATAGTTTTTTTTAGCTATTCCGCAATTGACACCGGGCAGGAAAGATTTGACCATGCAGCTTACACAACTCCGTTTGCTTTCTTTTAAAAATCACCAGGATCATCGTTTTGATTTTCAGGGAGATTTGATCGCCTTCTGCGGAAAAAACGGGGTGGGTAAAACCAATGTGCTCGACGCCATCCATACCCTGTGTATGTGTAAGAGCTATTTCCAAAGCGTCGAAGCCAATACCATCTTCCACGGCGACCCTTATTATTCGGTTTTTGGAAAACTGGAAAAGGACGGCCATCATGAGGTAGCCTGCCTGTACGACCGCTTAAAAGGAAAAACCTTTCAATTCGACAAAACGCCTTATGCCCGCCTTGCCGAACATATCGGTAAAATGCCGGTGGTATTCATTGCACCGGGAGATATCCACCTCATCCACCAAGGCAGCGAAGAGCGAAGACGGTTTATGGATATGATCCTTTCACAAACCGATTCCCGTTACCTGAATGACCTGTTACGCTATCAAAAGGCACTTGACCAACGCAATAAACAGCTCAAAATTTTTAACGAAAAAGGTTTTGTCGATACCCTTTTACTGGAAAGTCTGAATGTCCAGCTTATCGCTCCCGCCGCTTACCTTTTTGAACAGCGCAAAGCCTTCATACATTCCTTCCTCCCCGCCTTTCAGGAACACCACGCTGTTCTCACCCGGGAAGAAGAGGAGGTAGGACTGGACTACGAAAGCGACCTGGAAACGGGCAATATGGCTACTTTGTTGATGGAAAATAATAATGCCGACCTGGACCTGGGCAGGACCACACGAGGACTGCATAAAGACGACCTGCTGTTTAGCCTCAAAGGGTTCCCGCTCAAAAAGTTTGGTTCGCAGGGACAGATAAAAACCTACCTCATCGCCCTAAAACTGGCCCAATTCGACTACCTGAAAGAAAAAACGGGTATCAAACCTTTTCTTTTGTTGGATGATATTTTTGAAAAACTCGACGAATACCGCGCTGAACGTCTGATCCAAATGGTGGCACAAGACCATTTCGGACAAATTTTCCTTACCGACACCCACAAACAACGCGTGGAAAGTATTTTCTCGGAAATCGGCCGCAAAGCAGAGATATTTGTACTGGAATCATGAGCGACATCAAACCCCTCGGCAAAGTATTGGAAGACCTGCTTCAGATGTACCGCCTGAAAAGCAAGGTCAATGAGGTCAACCTCACCCGCGACTGGGAAACCATAGTAGGCCCGCTCATTGCAAAAAAAACCGACAAGATCATCCTCAAAAACGGGGTATTGCATATTACCATCTCCTCCGCCCCACTCAAGCAGGAACTGCGCTATTCCAAGGACCAGATCCTTGGTTTGATCGAAGAACGCTTTGGGAAGGGGTATGTTACGGGGTTGGAGGTGCATTGAAGATGGTGAGACTTGGAGATGGTGAGATGGTGAGACTTTTTTGCTGAAAACTGAACACTGAAAACTGAAAACTGTACATTTGCCACATGTTCAAACTAGCTCCCTCGGTTCTCTCCGCCGACTTCGGAAACCTCCAACGCGACATCGAAATGATCAATTCCAGTGAGGCCGACTGGTTTCATGTTGATATCATGGATGGCGTTTTTGTTCCCAATATCTCCTTTGGATTTCCGGTAATGAAGGCTGTACAAAAACATGCAAAAAAACCTTTGGATGTCCATTTAATGATCGTTCAGCCTGAGCGTTATTTTCAGGAGTTTAAAGATGCGGGAGCAGAAATATTGAGCATCCATTACGAAGCCAGCACGCATCTTCACCGCAGCCTGCAAAATATCAAACAATTGGGCATGAAGGCGGGGGTGGCCTTAAATCCGCATACCCCTGTTTCGGTGCTTGAAGATACCATTGATGATATTGATTTGGTTTTATTGATGAGCGTCAATCCGGGTTTTGGCGGACAAAAATTCATCGAAAACACCTACAAAAAGATCGCCCAGGTGAAAGAACTTATCCTTCGTTCCAATTCCACAGCTTTGATCGAAATTGATGGCGGTGTGAGCGAATCGAACGCTGCAAAGCTGGTAAGTGCCGGGGCCGATGTGCTGGTAGCAGGCAATGCGGTATTCTCGACCCCGGATCCGCTTTCGACCATACGCCAATTAAAGCAATTCGCATAAACACTATATTCGCTGCTTTCTCGTTGCTTATCTGTGAATATGAGGCGGACTGCGCTTTTACTCTTTTCCTTAACCCTAACCTATCTGATCGCCCAGGCGCAAACGGCTACCATTCAGGGAGTAGTAAGCGATTCAACATCGGGCACGCCGCTCGAAGGTGCCTATGTCTATGTGGAAGGCAGCAATGACGGGAGTTATACCAATGCCAACGGACAGTACACCATAAAGGTGAAAAGCAATAAGAAACTTGTTCTTGTATTTTCTTATGTGGGCAAAGGTTTTTTTATGGAAATTGAACCGCTTGCTGATAACGAAAGCCGCACTATCAATGCCCGCATTCAAACCACCTATACCACTAATACAGTCGATTTTAATATTGACAAAGGGCGAACCAACCCAACGGTGATCAGTATTCGACCGAAAGAACTCGATCGTTTCAGTTCGGCAATTGGCGGGGTCGAGAGCCTTTTGAAAACCCTGGGCGTGGTAAGCAGCAACAACGAATTATCTTCCGGGTTTAATGTGCGCGGAGGGAATTACGACGAGAACCTCATTTATGTAAATGACATTGAAGTCTATCGTCCGCAATTGATCCGCTCCGGACAACAAGAGGGACAAAGTTTTATCAATCCCGATCTGGTCGAAAATATTTCCTTTTCGGCAGGCGGTTTTCAGGCTAAATATGGAGATAAAATGTCTTCGGTTTTAGATGTCAAATACCGCGAACCCGACAGTTTTGCAACAGGAGCACGGATAAGCTTATTGGGAGTTTCTGTTTTTGTTGAGGACAAGATTGGCGCCCGTTTTCGTTATTTGGTCGGAGCCCGCTACCGTACTAACGCCTATTTGTTTGGCAGCCTCGATGTGCAGGGAAACTACAAGCCCCGTTACCTCGATCTGCAAACGGTGATCACCTACGAGATCAACTCAAAAACCCAGTTGAGTTTTTTGGGTGGTATTGCCCAGAACCAGTTTCAGTTTGTTCCGGAAAGCCAGGTAACCTCCTTTGGAACGGTCACTGAGGCGCTGCAACTTACCGTATTTTTTAACGGAGGTGAATTGATGCGTTATACCACCAGTACCAACGCCCTTACCTTAAAATATTCACCCAATAAGCACTTTCAGGTGCGGGTTATCGGCTCCAGCCTCTACAGCAATGAACGCGAGTTTTATACTGTGGAAGGAGCTTACCGATTGGATGAATTGGACAAAGACCTTGGCTCGGCCACCTTCGGACAAGCCAAATTTAACCGGGGTGCGGGCTACTTTATTAACCATGCCCGCAATGAACTGGAGGTTCAGATGTACACAGGTGGGACTAAAGCATCTTATTACAAAGGGATCTGGAACCTCAATTACGGAGTGGAATACCGGCACGAAGCCATCCGGGATGTGCTGAATGAATGGGTATACAACGACTCCGTTGATTATTCGGTACCTGTAAACCCCGAGGATTCGTTGTTCCTTTTCACCACCATCCGCAGTCGAAACACCCTGATCTCGAACCGGTATTCCGGTTATGTCCAACAAAACTGGGACCTCAACAAAGCCAGTGCCATGGTATTGAACACAGGAATTCGTGCCCAATACTGGGACCTCAACGGGCAAACAGTTGTTAGTCCGCGTGTGCAGTTTTCCTTTGAACCCAACAAAGTGTTTAATGGCCGCGACAGTTTGCCTGATACCCTGAAAAAAAGGGATATCCTCTTTAAGGCATCCGTTGGCGTGTACAATCAACCTCCCTTCTATCGCGAAATGCGTGACCTTGCCGGAAATGTGAATACGGCTTTATTGGCCCAACGTTCTATCCATTACGTGGTAGGGACGGATTTTTATTTCCGTATGTGGAAACGGCCCTTCAAGTTTTCCGGGGAGATGTACTACAAACAACTCGACTTCCTCGACCCGTATTTGTATGAGAACGTGCGGATCCGGTATTATGCCAATAACGCCGCCAAAGGGTATGCTGCCGGTATTGATACCCGGATCAATGGCGAGTTTGTAAAAGGACTGGAATCCTGGTTTAGTTTATCGGTAATGCAGACCAAAGAAAAGATCACTTATACCAATACCGCGGGGGAACAGGTCACCACCGATTACCTCCGCAGGCCTACCGACCAAAGGGTGAACCTGGGTATATTTTTCCAGGATGAATTCGAGAAATGGCCGGAATACAAGGTGTCCCTTAATTTGGTTGTCGGCACCGGAATGCCCTATTTCCTCACCGGAGATTTCCGATATACCGACCAGTTTAAAATACCCCCTTACCGCCGTTTGGATATTGGCTTTTCACGCGATATCATCTCGGCAGGCCGTCCCGCAAGAAAAAAATTCGCCCGCCATGTGGATGAGGCCTGGGTGAGCCTGGATATTTTTAATGTGCTTGGTGTCCAGAATGTGGCTTCTTATATCTGGGTTCGTGATGTAACCGGAACCACTTTTGCTGTTCCGAATTACCTTACTTCGCGCCGTATCAATCTAAATTTCGTTGTGAAGTTTTAAGGCGCCATTCCGCCTTTTTCCGCATCCTTTCCAGTACCTGGTCGGCCAGTTCCAGATGCAGGGCCCTTCCTTCCATACTTACCAATGCCATGCCCAACAGGCTTTCATTCAGATCAATACGGTAAAAGATACTTTTGAGTAAGATGGGGTTGTTCTCCAGTAGCCAGGCGATCCGATCCGCCAGGACTTCCCTGGCTTCCGTATTGGGTACAATCT
>JAKFCJ010000213.1:0-1514 GCA_036676705.1 Bacteroidota bacterium
CTTTTTGTATGACCCCTACGGGATTCGAACCCGTGTTACCTCCGTGAAAGGGAGGTGTCTTAACCACTTGACCAAGGGGCCTTAATTTTTATGGCGGAGAAGGAGGGATTTGAACCCTCGCGCCGGTTACCCGACCTACACCCTTAGCAGGGGCGCCTCTTCAGCCTCTTGAGTACTTCCCCATATACATAAAAATGGCTCCGCAGGTAGGACTCGAACCTACGACCGATCGGTTAACAGCCGATAGCTCTACCACTGAGCTACTGCGGAACAGTAAAAAGTTATTTTGCTTCACAAAAAATTCTAATTATTTTGCCTCGCAAAAAATTCTGGTGGGCCTAAATGGACTCGAACCATCGACCTCACGCTTATCAGGCGTGCGCTCTAACCAGCTGAGCTATAGGCCCATATGGAGCGGGTGATGAGAATCGAACTCACAACATCAGCTTGGAAGGCTGAGGTTTTACCACTAAACTACACCCGCACTATTATAATAAATAGATGGGGCGACTGATGGGAATCGAACCCACGAATGCCTGAACCACAATCAGGTGCGTTAACCACTTCGCCACAATCGCCATCATAAAATTTTTCATTTAAAAACAAATGGTGGCTCAGGACGGAATCGAACCGCCGACACAAGGATTTTCAGTCCTTTGCTCTACCGACTGAGCTACTGAGCCACATTACTGTGCCATTTTAATAAAAATGGCGGTCTGGACGGGACTCGAACCCGCGACCTCCTGCGTGACAGGCAGGCATTCTAACCAACTGAACTACCAGACCAAGGTATTTTCAAGTGTTTCTCTTGAAAATACTAATTGCGGGGACAGGATTTGAACCTGCGACCTTCGGGTTATGAGCCCGACGAGCTACCGGACTGCTCCACCCCGCGACAATAGAAATTATCATATTTAAGTAAAAATATGGAGGAGGAAGAGGGATTCGAACCCCCGCGCGGTGTTACCCGCCTGTCGGTTTTCAAGACCGATCCCTTCAGCCGAACTTGGGTATTCCTCCGTTGTAAATATAAAGTAAATGGTGGACCTTGTAGGACTCGAACCTACGACCGGACGGTTATGAGCCGTCTGCTCTAACCAGCTGAGCTAAAGGTCCTCGTAATTGGTTATTTGCTTCGCAAAAAGCATTGGTAGCGGCGGAGGGGATCGAACCCCCGACCTTACGGGTATGAACCGTACGCTCTAGCCAGCTGAGCTACACCGCCAAATAATGATAATATTGTAAAGTTTTTTCACTAGCGTAAAAAAACTTTGATTATTTTGCTTCGCAAAATAATGTTGGTGGAGCCTAGCGGGATCGAACCGCTGACCTCCTGCGTGCAAAGCAGGCGCTCTCCCAGCTGAGCTAAGGCCCCAGTTTGTTATTTTAGAAGAATGGTCGGGAAGACAGGATTCGAACCTGCGACCCCTTGGTCCCAAACCAAGTGCTCTACCAAGCTGAGCTACTTCCCGTAAAATATGGCGCGCCCGAAAGGAGTCGAACCCATAACCTTC
>JAKFCJ010000214.1:0-4710 GCA_036676705.1 Bacteroidota bacterium
TCATCAAGGGGATGCTAACCGGTATCGGACTTTTAATTATCATCAAACAAATACCCCATGCCCTGGGATGGGATAAAGACCCGGAAGGCGACCTGTCATTCCTCCAGGTTGACGGTGAAACCAGTATCAGTGAAATCGGAAAAGCCCTTGAATTTATTAATCCGGGAGCGATACTCATTACGCTGGTATCCCTGGCCATCTTAATTCTCTGGGATATGTTCCTGATGAAAAAAAGCAAATTTTTCCAACTGCTCCAGGGTCCGATCGTCGTGGTTATCGTGGGAATTCTCATGAACTACGCCTTTACTGAAGGGATACTCCATTTTAGTCTTTCAGCCTCGCAGCTCGTTAATATCCCCGTACCCGAATCCGTTTCCGGCTTCCTGGACCAATTCAGCTTTCCGGATTGGACCGCCCTGGGCAATTTTGAGGTATGGAAAATTGCCATCATCATGGCCATTGTAGCCAGCCTCGAAACCCTACTCTGTGTTGAAGCTACCGATAAACTTGACCCGGCTAAACGGATCACCCCGACTAACAGGGAATTAAAGGCGCAGGGACTGGGCAATATGATTTCGGGACTGATAGGCGGACTACCTATTACCCAGGTTATTGTGCGCAGTTCGGCAAATATTGCCTTTGGAGGCAAATCAAAAATGTCGACCATTTTACACGGCATCTTTCTTCTTATTAGTGCGGTGACGATCGCAGAATTATTAAATAAGATCCCCCTGTCGAGTCTGGCTGCCATCCTGTTTATGGTAGGTTATAAACTGGCAAAGCCCGCTCTCTTCAAACAGATGTACAAATTGGGATGGGAGCAGTTTATGCCTTTTACGGCTACGGTGATCGGGATTTTATTAACGGATCTTTTGGTAGGTATTATCATCGGGATCATCTTCGGGATTTTCTTTACACTCAGGCATAGCTATAAAAATTCCTACCATCTGAAAACCCTTACCTCGCTTGAAGATGACCACCAACTTTATCAGATCGAACTGGCGCAGGAGGTATCCTTTTTTAACAAAGCCAGCATGCGGGAATTATTCGACCGCATTCCGCCTAACTCAAAAGTGATCATCGATTATTCCCAGTCAAAGGCCATTGCCCACGATGTCATTGAACTCATCGATGATTTCCAAAGCAAGGCCGGATCGAAAAACATCAGCGTATCAAAAATTAACCAAAAAGAACTGACACCATGAAAACACTTACCAGGGAAATGCAGGCTGCCATCACGCCGGCTAAAGCTTTAGAATTGCTCATTGAAGGCAACAAACGCTTTATCAACAACCTGAAAATAAACCGCAATCTGTTGCAACAGGCCAACGAAACTTCAGATGGACAGCACCCTTTTGCCGTCATCCTCAGTTGTATCGACAGCCGTACATCCGCCGAACTCATTTTCGACCAGGGCCTGGGAGATATTTTCAGCGTACGCATCGCCGGGAATATCTTAAATGAGGACATCCTGGGAAGTATGGAATTTGGCTGTAAGGTAGCAGGCTCCAAGATCATTGTGGTATTGGGCCATACCAAATGTGGAGCTGTAAAAGGTGCCTGCGACCAGGTAGAAATGGGAAACCTTACTACCCTGCTCGACAAGATCCGGCCCGCAGTTGACCATGAAACCACCATAACGGAAAACCGCAATTCCGCCAATGAGGAATTTGTGGAAAAAGTTACCGCCATAAATGTGAAACGCACAGTAAAAGCAATTCAGGAACGTAGTCCGATACTGAAGGAGATGATTGAAAGCGGACAGATTGGTATTGTGGGTGGTGTGCAGGATATTTCAACGGGAGAAGTAACTTTTTTTCCCAATACGCTAACCATAAACCCGCCGGTACAAACGGTTTAATTCGCTTACTTCGAACTTCCGAGGTGATTGATGTCTTTCACCTCAAGAACCGCTTTGTCGCTGCCCCTGACCAAGGTATTGATCATCGCCTTTCCGACCTGTTCCAGCGTACTTACCGTACCCGGCGCAAGCACCTTCATCACCGGATACATCCAGGCTACATATTTATAAAATGGGAGCGCATTCTTTTGTCCCTCGGTAAGTTTCATAAAAGCCGGCCGAAAATTATGGACCTTTTTAAAGGGAAGCTTTTGAAGGTCATTCTCCGTTTTACCTTTTACCCTGGCCCACATGCTTCGTCCTGTTTCACTGCTGTCGGTTCCCGCACCACTCACATATACAAATGTCATATCCTTGTTCTGGGTGGAAAGCACTTTCGCAAAATGGAGGGTGGTCGTGTAGGTGAGCAGAGTATATTCCTCTTCCTTCTTACCTATGCTACTCACCCCTGCGCAGAAAAAACAGGCGTCGTAGCCTTTTAGCGTGCTGTCGTTCTCCTTCAAAGCTAAAAAATCAGGCACGATGTATTCCTTCAATTTAGGATGTACCCGGCCACAGGACTTTCTGCTGACACTCAAAACTTCTGCAACATGAGGATTTGCCAGGCATTCCAACAGCACCCCTTCGCCAACCATTCCGGTTGCACCGGTTAGAATGATTCTATAGGTCATTTTTTCATTTCCATTAAAATATCCTTTGCCCCATTAAGTACACGTATGATCACAATGCCCTTATTTGAAGGAAAATAAAAAATCAAGTAGCCTCGATACACAACCTGACGAATACCCTTAACGAGTTCGTCACGTACGGCTCCCATTAAAGGGTTCCTGGCAATAAGATAGAAGATCTCATCGAACTCATCAATAAATTTATCAGCATTGCCAGGGTTGGCATTTTCAATTGCAATAAAGTACCAAATGTCAAACATATCCTCCTTCGCTTTTTCGGATATGTCTATCTTGATCATGCCTTTTTATAGGTTTCCGCACGCTCGCGTGCCCGACTCAAAAACTCTTCCTTATCCCAGTTATTAGTGCCTGAATCAATTCCCTTTTGAATTTCTCCTCTCAAATAAGCGATCTCTTCTTTCTCGCTGGACTTCTTGAGTTCCAATAACCTCAGCGCTTCGCGGATCACTTCGCTGGCCGAATTGTATTGTCCGGAATCAACCAAATTTTCAATAAACTGATTAAAATGTGCATTTAATGAAACATTCATTGCTTTCCTCCTTGTTTTATGTTCCAGAAAAAACGATACCCAAAAATAACAGTTTTTGTTATTATTTCCTAGCTTTTACCACGTTCCTTTGCTTCCTCCTTTGAGGTAGCGGAAGAATCCCAGCAACAGCGCCACATTCATCCGAAAAAAATGGCTCAGGTAGCGCAAGGGTTTGATATGGATCCCGGTTATCTTGAAGACGGAATCAAGCAGCCAAAGGGCATACAGGGCCAATTGAAAAATAAAGACCTGCCGGTAAAAGGGTGAAAAAAAAGCCAGGTATCCATTCGCCAAAAACAGAAATACAAGAAAAAAGGGGGTGAACCAGCGTAATACTTTATGGGACCAATAATAGCTTGCTGCCACACTTGAAAAAGGATTCCAAAACGTCCTGAGTGCGAAGAAGTTCTGGTAATTACCCATGCCGATGCGTGCCTTTCTTTTAAACTCGGTTTTACTCTCACCCGAAACCTCCAGTTTGCATACGGCATCCCCGGCATAAACCGTTTGGTAACCTTGCTCCAGGACTTTCATAAAGATGAAAAAATCATCGACCAGAAATCCTTTTGGAACAGGAATATACAGCCGCCTTCTCAAGGCATAACATGCTCCATAAGCGCCGATCACAGCGCCTGAAATACTTTGTCCCTGTTTGATCTTCAGCTCACGCTCGTTATACCCCAACTCCTGGCTCGCTACATCCTTATCGGGATCCGCTTCGGAAATAAATTTGGCCTGTACCCCTCCAACTATCTCCTGGTTAAAACACCTGACCAGGGCTTTGATCATCCCTTTTTCAAAATAGGTATCCGCATCGCTTAAAACCAAAATATCGGCGTCACTGTTTGCTACCAGGATATTGATGATTTCCGGTTTTCCGGTGCGGGTATTGAAGCGCTGCAGGTGAACCCGCGGATCTTTAGCCGCCCAGGTCCGGATGCGTTCATCTGTTCTGTCTGTGCTTCGGTCAGAACCGATCACCAGGCGCAACTTGTCAGCCGGATAATCACATTCGAGGCAGGTCCTTATCTTTTTGTCGATAACCTCCTCTTCATTATATGCGGCCAGAAGAAGATCCACCCGTGGCCATGCCTCAGGATCACTGTCTTCCCTGCGGTAAGCCTTGGCGCGACGCAGCATCCATTCCGGATATACCACATAGGTATGGAACACCAGTAACAAAGCAAGCCAGAAGAGGACTTCTACCACCATCAAGACCCGCAATTTCGGTATTTTTCTATGAGTCGGGCGATATGTTTTTCATTCGTATAGAGGCTTTGCACCTTTTCACGAGCGGCCCGCCCTATCCTGCCCGCAAGTTCCGGGTCGGCTTCCAGCCTGGCTATGACCGCAACAAATTCCTGGGGCGTATTGGCCAGCAATACTTCTTTGTCAGGTTCCAGATCCAGCCCGAGCAATCCAACCGAGGTGGTAATTACCGCCTTTCCAAGGGCCATCGCCTCTATGGTTTTAATCCGGATACCGCTCCCGCTTTGAAGGGGGACGATCATTACGGAATATGCTGACATATAGGCAATGGCCGATTCTACTTCCCCTTCCACCTTCAGTGTTTCGGTATCACGTTGCCAATCTTTGGGCATCTTTTTCCCTGCCAAAAAAAGTTTCCAATC
>JAKFCJ010000215.1:0-4985 GCA_036676705.1 Bacteroidota bacterium
GGTTTTTGCGCGTATCGTTCCAGAGCAAAAATTGCAGATCATCCGGGCATTAAAGGCAAATGGCGAAATTGTAGCCATGACAGGCGACGGAGTAAATGATGCTCCTGCCTTAAAGGCCGCTGATATAGGTATAGCCATGGGTTTAAAAGGAACGGACGTGGCCCGGGAAGCATCCTCCCTCGTTTTGCTTGATGACAATTTTGCCTCCATTGTTTCTGCTATCCGTTCGGGCCGGCAGATCTTCGACAATCTCCAAAAGGCCATGGCGTATATCATCGCCATCCATATCCCCATTATCGGTTTGGTGCTGCTTCCCGCCTTTTTCGCATCCCTGCCGATCTTATTAATGCCCCTGCATATTGTTTTTATGGAATTGATCATAGACCCGGTTTGTTCCATTGCCTTTGAATCAGAGCAGGAGGAAAAAGGAATTATGTGCCAGGCACCACGAGATCCCAAAAAACCCTTTTTCGGCTGGCACAACATTTTGTTCAGCTTATTTGAAGGGTTACTTTTACTGGCCATGGTCATGGCAGTTTATTTCATGTCGATAGGTGAAGGACACAGTCCCGGAGAAGTCAGGGCCATTGCCTTTTCCGCGCTCATCATCGGGAATGTTTTTCTTATTCTTTCATCCCTTTCTAAAACGAGAAGTTTTTTCTCCGTGATCAGGGAGAAAAACCTGGCCGTGCTTATTATTGCCATTTTAGCCCTGGTCATGTTGGTTTTGACGATCACCGTGCCTTTTCTACAAAGCATTTTTAATTTCGAATTCCCCGGTTTCAGGCATTTTTTCATCTCCTTTTCGGGGGCGTTGATCATGCTGGTAATTTTGGAGTTGATAAAAAGATACCGGACAGGTAAAAAAAGCGAATGACAGCAAAGAAAAATATTTTTGCCATTATAGGAAGTGCCAGCTCAGATTCAGCAAACCTAAAACTGGTCGAACAAATTGCAGGTTTGACAAAAGATGTATTTACCGTCACCATCTTTAATGACTTAAAGACCCTTCCCCATTTTGACCCGGAGCTTTCGGCCGGAGACCCGCCAGCATCCATTGTTGCATTCAGGGAAGCGATAGAAAAATCGGACGGCACACTCATTTGCACCCCGGAATATGTATTCAGCCTTCCGAGCGGATTAAAAAACGCGCTGGAATGGTGTGTGGCGACAACCCTGTTTTCGGAGAAACCATGTGGTTTAATTACTGCTTCAGCAAGTGGACAAAAAGGCCATGAAGAGCTGCAGTTGGTCATGAAGACCTTAATGGCAAAATTTACAGACGAAACAACTTTGTTAATTCAGGGAGTTAAGGGGAAATTCGATGAGCAAAAAAAACTAAGGGACACTAAAACGATCAGGGAACTGAATGATTTTATTGACGGCTACAAAACGCTCGTCATGAACTTTTGAAACAGCTGATATGAAAAACCTTTTTAGTAAAGGAAGGATAGCGATTTTTTGGGCCATCGGAAATGTCCTGTTGATCGCAAAGTACTTTTTTGATAAATGGAGTATTCGCTGTGAACCTTGTTCGGATCTGGGAGATTGTCCGCCTTGTGAAACTGAATTCATGAGCAATATTTTGATCTATCTTGCTTTGTTCAATATTGGGATGAGCCTTGTATGGATTATCACAAAAAGAATAAACAGGAAGACAAGTGGATAAATTAACAGCGCCACAAACCTCAATTGCTATACTGATGATTCCACGATTAATACATGTGATTTTTATTTCTCTGGTACTTGTGATCGCATGTAAGTCGACGGAAACCACAAATGAGGCCGGAAATCAAGGACTCATCCAGGCGGATTCCCTTCAACTTACCCAGCTTACACTTATTCAGGGAGATTGGAAAAACTCCCGAGATGACAAATCGCTTGTTCAGGTCAGGCAAAATCGCTGGAAATTTCTATATGATAATGAAAACGGGTCGGAAGTTTATCTTATTCACTGGAAAAGCAAGTTACCCCAATACGTCGACACGACCGTTCAGACCAGTTTTGTTCTCCTGACAAATCGATCAGACACATTGTTTTATGAACTTCTTGGAGTGACAGACAGCACTTTAAGCCTGATGCATTTCCCATCGGGGCGAATTCATCTTTATTTGAAGTCAAAATAGGTTTTTTATGAAAGCGGTCCTGCCGGCAACAGCGTAGAAATAAACTAGTCCGGATTTTAAGGGGTACTTACCTATTTCAGGAATAAAAATTACCAAAAATCTAAAAAGTATTACCTTAGAAGAACTATTCCGAATCCATTCAGGGGTTAAATCAACTAATTATGAAAAATTTACAACTCATTTTCCTATTGGCCATCGTGATGGCCTTTACTGCCTGTGGTTCCGTAAGCGTAGAAACCGCAGCCAATTTTGAACAGGTCGTATTGCCTGACAGTTCCGTGGTTTACCTGAATCACAATAGCAAGATCAGCTACGACAAAAAATTCAACCCGCGTACTGTAAAACTGGAAGGAGAAGCCTTTTTTAGTGTCAATGACGGCGAAACCCCCTTTACAGTGGAAACCGAAACAGGAGAAGACGTGGTCGTAAAAGGAACTGAATTTTTTATGGCTGTTACTACCGTGGGAACCGTGGTTGAAGTAGAACAGGGACTCGTTGCCCTGCATATCAGTACCGGTGTTATCAGGGAGATCCATTACGGAGAACGTTGCGAATTCCATCACCATGATAACGGACTCCATCTTGGCCAGGCCAAACACGCACACCGCCATTGGATCACGATCATGGACAATGATTTTCAACGGTCGGGTTTGTACCTGATGCGCAGCAGGAAACATGCGGGCTCAGGATTCCATCCCGGGTTCCATCCAAATATGAAAGGACCTAAAGGAGGCCCACAAGGTAAACCGGGCAAAGAGGGTCATGATAATAAAGGTGGCCCGGAAGGAAAACCCGGTAAAGGGGGTAATGACGGAAAAGGTGGAAACGACGGCAAAGGCGGAAATGAGGGTAAAGGGGGTAATGACGGAAAAGGCGGGAAAGTTGACAAGGGCGGAAACGACGGTAAAGGAGGAAATGATGGTAAAGGCGGGAACGATGGCAAAGGTGGGAACGACGGAAAAGGCGGAAATGACGGAAAAGGCGGAAACGATGGCAAAGGTGGGAAAGGCGGAAAGGGAAAATAGTCGGGTTCAATCCGGGTCAATAGCATGATTCCGCGGATCAAACAGGTGGAAACCATCCTTTATGTGCGGGACCAGGACCTGAGTACTTCCTTCTATAAAAAATTATTTCGCAAGGAACCCGATCTTCATGTTCCGGGTATGACGGAATTTATTCTTTCTGAATTCTGCAAGCTTGGGCTTATGCCTAATAAAGGAATTGCTACGCTTTTGGGAAATGAACTGCCTCACCCCGATAACGGATTTGGCATTCCGCGTTGTGAACTCTATTTCCTGGTAGGATCCGTTCAGGAGGAGCATGACCATGCCCTGGTCTGCGGAGCCCGATTGATCAGTGAAATTAGCGACAGGGACTGGGGAGACCGGGTCTGTTATTTTTCTGATCCCGACGGGCATATCCTTGCTTTTGCTGAGAAGCAAGTTCACGGCTGACCACCAGGAAGGCCAAGGTCAATTCTCTTTACCATCCAGGATCTTCGTAACATCCTTAACCATTTGGTCAAGACGGTCAGCACATTCGCCCATACCCTGGACAACCTGCGACTTCTCGTCATCCGGCAGGTCAAGTTTCAACAGGTTGCCCAAGCCTAGCAAGGTGGCCAGAGGAGCACGAATATTATGGGATACGATATAGGAGAATTCCTCCAGGTCACGGTTTCGTTGAATAATATCTTCCAGAATTTTCTCTCTTTCAATCTCCATCTTCACCCTATGGGTTACATCCACCATGGTGCCGATCACCGCGGGCAAACCTTCATAAATGGTGGCAGCTCCATGAATTTCTATCCATAACATTTCCCGGCTTTTTGTATAGACCCTGATCTGGTACCTGGATTCATCCTGCTGCTGGTCCAACCTCATTTGAATATTTTCGACCACTTTGGAGAGATCGTCTTCATGGATGAATCGGGTAAGGGGCAGCTCCAGTAATTCCTGTTCATTGTATCTGGATTGTTGAACAAAGGCAGGGTTAACATAAACAAAGTGCTTGTTCTGGAAAATGTAAACACCAACCGGGGATTTTTCGACCAGGTTCCTGAATTTCAGTTGTGATTCGATCCTCGACGTGATGTTTTCTACCTGGACCACAAAATACATGGGTTTTTCATCTGAGCGAATGACGGCCACATTGACGCTGACCCAGACAATGAAACCCTTTTTATGGATATACCTTTTTTCAATCTGATAATGGTCTTGTTCACCCCGGATCATTTTTTCGCGATGCTCTATATCTGTATGAACATCATCGGGGTGGGTTATTTTGACAAAGGTCAATTCGAGAAGTTCGGCTTCGGTATAACCCAGCATTTCGCATAAACCCTTATTCACCGATTGCCACCGACCCTCTATCGAAACCAGGCCCATTCCTGTAGCCGAATGTTCAAATGCTCCCCTGAATTTTGCTTCCGATTCTGAAAGGGCCCGTTGTTGTGTTGCCTTATTAAAATAAATTTCTACGATCTCGGCGATCGCATCGATCAGATCACGTTCTTCCTTTAAAAAAGGGCCTTCAAAAGCAGCCGGCATTTCTTTGGTATAAATTACCTCGATACTCCCCTGTCTTCCATCAGCAAGTTCAAAGGTCGCCACTTGCTTTTCTTCGGATATTTGATACCCCGGGCTTATAAAAGTCTGGCCGTCAAAAATTATTCGGGTTTCACAATAATTTTCGTACTGCCAGCCAGAGCGTATGAGGCCAAGCATCTGTCCAAAAACCTCCTTGATTTCCAGATTCTCATTTTGAAGAAGTTTATTGATCTTATAGATGGTCGTGAGCTCTTTTACCCGTTCATTCACCTGATGCGTTTTTTGTTCAATTACCTGCTGTAGTACACGC
>JAKFCJ010000216.1:0-26638 GCA_036676705.1 Bacteroidota bacterium
TGCCTGGGCGTTTTTGGCTACAGCGTTAGATAAAGATTAAGCCGTTAAAGCGGGCCTGCGGCTTGAGCGGGGGAGCGAGGGAGCGAACGATGTAGGGTTCTGCTTCTCCGGGGGTTGCATTTGGAATAGACGAATTTTACGAAGGATGCGGGTTTCAGGGAATGACACCTGACTCATAATCAGGTGGTCCTTGGATAGTACTCTGTTCATTTTTTAATGAAACTATAACTCCATAAAAAACAAATGTAAAGCGATCACAACATAAGCAACGAAGGCATACACCCTATTACAGGCATTCCTAAAACGGATCAGCGCGTAAATAAATTTATGGAACATGCTGGAATTCTTTTCAATCTGTTCTGGAGGGTTATAGTCTATTATCTGCTTTACTGCGGAAGTATAGAATTTTAATCCTTCCGCTTGTACGAGAAATTCCTTTTCTCTAGGAAGGAATAAGTAAGCCAGCATAAAGGCCTCAAAATTCAAAATAAAATAGAAAATTATGAAAATTTGATCTAGTAGAATCATCTGTTATGCATTATCAATATTTTTTCAAATCCCTTACGAATCCTACCAGGCAGTCCATACAGGAATCAAACCCAAACCTTTTTCCATTCATACCTCCTTCAAGTATAAAAATAGCATTTTATTCTTCTTAAACCCTTATCCCTCGGCGATCCGCCTTTTCCGAAGGGTTTGTATGGATAATCAGACAAAATAATTTAACAACTTTCCAAGTTCCATGCCCCTAGCCTCCCGGTGAAGCAGAACTCCTGCGTCGTTAGCTTCACCGCTCCGCCGCTCAGGCCGCAGGCCCGCTCCCCCGCTCCCTGCCCCCCAAGAAAAAAGCCCCCCCTTCAGATGAAGAGAGGGCTTTAGTGAATAGCAGGTCTACCCTACTTCACGATCATTTTATTCCCGGCACTGTAAGTTCCGGTTGAAAGCGTATAGGTATATGCCCCGGCACTTAGACCGTTGGCATCAATGGTGATCTCACTGTTTCCGGCCTGGAAAACACCCAGGTTTTTCTGAATAACGGTTTGTCCAAGCAGGTTGCTAACGGTAAGCACCACTTCTGTTGCTTCAGTCAGGTAGACAATAACCGTTGTTTCGTTGCTGAATGGGTTCGGGTAGTTCTGGGAAACACGGAATATTTCGGCATTTCCTCCGGCAACAGGCTCCAGGCCAACACCAGGACCTTGTCCGATCTCGTCGTTAACGATCTTCACAACCGGTACTGCAGCATATAAGATCTGATTTTCAACGATAGGCTGGTTATTTCCACCTGTAGCATTGTTCTGCAGGTTGGTTCCCGGAGTTTCATCACGTTGCCAGGTCAGGTGAACAAAATCGTCGACACGACGGGCAATGGTTGGGAAGGCATCTTCCCAAAGCTGTCCCTGTGTTACGTTTTGCGGGTCAGACCAGGTAGCTCCTCCGTCTTCAGAATAAACGATATAGACGTCGCGGCAGTTTACGTTATCGATGCTCAAATCTAATTCGCGGGGAGCAGAATAGGTAACAAATAACCTGCCCTGGGCATCAATACCGGCAGAAGGCATGGTAACCAGGGAAGTATTACCGGTACGTGCTACGTTCCCGAGGGTTGAAGGAACTTGTCCGTTTTGGAGGTTCGCCCATGTTCCGGGTTCGATATCCAGGATATCATTTGCGTTTTCATCAACTACGCCTCCAATTCCCTGAGACAATCCGCTTGCTTCGCTCCAATAAGCGAGCAATGCCGTTGCAGGAAAGAAGGAAAATGCGCCATCATCGGTAGTATCGTCATCCAATACGCGGGAAACACCCCAGAAAACATGGCAATTTCCGTTGTTGTCGATGATCACATCCACCGTTCCGTCGTTGGTTTGCGGCGTATCCAGGGCCAGTTTTAGCCCGTTAAATGGAGCATAGGGAAATGAATCGACTATGATACGGGTAAATGTATTTCCGTTATCCGTTGATTTCCACATGATCACATCGTCTCCTAAACCACCTACCACGATAGCCACGGTATTTCCGTTGATATCGATGGAATAGCTGTCGCCGCCGCCGGTGAGGATGCGGGTAGAATCATATCCGGGAAGGATGGTATTCGCTTTGTCCCAGGTAGCTCCACCGTCAAGTGAACGGGAATAAAGCATCGGACCACGTACCCCGTTTAAGGAAATAACACGTGGATCGCCCGGTGAAGAGGAATCGGAAAAATTGCAAACCATGTGCATGTTAAGTCCGTTGTTCACAGTACGATTCCAAATAGGACGTTGTCCACCGGCATAGGTCAGGATAGCCGGGCCGGTTGTCCAGACATCGCTTCCTTTAGCCACGTTTTTAGCCATACGAAAGCCTCCATTGGTGGCATCGTGGGCAATGATGTATTCTTGCCCGTTTGGCAGGATCCCGATACTTGGCCAGCCAGCACGGTAGTTTTCAACGCGGTCGCCATTAATGTCTCCCTGGCGTATGAATGAAGTGCCTCCATTATAATTCCAGCCGCTTCCTCTTAATGGGAAATTGGCGGTAGCTTCAGGAGCGGTAGTCCAGGAAACGGATACGGTCCCGTCGTTATGAAGGTATACCCTTCTGGCGGCCGATGCGTTGGTTTGGAGGTCATAGAACGTTCTTCCAACCTGGATAAAGGTCACGCCGTCAGTTTTTCCCTTTTTTGCAGCATAATAAGCCGGATTGTTTGGGTTCATGGCCGGAGTGATCTCGGTGAGAACTTTTTTCTCGGCAGGCACGGCTTCCTGTTTTTCAGGGGCCACCTGCACAAAATTGCTTTCCCCCTGTAGCTGCGCAAAGGCGAGCGCCGGGAGAAGACTTAAAACAAGCAGTAATGGTTTTTTCATCCTTAATCCTATATTTATGAGTGTAACAAATTAAAGTCAATTCATGGAAGCATCCTAATTAAGCTGCCGCCACCATCTTTAAAAATAATTCTTTGACCAAGGCCTCCTCATCGGCACTTCCGCCCCCGATACCTTTTGATTTCAGGTCTGTTTCTAACATAAGTCCGATTATACTTTCCAATTTTCGGGGGGGATAATTTTTCGCTGCCAGGATATATTCCCTGATAAAAAAGGGATTTACTCCGATCGCCATCGCCAAACTCCGCTCATCCTGAGCCCCGAGGCTGTGTATCAAAATTAACTTACTAAACCAGGAAAACAAACTCCCCAAAAGAACAACAGGTTTTCCAAATGCGCTTTTGCTGGCATTAAAATAATTCAGGATGAGCATGCATTTATGGAAATCCTTACGTGCCAGGGCGGCCTGAAGTTCAAAAACATTAAAATCCCGGTTGATCCCGATCGATTCACTGATCTCTTTTTCCGTGATCGCCGTTCTTCCATCCAGATTGAGTATGACCTTATCGAGCTCATTGGCGATCCGTCCAAGATCGGCCCCCAAAGATTCGGCTATTAAATGCAATCCGCGCTGGTCACAGGTCAGTCCTTTTTCTGCCAGGTAGGATTCGATCCATGCAGGTACCTGGTTATCATACAGCCGCTTGGATTCCATGGCCACCTGTTCATCCAGTAGTTTGCCCACTTTGGTACGTTTATCGGGGCCTTTCCCTTTGATGCATAAAACCAAAATGGTGCTTTCCAAAGGCTGTTTCAGATAGGATTCCAGTTCGTCCAGCTGTTTCAGGTTCTGGGCTTCTTTGACGATGATAACCTGGTGCGATGCCATCATCGGGAAGCGTCGGGCCGCTGCCGATAAGGTCCGTGCATCTACATCTTTTCCATAAAAAACCGATTGATTAAAGCCCCGCTCCCCTTCACTCAATACATGGTGTTCGATATAATGGGCCACCTTATCAATAAAATAAGCCTCCTCTCCATACAGCACATAAACCGGGGCGTACTTTTTTGCCTTCAGGTCTCTTAAAATCGATTGGTAGGTATGCGAAGTTTTGGCCATTATTGTATGAATGTTTGATGCTTTAAATTTTCCCTCCTATTCTTTTCAGATCCAGGAAGCAGACCGCAAAAAAATGATTTTTGACGTGGTACGCAAGAAATTTGTGGTCCTGACTCCGGAAGAATGGGTGAGGCAACATGTGCTGCATCATCTTATCTATGACAAGGCTTATTCTGCTTCGCTGCTTGCCGTGGAAACAGGCATCAGATTTCAGGGAATGATACGTCGCTGTGATATTGTGGCCTATAAAAACAATGAACCCTACCTCCTTGTGGAGTGCAAAGCTCCTCATATTGTACTCAGTCCGGAGGTTGTTTCCCAGATCGCACGTTACCAAAGCGTGCTAAAGGTACCTTATTTATTTATCAGCAATGGGATGCGCCACCTTTGTCTGAAAAGAAATGAAGCCGGCCGTATCGAAATGTGCGAAGAAATTCCACCATTTCACAAGTAAATTGAGGGGCTAAAAGAATATTTTTTGCACCCTATTGAACTTTGAATGAAGCGAATATCTTTGCCCCGCAAATCAGACGCTTATGACAATATTACTTATTGCCGTATTTGTTATCGGATACCTGGCCATTGCGCTGGAACATCCTATCAAAATTAACAAAACGGCCAGTGCCCTGCTTACTGCTGTGGCGATGTGGACCATTTTTATGCTTGGAAACGGGGCCATGATCGATGTAAACTGGGAGTCTTTCAAACACTTCCTGATGGTCGAACATATCACGGAAGTGACCGATTCGGTCAGAAACCATTTTGTTACCTTCGAACTTTCCCATCACCTGGCAGAAATCTCCCAGATTCTTTTCTTCCTGCTGGGTGCAATGACCATTGTCGAACTTATCGACTCCCATCAGGGTTTTAAAGTAATTACAAACCGGATCTCGACCAAAGATTCACGTAAATTGCTTTGGATTGTTTCTATCTTTACTTTCTTCCTTTCTGCGGCACTTGATAACTTAACGACCGCCATTGTCATGGTTTCCCTGTTAAGAAAACTGATCCATGAGCCGGAACAAAGAAAATTCTTTGCGGGAATGGTGATCATTGCGGCTAACGCAGGTGGTGCCTGGTCTCCTATCGGCGACGTAACCACAACCATGCTTTGGATCGGTGGTCAAATTACTTCCTGGAATATTATCATCACGCTTATCCTTCCGAGTTTGGTTTGTCTGATCGTTCCTTTGATCTATCTCTCCTTTAAAATGAAAGGAGAAATTACCCGTGCACCTTATGATAAAAATGCCGCCCTGGAAACAGAAACCGTAAAAGGAAGTAAGATCATGCTCATTGTTGGCTTAGGTGCCCTTCTTTTTGTTCCTATCTTTAAGACACTCACTCATTTGCCTCCCTATATGGGCATGCTTCTGGGATTGGGGGTTATGTGGGTGGTTTCCGAACTTCTCCATGTTGATAAGACCGAAGAAGAACGTAAACCTTATACTGCGGTGCATGCGCTGAGCAAAATTGACACGTCTTCTGTCCTTTTCTTCCTTGGAATTTTGGTTGCCATCCAGGCGCTTCAATCTACATACATCCTCACCGCTGCTGCCGAATGGATGGATCAATCGATAGGAAACCTAAACGTCATCGCCATCGCGATCGGATTATTGTCCTCTGTGGTCGACAACGTGCCGCTGGTAGCTGCTACCATGGGAATGTATCCATTGGCCAGTGCCAGTGTAAATCCTGAAGTCTTTAATTATGCCATGTCAAATCCCGACCTGATCCACCATGGAATGATCGTGGTTGACGGTGTGAATTACTATCTGGCTGATGCCAAAATATGGGAATTCATCGCTTACACCGCCGGAACAGGGGGTAGCTGCCTGATCATTGGGTCGGCCGCAGGTGTGGCTGTAATGGGTATGGAAAAGATCGACTTTATCTGGTACATGAAAAAGATCAGTTTGCTGGCCCTGTTGGGATTCTTTGCAGGAGCCCTGGTCTACATTCTTGTTCACCCGATTTTCGCCGTATACTAATAACGAACTTCCAGCTTTACGCTGCTCGAACCCACCTCTGCTTTCAGGGGTGGGTTTATTTTTTGTATATGGATAAAGAAACTGTTGGCGACAGGGAACTTTTCTTTCATTCTTAATGCAAGGCGGTTCGCAACCGATTCCATCAGGTATTCCGGAGTTTTCAGCTCGTCCATTACCAAAGCAAGCATGGCTTCATAATCCACACTTTCACTCAGGTGTACCGGCTCCATAACAATATCACAAGGCATTGTGAGCGCTGCGTCAATAATAAACGGTCTTTCCTCCATACGCTCAAATTCATAAACTCCTATACGGGCCGTTACGTGTAAAGCGTTTAAGGCTACTGTCCGCTGTGCATTCATAACGCGAAGATACAGATATGGACTTCCACTCGCCTACTGGCTGAAATTTCATACTTTTGTCACAAATTAGCGACACGCAATGCCTTATTTCCCGAACGAAGAAGAACAAATACACCGCAGTGCCCGGCAGGACATGTTTCAGGCACCCGATTTTTATTCCATTGATGACCTCTTAAGCGAAGAACATAAACTGATCCGCGACAGCGTGCGTGACTGGGTGAAAAGGGATATTTCCCCCATCATCGAAGACTGCGCGCAGAACAATATTTTTCCGCGTCATATTATTAAAGGTATGGCCGATGTTGGTGCATTCGGACCGCAGTTACCCACGAAATATGGCTGTGGCGGACTCGATTATATCGCCTACGGACTCATTATGCAGGAAATAGAACGCGGAGATTCCGGAATGCGGTCAACGGCTTCCGTGCAGGGTTCGTTGGTCATGTATCCGATCTTCAAATTCGGTAGCGAAGAGCAAAAAATGAAATACCTGCCCAAATTGGCCAGCGGGGAATATATGGGCTGTTTCGGACTTACCGAGCCTGATCACGGTAGCAACCCGGGGGGAATGACTACCAATTTTAAAGACATGGGCGACCATTACCTGTTGAATGGTGCCAAAATGTGGATCTCGAACGCGCCTTTTGCTGATGTTGCGGTGGTTTGGGCAAAAAATGAAGAAGGAAAGATCAAAGGAATTATTGTCGAGCGCGGTATGGAAGGTTTCAGCACGCCTACCACCCATAATAAATGGTCATTACGCGCGTCGGCTACCGGCGAACTGGTATTCGATAACGTTAAAGTGCCGAAGGAAAACCTCCTGCCCGGTGTTGAAGGGTTAAAAGGCCCGCTTACCTGCCTCAACTCAGCCCGGTATGGCATTAGCTGGGGAGTGATCGGAGCGGCTATGGATTGTTATGATTCAGCTGTACGTTACTCGAAGGAACGGCATCAATTCGGCCGACCCATCGGAGGCTTCCAGTTGCAACAGAAAAAACTGGCAGAAATGCTCACCGAAATTACCAAAGCACAGTTGCTCTGCTGGAGACTGGGTGTGCTGATGAATGAAGGAAAGGCCACACCTGCACAAATCTCCATGGCTAAAAGAAATAATGTGGACATGGCCTTACATATTGCCCGTGAAGCGCGGCAAATGCATGGAGGAATGGGGATCACCGGTGAATATCCGTTGATGCGTCATATGATGAACCTTGAATCGGTGATCACTTATGAGGGTACACACGATATTCATTTGCTTATTTTAGGTATGGAAATTACCGGCGAAAACGCGTTTACATGATCGCGGGGGCTCGTCATAGCTTAATAGTCCTGCTCTTCCTGGTTTTTGCAGGTAGCAGCCAGGCTTATCGGGATGTGCCGGCCCTCATTTATCTGAACAAACCGGAACAACCTGATACCATTGGTTTTAATCTGGTCGACGGGATATGTTCCCTCCTTTATCCCCGAATATTGGAGGGTTCCGTACCGCTTTATGTGAGTCCGGAAAAATCGCTGCGCATCGATGCCAATTCCTTGCAGGCCTTGGAAAATACCAGTGGTACACGCTTCGAAGGCTGCCCGGATCTTTTTATCCATGAATATTGGAGCAGTTCCAAAAAAAGTACCCAGTTCAGGATAGAAGGATTTTCGTTTGTCAATAAAAACCAGGTAAATGAGAAGGTGGCCTTTGGTTTTGTTTCCATTCAGGATATTGACTCGCTATTAAAACACACCTTTATTCCCACCTCGGCAAACGGCAGTTATCATGTGAGCTTTGAACAGGCCCTGATGAGTCGGAAATACAGTTATCATTTGGTGCAACTAGGGCAGGAAGCTTTTTTTTCAGACCCGATGCAGGCGGTCAAACTCAAGCGTGATGCTTTTCAATCCGGTAAGGAAATCAGGACCCAAAGTTTTATTCCCGCTCACAAGCAGATCACCTATCAGGTGGTGAAAAAAAAATATTCCACGGATATCGACTGGAGTAATTCCCTGGTCCTCGCGATAGAGGAAGTACTGAAAGAAAACCCGGAATTGTATATGAACCTGGGCGGACAACGCTACGACAGTTTTCCGGCAAAGGAATTCAGGGTGCCTGAAGTGAGGGGATTGCTGGTCGAAGAAGACTGGATAAAAACAGATCGCCACGCCCATATTGAGTCGGCCAGGATCAAAATTATTTTGGTCAACGGCGACCTTCATTGGATCGAATTGAGTGAATTGGAGCAGTATGGGATCGTATTGCATTATAAATCCCTCCGGGAAATCCTGAATGAGAAGCCCTTTGAGTTTGACCTTTTTCGCATCAACGACCAGGAGATCGATCCGGCTTTAGGCAGGAAGTATTTTGAAGGGATGAAGAAGGCGCCGTGGAATCAGTTGAATGCGTATGTTGCGGAATAGACGATGGACCATGGACCATGGACCATGGTTCCTTGCTGGTAAGATAAAATCTAAACTCAAGACTCCCTTTCGCTATGGTCTATGGTCTATGGTCTATGGTCTGGCCTTGCTTTCCTCTCCGGCGCTGGCACAATCCCCAAGCAATGATACTCTCAACAAAAAACGTTTAGCGCTGGTTGGCGGAGGAACGGCGGTGGTTTATACGGGTATGCTGGTTGGACTAAACCAGGCCTGGTACGTCAATTATCCGCGCTCATCCTTTCACTGGATCAATGATAACAAGGGATGGAACCAGGTTGATAAGGTTGGTCATGCCTGGACTTCCTATTCCTATGGACTGGCAGGCATTGAACTCATGCAATGGACGGGTGTTTCAAGGAAAAAAGCCATTTGGATTGGTGGATTGGCGGGAACCCTGTTTCAAACCCCCATCGAAATTTTGGACGGATTTTCTGAACAATGGGGCGCTTCGTCGGGTGATCTGATTGCCAATAGCCTGGGAAGTGCGTTGCTTATTTCCCAGGCCCTGGTCTGGGATGAACAACGTGTCCAACTGAAATTCTCCTATTGGCCGGGTGAATATGCCAAACTTCGTCCGGCAATGCTGGGAGAAAACCCCTATTCCCGGGTGTTGAAAGATTATAATGCACAAACTTACTGGCTGAGCGTGAATCCCCGGAGTTTTGCAAAAAACAGCAAGTGGCCGGCCTGGTTGAATGTCAGTGTAGGATACGGTTCTGATGGAATGTTAGGAAGCCATGAAAACAAATGGGTAGATAGCCAGGGTATGTATCAGGACTACACGCATATAGCCAGAAGAAGGCAAATGTATTTATCCCTTGATCTTGACCTGCAACGCCTGCCTGTTAAAAATGCGTTTCTGAAAAAAGTGCTGCGGGTTGCCAATTGCCTGAAAATACCGGCTCCCACTTTGGTGTATAATGAAGGCGGGAAGTGGCAATTTTATCCTTTGTATTATTGAGTGAGAATTTTCTCCAACTCATCCGCAAATCGTTCCGTGTAAAGGGGTTTCGCAACGTAGCCGCTGGCCCCGAGTTCCTCGGCCAATTTAATATCTTCTTCGGCGGCCGACGTGCTCATCACATAAATATCAATTTCTAAAAGGATCGGATTTTCCTTCCTGGAACGTAAAAATTCAAAACCTCCCATCCTCGGCATATTCAGATCCAATAAGATCAGGTCGGGAAAAGGAACAAGATCTCCTTTATGGGATAATTTTTCGATGGCATCCAAACCATTCTCCGCAAAGTGCAAATGCTGGGTAAAGCCTTTTTTACGAAAGGCCCGCTTCACATTCAGCACGTCTACTTCATCATCCTCAATTAATAATACCGTTTGGTACCTGGTCATTTTCGAAATAGTCAACATAAATCCCCCCGCTATGCAGAATATGCTCAGCATAACGACGGGAAGTTACAAATACATTGCTAAAATCAAAAACTTTTTCCTCGATTTTGATAAACCGTGTTATTGGGGAATTTCTACACAGAAACTGCTTCCCCCACCTGGCCTGTTTTTCAGGGATATCCTCCAGTTTTTTTCACTGCAGAGCTTTTTAACAATGGCCAGGCCAACACCCGTATTTTCATGCTGGTCGCGCGAACTCAGTGTTTGAAACATCTGGAATATCTTCACATGAAAACGGGTTTCAATACCCGGTCCGTTATCCTCCACATAAAATTGGTGCATGCCGGGAATGAACTGGTAACGGATGATTACCTCCGGGTTATTATTCGTATTATGTTTAACAGCATTAGAGATCAAATTGCTCATGACCTGTTCGAAGATCAGTCTGTCTTCGTACATGTCAGGCAGGTCATCCATGATGATCTGTGCTTCTACCCCGGCAGTACGATGGGATTCGCAAATATCGTTCACCACATCCAGGGCCGAAAAATAGGTCCTGTCTTCACGCTGCCGGCCTGCGGAACTATAACTTAAAATTCCGTTGATCAGGTTTTCCATCCTTTGGATCCGGCGTTGGAGCAGTTCGATATGGGCGTCCATCTCCTGCATATCCCGGCCCCGCGATTCTTTGATCCATTCAGAAAGGTTATGGATGGCTCTTAAGGGTGATTTTAAGTCATGGGATACAATCTGGGCAAACTGGTCTAATTCGCCATTCCTGATCTCGAGTTCCCTCGTTCTTTCCTCTAGTTTAAGCCGCGAAACTACGGTATCTGTTATATTCTGGGCCGTGCACAACATGGTACCGGCCAACCCGTCTTTGTGGGATAAGGTTTGAGCCAGACCCAAAATATGATGAACCTTGGTATTGGGCGACATAACCCGGAATTCGATACGTATCGAACTATTATGCGTGGTGGCCTCGAACCAGGCTTCGCGTACCCTGTTTACATCGTCGGGATGGATCTGGTTGACCAGGTTTTCGATCGTAAACTCCATGGAACTTGGAAAACCGAATACCTCCCAGGCATTTTCGGAATGCATGATGGTGCCTTTATCCAGGTCGATCTCAAAACTGGCAATTTTCGCGAGTGACTGTGCTTCGCTGAGGATATGCTGGGTTTTTTGCATGACCCTTTCGCTCAGCCGGCGTTCCGAAATATCCCGTAAAACACCGATGATATATCCCGCTCCACCAAGTTCCAGCCAGCGAACATTGACCTCTACAGGAAACAGGCTTCCGTCCTTCCTGACATTTATTCCTTCGACAAGAAGGCCTTCAGGCATACCTTTTACAACCTCAACATGGCGTTTCCAATCTTCGACCGACTGGAAAACCTGTTCTGTTTCAACAACATTTTTACCGATCAACTCTTCCCTGGAATAGCCTAAGTTTATGGATGATCGCTCATTGACATATACAAATTTTCCGCTTTCGTCGGCAACCTGGATGGCGTCGTTTGAGAGGTTCACCATTTGCAGGAACATCTCCAGGTCCCCTTCTGCCTTTTTCCTTTTCGAGATATCAATGTAGAGGCTGATATAATGTTCAATATCTCCCCGGGTGCTTACTACAGGCAAAATGGTGGCATTAAACCATAATATGTTGCCGTTTTTGCTCCTCTTTTTAACCTCCCCCCGCCAAATACTGCCGTGGCTAATCTTATCCCAGATCTCAAAAAGATAGGCGTCGTCATGAAGCCCGGCACTCAGTTCGCCGATGCTTTTTCCTATCAGTTCCTTTTGGGAATAGCCGGTAAGGATAAAAAAGTTTTCATTCACCTTAACGATATGTCCTTGTGTATCTACCTTGGCCAGGAGTAAAGAACTTTCAATCGCCGCAGTTAATCCCTGAAAATCCCGGAAATCCGGACCACCGGAATCAACGAGCTCTTCAAAAACCGAATGACTCAATAAAACGGCCCGGAGGGAATGTAAGAGTTCCCCGTCTGACGCATTTTCAAGCGCACTGAGCACATTTTGAATTTCTTGCCGGATAGGGATCTCCATGATTCAAATATGAGCGATTTCTACCAGCACTCACATACGCAAAAAGCCAAATAGTTTTAATTCTTTGACCAGAAATTAAAAAAGCCGCCCCCTTTCGGGAGCGGCTTAGGGTGGGGGTAGTATTAATCTTAGTTTACTTTGGTCAACTTCACCGTTTTGGTCAGTTCTCCCTGTGAAACAACAGCCATATAAATTCCGGCGTTCAGTTCACTTGCATCTATATGGATCTCTTCAAAGGCATGTCCGCCCGTTTTAGAAACCACAAGTTTTCCGTTAGCATCGTATACATGGATCGTGATCAGCTCATCGCTTTCGCTTTCCAGGGTGAATTTAAATACGCCGGATGACGGGTTTGGATAAACGATCAGGTCGCCTTCGCCGATCTCATACAATTCGCCCGCTACGTCGTTTTTAAGTGACCCACAGGTTTGGGTGCACTGTCCGAGTTTGTCGCCCGAGTGATTGCTCAGGTGAGAAGCCACCGCATTTACGCTAACCGATAAAGTTTGCACGTTGCTGCTATTTCCGTTAGGGCTATGGCAGAGGTAAACTTTTGGCGCAGTGGTGCTGGTATTTGAACGGATATCCAATACACAAAGGGTAATGGTACAGGTTGTTTCACATCCATTCGAATTGGTCACCGTACAGGTGATCGTATAATTTCCCCCTGCTGTCGGGGTAAATACATTGGTAGCTCCGGAAGTACTGCTCAAATAAGAACCTGACCAGCTATAGCTGAATCCGGATCCGCCAGTGGCAGCACAACTCAGATCCATACTCTGTGGACCATAACCGATAAACATTTGGTTGCTGGCTGCACCGGTATAGGTGTTGTTAGAAGGCGTTGCCGTAAGTGCACAGGTAGGCTGGGCTCCATTCACAGTAACGGTCGCTGTTCCTGTATTCGTGTTTCCATTCACATCGGTAACAGTAAGGGTTACAGTATTGGCACCCAGGTCGCTGCAATCAAAACTGGAAGGAGAAACACTAACTGAAGCTATTGCACAATTGTCATAAGATCCATCATTAACATCACTTGCCGTAATGCTCGCTGTACCTCCTGAAAGGGTAACGCCGGCTGATTTGGTTACAACCGTTGGCAGGAGGTTGTCAATTACAGTAACGTTAGCAGTATCATATGCTGTTGCTCCGCCATTTGCGGTAACAGTAAGAACCACACTATTCATTCCCACATTGCTGCAGTCGTAGCTCGTTTTTGACAGGCTCATTGAAGCGATACCTGCAGTGGCTGTTGAACCACTATCGATATCACTCACATTCAAAGTAGCCACACCGGAAGCATTCACATAGATGGTGGCATCGATCGCATTCGCCACTACAGTACCTCCTGTTGCCGTGAACTCAATAGCTCCCGGATCAGGATTTGTTGTGCTCCGGGTTGCACCTAAACGGTCATAAACCACTCCGGCAGCTACACCCGCGTTATTGAGGGCTGCGGTAGTTGGTGTAAAATTATAGTTTGCTGTATCTACGTAGGTTGGACGAACATCTGAGCTGTTCTGATCCAGTCCTGTTTGTGACTGCCAGTCGGAAAGCGTAGAAGCGGTATACCCATAGTTTCCGTTAGAATAATGACCAATATACTGGTTATAGCTATTTGCGTCTACTGCCAAAACATTTCCGTCGCATGAAACCGAATTCTGATTTCCGTAGATGAGCAGATTATACACATAACCGTAGTAATAATATTGGTTATTATTCACGTCTGATTTCAGGTCGATAATGTTGTTTTTAATATTGATCGAAACCTGATTACTCGAATTGTAATAATAGTTGCTTGAATAGGTATAGATACCGTATTTACCTGAGTAGTAATAGTAGTAGTTGTTGTTATTGTTGTTGACGTCGGTACGGGCAACGATGGTGTTGTGCAGGATATCTACTTTCCCGAGGTAATTTTCTACATACAGACCATAGAAGTAACCGTTAACGCATCCGCTGATCGTATTGTTGATCACCTCAACCGTGTCGGCAAAATTTCCACTATAGTTAGAGGAATAAGAGTAAACTCCAAAAGCCTGGTTGTAGTAATAATAATTGTTGTTGTTCGCGTAATTCTGAACGTAGTTGATCTCGTTATTGACAATACGTGCATAGGGTGATTGGTTGGATTGGACACCGAAAAAATAGTTTGCGTTATACTTATTCACTGTACGGATCAGGTTCCCGTCAATAGCCGTACGCTTCATATTGTATTGATATACCCCATATTGATAGGTGTTGGCAATGGAGTTGCCACGAACGAGGTTATTTACATCGGAGCCTTCATACGAGCCATACAAAAGTATACCCACCATCATGCCGCTGTTGTTTACATTTCCGTAAATGGTGTTTCCAACAAAAGAGTTATTGCTTCCTACAGTGGAATTGTAAGAATAATTTCCCGGATAAAGGGCATCGTTCACCAATGAAATACCGGAAGACCAGTAGCTTGGTGTAGTTGAAGCGGTCACATTGATATCGCAACCTTCTATTGTATTGTAGTTTGCTCCATTACAAAGCCATACACCAAGGGCATAATCTGCATTTGTCGGTTTGAGCTTCAGGTTTTTGATGCTGGTACGATCCGCTCCGTTCAACTTGAAAACAGAAGGATTGGAATAATCACCGTAAAACTCCAACATATTGCTGTTTCCATTGATCGTCAGGGAATACGATGCAGAACCGGAAATTTCAGGAATTACGACCTGCTCAGTGTAAGGCCCGGACCCGGCCGTTACGTTGATGACCACATTGCCGCTTATGCCTCCACCAAGTGAAGGACCCCCGTCGGAACGGGTAGTACCCTGCAGGGCTTCAGATGCAGAGGTAAAGGATAAAAAATTCGTTGTGGTGGCGGTACCATTCTTATCAATGGTGTAAGTGCCGTTCATTTGCGCCTGTGCAGTATTGAGTAAACTCAAACTAACACCCAGGGCAAAAAGAATTCTGCCTGTCTTCGGAAATCGATCCCGAATGAGTAAGGTTGTTTTCATAGGTTTGGAATAACTAGTTTTTTAATTTTCGAGTCAAAAGTAGGTACTCCTGCAGCGAAAGCCTCCTCCCCTACGGGCCTCAATCGGGCCTCGGTAAAATGTTAACTATTGATTACCAGAGTATTAATCTTCTACCAGGATGAGCTGCTTGATGTATTGATGCAGGTTTACACTGTCATCGATACCCAGTTTCTTCCGTATCCGGTAGCGTAAACTTTTGATGGCCTTGTCGGATCGGCGTAAAAGAGAGGCGATCTCTTCCGATGAATACCCCAGGGCCACCATCAAACAATAGAGCATTTCCATATGATTGATCTCGGTAAGTTCATCATGGAAATAGCTCCATATTTCAGGGTAAAGATTCTTGGCCGTTTCTTCGATCTCCAGCAGCATGTCTTCGCTCGACCGGCGTTTGAGTATCTGGTGGATCTGGTTGGTTTTATGGCGCAGTGCAGGATTTTCGGAGGTATCCCTTAATACCTCAACCTTTTCCAGTAATTCCTGGTTGGCCGCTTGTTGTTGCAGGCCCTTGGTGATCTGGGAATTCAAAGCGATCTTCAACTGTTCCTTATCCCTTTTTTCCTGTTCCAGGGCCATTTGGGAAATTTTTACTTCCAATTCATGGCTTTTCCGACGTTGTTTTTCAATGGTCTTTTCCTTTCGGCGGATATTCAGGAAGGTAAAAAAAGCAACAGCCAGGAATGACGCCACTCCCAGGGAAAGTATCCAGTTTATCTTCGCCTTTTGTAAACTGATCTGCAATTGGTTATTGGCTACTTCCTTCTTTTGGGTTTCGTAACGCACCATCATTTCCTGCTTGATCAGGTTCGACTCATCGGCCATATGCGCCTCAACGATCGAATCCCCGATATTCTGGAAGTGCCGGAACTGCTCAAAATTTCCTTCCTTAAAGGCCAATTGCATCTTCACCTTGTAATATTTGGCCAGGTTTCCCGGGCCGATCAGGTGTGCAACCTGGATGATGCTGTCTAACAAGGCTTCAGCCTCCATCGACTTCCCATTCAGCACCCAATGTTCTGCCAGGCACATGTATGTGTAGCCCAACCCAATATTATAAGGATTGGCGTGGAACATAGCCAATGACTTTTCAAAATAGAGATCAGCGCTATCCGCCAAACCTGCCTGCGAATAATCGCTTGCTAGATTCCTGTAGGCTACGTTCAGCCCAACCAGCACCCCTTCATCCAGAGCCGCTTCAATTCCTTTTTTACGAAAGTAGATGACCGAATCTTTTTTCCCAAGATAAGGAAGGCAATTCGCGAGGTTGCCGTAAAACGAACTTGTTGACTTTTTGATCCCGTTTTTCAGATTATTCTGAAGTCCGGCCCGGCTAAAAAAAACAGATCGTTCGTATTCGCTGTGTTCGACATAAAAGAGGGTGAGCTGGCGATATAAAAATGAAAGATTGACGGGATCTTTAATAAACGGGATCGAATCCTCCAGCATTTGGGCGTAACGCATGGCATCCTCCGTGTTCCAAAGCGCGTTTTGAATGAAAAAACGGTAGGAAAATGCCTCGATATACAGTTTTTCATTCAAAGGCATCTGTTCAAGAAACAACAGGGCCCGGGTATTGTGCTCCAAACTGCGTTCATAGTCGGTATAAACCCGATAATACACACTGCTGATAAGATGATGGGCCAAAAAATTCCTTAAGGCCTTTGGTTTTTTATCCAACTTGACCAACAGCGCCTTCTCAAGCAGAAGAAAAGAGTCGGGCTGGTTGGGCAGATTGATCAGATGGATCAAAAAAGGAGTGATCGTATCCTTATCGGTACGATAGTCTTCTACAAATTGAAGCGCATCCCGGTAATTGAGCGGAAGTACTTTAGTTGCTTTGGCCTCCTGTGCATGCCACAGGCTGGCCAAAAACATAAAAAACAGAAGGCTTAGTCTCACAGGTGGGAAATAGGTCTGTCAATGATAGCCCATATTCCTTTAGTAAAAACAGAATTGTTTTTAAAATACCGGTAATTTTATTCCGATTTGATCTCTTTCAGGTCCATTTTACAAACCGGACATTTTCCCGCTGTCGTATAGGCTGTATCGCCCTGGCATTTCATCGGACACTGGTACCTGACAGTAGCGGTTTCCGGAGCAACTTCGAGTGTGGAAGTTCCGGTATTGCTTGATGTACATGCGGTAATGCCCCCAATGAGCAAACAAAGAATAAGGATTACATTTTTCATAGTTTGATAAATTTACAGGTAAAAATAAGGTCGTTTTGATGGATATGGATAAAATAAATTCCTGCTTCAAGGGAAGAAATGTCCAATGTGGTGCGCTGATCCTCCTTACAAATTTGCGCGATCAACTGCTCTCCCAAATTGTTTTGGATGCTCAGGGTAGCATTTTGTAAGTTGGCGAATTCAATGGTGATCAATGTAGAGGCAGGATTTGGATAGATCCCGGGTTCTGTTTCCATGCTCTTTTTCACTGAAACAGCCGGTGTATATGTACCAAAGCGGTATTTCACGGTTTTCGACTGGTCGTCCTGCCAGATCACAAAAATATTTCCATTGTGCATGACCACATCTGTGTTGGTCACATTTGCCAGATCGACCGTATCGCATTTAGATGGGAGACCGGCTGCTAAATCATTGGTAAACAGTATGGCTACCTGTGCTAAGCTGCTTATTGTCTGCTTCCATACAATGGCCATGGCCTTGCCGTCACTGGCGATTCGGGGATAATTTTGCTGGCTCAAGCCGGTAATTGGCCCGGTAAGGTTCGTTTTCGTGCCCAAGGTACCCGTGCTTATGGATGAGCGACTGAGGTAGGTTCGGTAATTTCCGCTTCCAGCGCTCATATAGGTTGTATAAAGAGTATCGCCGATGATCACCCCGTCAGGGCCACTTGCCGGACAGCTTAATACCATCCAGTTATTGTTGTCAGCAGCAAATCCAACGGGAAAGGATACGCCATTATCCGTTGAGATCCCTGCCCAGATATCGCGGATATCATTCAGGTTGTCGCGGTAAAGCATGGCCATTGTAGGGCCTGAAGCAACCAGGGCGCCAGGACAACAATCGCATGCTTCGGAACCCGGACCGCTGTACCCGCCTGCACGAACATCGCTCGAAAAAGTATTTCCAAAATCCGAAGATCGGGCTACTACCCACCTTGAATTGACAAAAGAGGGGTCAAATTTCATAAAAGCAACGACCGGGTTTCCCAATTCATCGACGGCCACGGTTGGGAAACGGGAAAGACTATCGCCGATAAAGGCAAGTTCAACGGGAGGGTCAAAACTATTCCCGCCATTGAATGAACGAAACAGGAAAATACGGTTGGTGTCCGACACCTCAGGCATGCGTTTAACCACCACATACACCGTGTCGCCCTTCGTTGCAATATCCGGTCCCATCCAACTGGCCGAGGCCACCGACATCCAGGAAGGATTCAGCTTGAGCGGCATTGAAAAGGAAGTTCCGGTCCAACGGGAAAAATAGACCGACTGGTTCATCATGTCGCCCCATACAACAACCGGATTTCCTGAACCGGTTAATGCCACACGGGGATAGGCATTTCCATAGTTGCCTGTTGAAATATCCGTTGCCGTGTTCCAGTTTATTCCATCCTGGGCCTGGAGTTGAACGGCGAAGAAGCCTGCTATAAGGAGTAAAGTGTTTTTCATGGGCTAATAACAAATTTCAACGTATGCCATTGTCCGTTTTCGTCGGGTATACCAAGGTAATAAAGTCCGGCCTTAATGCCTTCCATTAAAAGGGTAAGTACCCGGGTTTCGGAATAACCATTATTTATACTTTTCCCTGCCCCATCCGTGATCCGGTAAAAAAATCCGTTCGTTCTGTTGGTATGGATAAAAAGCATTCCATTCGATGGGTTCGGGTAAATGTGTATGGATATCGCTTCTTGCAGCCGCTCAGTACCCGAAGGTTCGTCCACCCGAAGAATAAAGGTAAGGGTATCTTTATTCAGGAGATCTTTTTCATCCCATACCACGTAACGAACGGTAGCCGTTCCATAATTAACTTTGGATGTGATGTGCAAAAGAAGAAACGCCCATTCTGAAGAATCAACCGCATTCATGGTTCCGCTATCTTCCAGCCCCGTATAGCATATTCTGTTGTCGCAAACCGCCGCTTCCCAATTGGCTGGTACCACGGCACTCACTTTTTGCCATTTTAAAACCAGAGGGGAAGGATCGGGATTTTGAAAAGAGATCGTTAGTGTTTCAAGGTCTTCCAGTGTTCCACTCTGTTCGATGGTGTCGTTGGGAGCAATGCTGAAGTTCTGAGCAAATACCTGCAGTCCCGTCAGCAAACAAGCCGAAACGGCAAAAATCCTCCACATTTTACCTATTCTCATTGCGAATGGAAGATACAGAAAGAGAAAGAGAAAGAGAAAGAGAAACAGTGTTATATAACTTACAGCCTAAAGCCTATAGCCTATAGCCTAAAGCCCCACCCTACCCAAACTTCCCGGCAATATAATTCGCCGTCCGTTTTTCCTTGGGATCTTCAAAAATCGCCTTGGTCTTGTCGAATTCGACCAGCTCTCCCAGATAAAAAAACGCCGTCCGGTCGCTTACACGGGCGGCCTGCTGCATATTGTGGGTAACAATGACAATGGTATAATTTTCCTTTAACTCGGCAATTAACTCCTCGATCTTTTTTGTGGAAAGGGGATCAAGGGCAGAAGCAGGCTCATCCATCAATACAATGGAAGGTTTTACAGCGAGTGTCCGTGCAATGCAAAGACGTTGTTGTTGGCCTCCCGAAAGCGAATAAGCCGATTTGTTCAGGGAATCTTTCACCTCACCCCATAAATTGGCCTGTTTTAGGGCTTTCTCCACACGTTCGCCTACTATATCTTTATCGTTAATTCCTTTTAGCGTAAGACCGTAGGCCACATTTTCGTATATGGATTTAGGAAAAGGATTGGGCTTTTGGAAAACCATGCCGACTTTTTGCCGGAGTTCTTCGACCTTGACTTTCTTTTTATAGATGTCTTTGCCTTCGATCAATATTTCCCCTTTCATATGAAAGGTGTCGATATAATCGTTCATGCGGTTCAGCATGCGAAGGAAGGTCGACTTTCCACATCCTGAAGGACCTATAAAAGCAGTAACCGTATGGGCTTTGATCTCCATCTGGATATCTTTAAGCACATGATTTTTACCATAATAAGCGTTTACTTTATTTGCTTCGATCAGGGACATAGTTCGCTAAAATTACCAATTAATTTTCTTTTGCCATTTATTTCTCAGGTAAACAGCGATTCCATTCATGGTGAACACGATCAACAATAAGATGACGATCCCCGCTGCTGCATTTTCCAGAAAGTCGGCCTGGGGACGGGACGCCCAGTTAAATATTTGCATGGGCAGCACGGTAAACTCATCCATCGGACTTTGTGCCACATAAGGAACATAGGCCAGTGCTCCGATGATAATAAGCGGGGCTGTTTCGCCTATGGCCCGTGAAAGCGAGAGGATGATCCCTGTCATAATACCTCCGGATGCCGCAGGAAGGGTTTGGTACCAGATGGTTTGCCATTTGGTTGCACCCATACCGAAACTTGCCTCACGAAGCGAATTGGGAACGGCTTTTAAAGCTTCCCGGGTCGCCACGATCAAAATGGGCAGGATGAGCAAAGCCAGCGTAAAAGCTCCTGCCAGCAGACTTCCTCCGAAATTTAAGGTCCTTACAAAGATCTCCAGTCCGAGTAATCCATAAATGATCGAAGGCACCCCGGCCAGGTTGGCAATATTGATCTCGATGATGGAAGCCAGTCTGTTCTTTTTACCAAACTCTTCGAGGTAAACTCCTGCCGCTACTCCCAAAGGAATGGCGATGATCGCCGTAAGGATCAGTATCCAGGCCGTTCCGGTCCAGGCAGTCAGTATTCCTGATTTTTCGGCTTTCCGGGAAGGCAGGCTGGTAATAAAATCCCAGTCGATCCGGCCCAGTCCGTCAACCAGGATATTTCCAATAAAAATGAGCAGGAGACCGATCACAAAAATGGTACAACCCATGCCCAGGTATTTGAAAGCGTTGTCTTTCAGCCGGTTTATTTTGAATCTACGCATACTTTTCCTGGTATCTTTTTTTGATCCTGTACCCCAGCGTGTTTAATACAAAAGTGAAGAGGAACAAGGTGATCCCCGCCGCAAAAATGGTTCGGTATTCTATCGAACCATGTTGTACGTCGCCGAGGCTTACCTGAACGATATAGGCGGTTATGGTCTCTATGGATTTCCGGGGATCCAGTGTCAGGGTGGGTTGTTGTCCGGCAGCGATCGCCACCACCATCGTTTCGCCAACAGCCCGTGCAATGGCCAAAATGATGGAGACGATAATGCCCGAAGAAGCCGCAGGAACCGTAACCTTAAACACGGTCTGAAACCTGGTTGCCCCCATTCCATACGAGGCTTCCCTCAGGGATTTGGGAACGGCATAGAGCGCATCTTCACTTAATGAGGAGATCATCGGGATGATCATAATGCCCATGACCAATCCGGCCGACAGGGCATTAAAACTATCCACCCCCGGGATGAAAGATTGCAAAAACGGGGTTACAACGGTAAGGGCAAAAAAGCCATACACCACAGTGGGAACAGCCGCAAGCAGTTCCAGTGCCGGTTTAATTCCTTTCCTGAATCCCTTTGGCGCATATTCACTTAAATAAATAGCAATGACCAGCCCGAGTGGTGCCGCAGTAAGAACGGCGATCAGGGTAGTCAAAAAAGTGCCCGAAAGCAGGGGAAGTATCCCGTAATGTTTGTTGGTGAACAAGGGGGTCCATTCCGTATCGGTCAAAAATGACCACAGGGAAACTTCGCGGAAAAAGGAGAAGGATTCAGAAAACAGGACCCAAATAATGGCAAGAGTGGTTAAGATGGTGATCAAACCACTTAGGGTAAGCAGCCACTTGATGGCCCTCTCCCTCTGTTTTCTTTTAATAATTGATTTTGCCACCGTGCTTATTGGGCATTCAGGAATTGCTCGAACTTCGCCGTTTCTTCTTCATACATTTTCCCCGGAAGTGCAATATAACCCACATCCTTTACCAGGACTGCCGCATTGCTCAGGTAAAAATTAATGAATGCTGCCACTTCCGGACCTTGGGTTGCCGTTTTGGTCACATAAATAAATACAGGTCTTGACAATGGAGCGTATTCGCCTGACATAACAGTTTCGGCTGTTGGAGTAACTGCTCCTTTTCCATTATCAACAGGTATCAGGCGTAGTTTATCTTTATTTTCTTCGTAGTAGGCAAGTCCGAAAAAGCCAAGTGCATTTTTATCGCCGGCCACACCCTGGACCAGGACATTGTCGTCTTCACTTGCAGTATAATCCCCACGGCTTGAACCGCTTTCTCCAACGATCACCTCGGTAAAATAATCGTAGGTTCCTGATGCTACTCCAGCACCGTATAAATTAAATTCCACATCAGGCCATCCGGCTCTCACCTGGCTCCATTTTTTAATTTTTTCCTGGGCACCCGGTTCCCAGATCATTTTCAGTTCGGCAACGGTAATACTCTCCAGCCAGGTATTTTCTTTGCTCACGACAATAGCGAGTCCGTCGTAGGCTACAGTGATCCCGTGGAACTGGATATTGTTTTCTTTGCAGGTCTTTTCTTCGAGTTCTTTGATGGGTCGGGATGCGTTATTGATATCGATCTCTCCCCTGCCGAATTTTTTAAATCCGCCACCGGTTCCTGAAAACCCAACCGTTACCCTAACACCGGGATGTTCGGCACGAAATTCTTCCGCAACCGCTTCCGTGATCGGATATACGGTACTGCTTCCGTCAATTTTGATCTCTCCTGTCAAGGATTCATCGGTGTTTGATTTGTCCGATTGACCACCGCCACAAGCCATGATGGCGAACAAGGCGGCGAGTACAGTTAACTTACTGAAAACCTGAAATTTCATACTTAGCGTTTTGATGCAACAAAGGTATTACCACGAATTTGTGTCAATGTTAAGAGAATGTTAAGTTTATTAAGACGGTGGCCACATTATTGCCTGACTTCAACATGCTCCATAGGATTATCCTGTTTTTCTTCTCATTATCGATGGTCCTCAGTACCTACGCCCAAACCTGGGAACTGATCGAAAAAAACGAGCCTTTTTTTTACCGCTTTCGCCTGGTGGATAGCCTGGATAAAAGCCCCCTGGATTTTCCCCCCGTTCAATATAGTTCCTGGGTGCTTCGAAGTGCAACCCTGGCGAATGTTTCCAAAAGTTGTGGCGATCAGGAAGAAACACTTCGGGTCGACCCGCATCAGCCGGAGTTGGATCAATTGGAACAAAGCATTCAATATTTTAAGCAGGATGAAAAGGAGCCTGTCAAATTGATAAACAGCGGAGGGAATTCCCTGGAGCTTTTGCTCTTTTATGCGCCGGCCCTCAATCTACTTTCAAAAGACACCCATGTTTTGGTTTTGGGCTGTATGGAGCCGCCTGCTATACCCCAGTCGCAATGGAGAACGGGTTTACCTGAACCTACGGTACTACCAACCACCACTCCTACCCACCATGTTATTGTGCACCATTCAGCCGGTTCGAATACCAATGCCGACCCTACTGCGCTGGTGCGGGATATATACCTGTTGCATACCCAGGGAAATGGCTGGGATGATATTGGTTACAATTATCTGATCGCGAGAAATGGAACCCTGTTTCTAGGCCGCGACCCACAGGGTATTGGCGAACAGGATTATATACGCGGTGCCCATTATTGCTCCAAAAATAGTTATACCCAGGGCATTTGTGTGCTGGGTGAATACACGACAGCCCAACCTCCCGACACGATGATGCAGTCGCTGCGTAAACTCATTGCATGGAAAATGTTCAAAGATCGCATCGAGCCACAAAACCAGAGCCTTCATCCCCCAGGTGACCCCAATGCTTATCTGGTTTACCATCTCGACGGCCACCGCAGCGGTTGTGCAACAAATTGTCCGGGAAACAAGGTCTACGAAAGGCTCCATGCCCTGCGCGACACGCTGACGGAAGACCTCCTGAAATGCGGTTTCACCTCTATTGAAGGGGCAATAGTAGCCGACGACTTGGTGATCTATCCCAACCCTTCTAAAGGAAAAATTTACTTTTCCAGGTATGTTGATGCGCCGGTAATTATTTCCGGACTTCAGGGGCAGCAGCTTTTTCATGGGGTTATGGATCCGCTGGATCATTCTATAGAAGCAGGATTAAGTCCGGGGTTGTATTTTTTGCGGATAGCGGGGACGGGGCTTTCAGAGATTATTGTGGTGGAGTGACGGGTTTAATTTCCGGTGTTTCTTATCTACCTAACTATCGTTGCCTGTCTACTTTTCGTGACAAAGGAAGAATATAATAACAAAGGTCTTTGTCCTCCAGGTCAGGTACGATCTTATCATTGAAGCCTGACAAATGTCGTAATTATTCTCCATGAATGGCAGTCGATCAATATGGATAGAGCCCAACAACTTTTGCTCCGTTTGACAATGAATCCAGATTGATCTGAACGTCCAGATTTTTAACCCGTAATTCATTTTTTTCCTCTTTTTTGATCGAATACCTCTTCGGTCTGTTCTTAAAAGAATAAGATCTGGAACCAACCCTGACAACAATATGCTTTGGTGAATGGTCTGAATAATAGGGTCTGGCTGGAATTCCCAGCATCGCCCAATAAATCTTGTAAATATATCTGCCTTTTGAATCCGACAGGACCGTATCTGAATTGATCACAACCATTTGGTTCGCTACCAGTAAGTTTGGATTCTCTTGTAAATAAACGTAGCCGGCAACATAATAATAGCCGGAAATGCCTGAATTAGGTGTGAAGCTGACAAAAAGGAGCAAAGTCAGTGAAATCAGCACCTTCATCAACCGTATTTTTCTCAATTCATTCATTCCAATAGTTTTTATTCGTCAGCCTTGAACGAATATAATTCAAGTTTCTAATTCCGCTGGAGGTATTGTTATTCGGGAAACCCGGCTTTATGGCTCGAACCTGAAACACACAGCGACCCGCTGGGGTCAATGTCTCTGCGATGATTTTCTTAGTCTACAATCCTTTCATCCCTGGCGGGTTTGGCCGATTGGAATACCTGATGTTTATACTCCGTCTGTCGTACCTCGGCCCGGATGTTTCGTTTGGCCTATCCTTCCCTTCGGCAAGCTCAGGGCAGGCTCAAGCTCTGGATGACGGCCTCGGGTGTTTCATCTCTATTTCCCAATATCCCTTTTCCGCTCCCTCGCTCCCGGCAAAAAAAAAGCGACCCAAACGAGTCGCTTTTTAAAAAGCCTATAGCTTACAGCCTAAAGCCTGCAGCCAAAACGTAGCGGAAACGGGAATCGAACCCGTGACCTCCGGGTTATGAATCCGACGCTCTAACCATCTGAGCTACCCCGCCAAAGGAGGTGCAAAAGTAGCCTTTTTTTTGAAAATAAAAATCGACGAACAGCAAAACGAAAAACGAATTAATTTCGTCTATACAATAGGGGTTTGGATAATTTCCATTGTCTTGCTTTGGAATACTAATTGCATCTACGTACCTTAGAGGAAATAACACGTTGAACAAACTTTACACGATCCTGTGCTTTTTGTCGGGCCTCTTTTTCTTCGCCGACGCTGGTGCTACCCACCTGGTGGGAGGAAGTATGAGTTATGAATATCTCGGCCTGCAAAACAACGGCAACTACCGCTACCGGATCACCATTAAGATGTACCGCGATTGTGCGGCTTCTACCGTTCCATTCGACGATGAAATTGAGGTCGGATTTTACAATAACAATTCCGAAAAAACCCTTTCAAAAATCCTCACGGTTCCAAAGATCACCGAAATTCCGGTTGACCCTCCTTCAGGCGGAAGCAATTGTTCCTTTCAGCCAAATGTATGTATCCGTCAGGCTATTTACCAGGGAATTGTTGATCTTTCGGCCAGCACCCTTGGCTACCACCTGATCTTCCGCCGCTGCTGCAGGAATACCCAGCAAAATATCATTGATGATATGGGACAGACCTACTACGCGTTTATTCCCAATACCTCCATCAATAACAGCTCACCTTTTTTTACCGAAGTACCTGCTCCTTATATCTGTAGAAACGACCTTGTTTCCATCTATAATACGGCTAAAGACAAAGACGGAGACTCCCTTGTTTATGAACTGAATACGCCCTGGTCAGGAGGAAGTGAAAGTGATCCCATGCCGGGACTTCCTTTTAATATGCCGACCTTCCAAAATGTGATCTACCGCCAGGGATTCAATGTGAATATACCCTTCGGGAACAGCGGTGTGGCCAATATCGATAAACGGAACGGGGTAACGGAAATTAAAGCTCCCGGACTGGGCAGATACTCCATAGCGATCGATGTTTCGGAATACCGGAACGGAGTCCTGATCAGCAAGATCCGTCTGGATATCCAGATGATCGTTATTGATTGTCCGCCGAATGCGGTTCCTGACATCAAGACCCAGAACAATACCCTGAATTATACCGTTAAAGAAGGCGAACCACTCTGTTTCGATGTGATCGGT
>JAKFCJ010000217.1:0-5459 GCA_036676705.1 Bacteroidota bacterium
ACCATCTATTGCTACAGCGAAGAGGAAAAACAGAATGCAGTGAGGGAATTGGGCAATAAACCGGAGATCACCCGTTTTAAAGGATTGGGTGAGATCTCTCCGGAGGAGTTCGGGATGTTTATTGGGGAAGACATGCGTATGGACCCTGTTATACTCGGTAAGGATGTCACGATAAAAAACCTGCTCGAGTATTATATGGGCAAAAACACCATGGAAAGGCAGGGATTTATCATTGATAACCTGCGTATTGAAATGGATGAAGTGAAGGAGGAAGTTGCCTGAATCAGGCTATTGGATCCGGTACCGAATCAACTTTTGCGTATTCACTAAAATTCCTGCATCATAGTAAACGGACCTTATCCTTCCAATTCCCTGCGCATAATAGTGGTCTTCAAATGTGACTGTAGGCTTGTACCGTATGCTCGTTATTTTCCAAAAATTACTTGACGGAGAAGCCGGCTCATACGCAAAGGTGTCCAGATTGGTCTCATCAAATTCTATATTCCGGTACACTTTTACGTGATCAAAACCATCCACACTTGTATCTGCAGAAATACAAAATTGATCCGGTTTTTCGAACCATTGTGCCTGCTGGGCAGATTGTCCAGGTTTGATAAAGTACATGCAACTCCTTGAGTAGGCAAATTCATAAGCATTCTGTTCCGGCCAAAAGAGATAAATTTTGAAACCGCAGGGATTGCTCTTGCACACGTTCCAATAGCCTTTGTAACATCCTAAAGAGCTCCTGTCTTTTTGCTGAGAAGAGGGCATGAAGTGATAATTTTCGATCTTAAAACTCGTATCTGCCACGGATATAGCTTTGTCGTAACATAAAACAGAGTCAAGGGATCCGTCGCTGTTTTCGTATAACCAATACGCACCCAAACGAAGGGGAAAATAGCTGTTTGGATCATAGATCCCGGAATCCAGTTTCCAGGCAGGGATAGGGTCAGGAGGCGGAGGAAGGGTCGGGTTGGTGTCCTTTTTACAGGCAAAAATCAGGAGGACCGAAAGGAATAAAACAGTGCGGCCAAAAAATGTACTGTTTCTATGTGTCATAAAGCTAATTCTATCAACAGGGTGTTGATTCTATTTACAAGATAGAAAAAAAAATCATCTTATTTTCGGGGGATTGTTAGAAGCGCGGCATGAAGGACGAAGAAGAAGAAGAAATCAACAAAGAACATACGGAAGAACCTGATCCTAAGGAGGATGATGGTGAATTGCATGGGGTGATCCCTGTGTCGGGCATGTATGAAAACTGGTTTCTCGACTATGCCTCTTATGTTATTCTCGAACGTGCGGTTCCCGGTATTGAAGACGGATTAAAACCCGTTCAGCGTCGTATCATGCACGCCATGAAGGAGATGGATGATGGTCGCTTCAATAAGGTGGCCAATATCATCGGACAAACCATGCAGTACCATCCCCATGGCGATGCTTCTATTGGCGATGCACTGGTTCATATCGGACAAAAGGACCTTTTGGTGGAAACCCAGGGAAACTGGGGAGATTTCCGGACCGGCGATTCGGCTGCGGCACCCCGTTATATTGAGGCCCGGCTTTCGAAATTCGCACTTGAAGTAGCCTTTAACGCTAAAACTACCAATTGGCAGCTCTCTTATGATGGCCGTAAAAAGGAGCCGGTAGCCCTGCCAATGAAATTTCCACTTTTGCTGGCGCAGGGTGTTGAAGGGATCGCCGTGGGATTATCGACCAAGATACTCCCTCACAACTTTTGCGAATTGCTCCAGGCATCCATCGATCAGTTAAGGGGCAAAAAAGTGATCCTGTATCCTGATTTCCCGACAGGAGGCATGCTTGATGTGAGCAATTACAACAGCGGGATGCGTGGAGGCAAGGTACGGGTCCGGGCGCGTATTGAAGAACAGGACAAAAAGACCCTGCTGATCAAAGACATTCCATACGGAACAACGACCACCTCACTGATCGAATCCATCATTAAAGCGAATGACCAGGGGAAAATAAAGATCAAAAAGGTGGTGGACAATACTGCCCGCGATGTGGAAGTGCAGATCCAGCTGGCTCCCGGGGTTTCTCCGGATATTACCATGGACGCCCTGTACGCCTTTACAGATTGTGAAGTGAGCATTTCCCCCAATGCCTGCCTGATCGTTAAGGATAAACCCCTCTTCCTGCCGGTTGAGGAGATCCTGGCCTATTCGACCGAACAAACCCAGGCGCTCCTGAAAATGGAGCTGGAAATTAAACTCAGTGAGCTCGAAACCCAATGGCATTACAGTTCGCTGGAAAAAATATTCATTGAAAAACGCATTTACCGCGATATTGAGGAATGCGAAACCTGGGAAGCGGTGTTAGAAACCATCGACAAAGGTTTGGATCCTTATAAAAAGCTGCTGCGCCGTGAGGTAACCCAGGATGATATTGTCCGGCTGACCGAGATACGGATCAAACGGATCTCCAAATTCGACGCGTTTAAAGCCGATGAGTTCATCAAAGGCCTTGAGGACCAGATCGCCGAAACCCTCGCGCATCTGGCGAACCTGGTTGAATATACGATCGGCTATTTCCAGGACCTTTTGAAAAAATACGGAAAAGGCAGGGAGCGGAAAAGCGAATTGCGCCAGTTCGACACGATTCAAGCGACCATGGTTGCTGTGGCCAATCAAAAGTTGTATGTGAACAGGGCTGAGGGATTTGTGGGTTATGCCCTGAAAAAAGACGAATACATCTGCGACTGCTCGGATATTGATGACATCATCGTTTTCCGCGAAGATGGCATCATGGTGGTGAGCAAGGTGCAGGAAAAAGCCTTTATGGGCAAAGGTATTATTCATGTTGGTGTGTTTAAGAAAAACGATGACCGCATGGTCTATAATGCGGTTTACCAGGACGGAAGTAGCGGCTATTATTACGCCAAACGTTTTGCCGTAACCTCCATGACCCGGGATAAAGAATACGTGATCACCAAAGGAACAAAAGGATCTAAAGTGCTTTATTTTACCGCCAATCCGAATAGCGAATCTGAGATCGTTAACGTAACGCTGAGTCCGAATTCAAAAGCACGGAAAAAGATCTACGATTTTGATTTTTCTGAAATAGCCATCAAAGGCCGTGGGGCACAGGGAAATATCTTCTCCAGGTACCGCATTAAATCCATTAAATTCAAGGAAAAAGGTGCCTCAACCATAGGTGGTCGTGATATTTGGTATGATGCGGCCATAGGTCGTTTGAATACCGAAGAGCGAGGCCAATATCTCGGTAATTTTAATGGCAATGATGCTATTTTGGTGATAATGAAGGATGGGTCCTATGAACTCACCAATTTTGAGATCACCAACCATTACGAATACGACAAAGTGCTCTTTTTAAGGAAGTTTAACCCGAAAAAGGTGGTTACCGCCATCCATTTTGACAAAAAGAGCAAAAATTACTATGTCAAACGTTTCCTGATCGAAACCCAGACCCTGGAAAAACGTTTCTTATTTATCTCCGAGAACCCCGGAAGCAAGCTCGAATTCCTGAGTTTACACCCTGAACCTGAGGTTATTGTCCATAAAAAGGATGCAAAAGGCACAAAAAGCGAAGAACAGATCCGTTTGGACCAGTTTATCGATATCAAAGGATGGAAAGCCCTGGGAAATAAGCTGGGTTCATTAGAGATCACCAAAATTGTAGGTGTGGAAAAAGACGAACCGGTCGATGAAGAGCCTGTTAATGACCCGCCCGTTTCTGAGATCGAAGAAGAGGGCAATGAAGATGGGACGGAAGAGGGTGGAGAAGGAGAAGAAACTACGGAAAAGGTTGAAAAGCCTGCGAAGAAGGCAAAACCTATAGTAAAACTTCCAGAACCCGAAACCCATAACCCGAAACCCGCTTTTCCCAGCGATGTAATTCAGGGGAACCTATTCGAGATTTAGACCATGGTCCATGGTCTATGGTCCATGGTCTCAGTTAAAGTTCTTCGCAACAACCAGATCCTTCGTTCCGTTGGCATAGTCGTAAAACCCGCGTCCCGATTTTACCCCGAGGTCGCCGGCCAATACCATTTTTTCCAATAAAGGGCAGGGAGCATATTTCTGGTTACCAAATCCATCATACAATACATTTAAGATGGAATAACATACATCCAGTCCGATGAAGTCGGCTAACTGGAGCGGTCCCATGGGGTGGGCCATGCCCAGTTTCATTACGGTGTCGATCTCTTCCACACCGGCAATGCCTTCATACAGTGTATAAATGGCTTCGTTGATCATGGGCATGAGGATACGGTTGGCTACAAAGCCTGGGTAATCTTCAACAAGTGTCGGGATTTTGCCGATTGCTTTTGAAAGCGTTAAAATAGAAGTGTTTACCTCATCGGAAGTATGGTAGCCTTTGATCACCTCGACCAATTTCATCACAGGTACCGGGTTCATAAAGTGCATGCCAATGACCTTGTCGGCCCTTTTGGTTTGTGCGGCAAGTTTAGTAATGGAAATGGAGGAGGTATTCGTAGCCAGGATGCAGGAAGCAGGGGCTATTTCATCCAGTTGTTTAAAAATTTTCGTTTTGATCTCGAAGTTCTCGGAAGCCGCTTCGATTACCAGGTCAGCCTGAGAGGCACCCTGGGTAAGGTCGGTATAAGTTTTCAGGTTCCCGAGCGCTGCAGATTTTTGTTCTTCACTGAGTATCCCTTTCTGGATCTGGCGATCCATGTTTTTTGTAATGGTGGCCAGGGCTTTTTCGAGGGCCTGGGGATTTACATCCACAAGTGAAACCTGATAGCCATTTTGTGCAAAAACATGGGCAATGCCATTTCCCATTGTGCCGGAGCCAATTACAGTGATATTTTTCATGTTCAGAAGATCGATTTGTTGGGGCTGCAAATTAAACGCATTCGTTACGAACAAACAGCATTATCCCGCTTTTTGTTCGTTTTCCGCCCGAAGTTCATCGGCTGTTTTGCTTTTGCCATCATGACTCCATCCCGGAGGGGCAAACAGGTAATGCAATTTTGTTATAAATGAATCGGTTCTGGCCCAATCCTCCTTCAGCAAATAAAATTCATGCAAAACGGCCCGCACCGGATGAGTAGTTTCAAGGGGTTTGGTAAGTCCGAAGCGGGGTTTATCTGCCTCAAGCTCCTCCTGGAAGGTGCCGAACATGCGGTCCCAGATAATGAGTACCTGGCCCATATTCCTGTCCAGATAACGGATATTACTGGCATGATGTACACGATGGTGGGAAGGGGTAACGAAGATGGCTTCCACCCAGCGGGGAAGCTTCGGAATGGTTTCGGTATGCAGCCAGAATTGATAAAACTGGTTGACACTGTACATGAACATAATGGTGAGTCCGTCAAAACCCAGCCAGGCTACGGGAATATAAAACAGAAATCGATAGAATGGCTGAAACACACTGGAGCGCAGGGCTACAGCAAAACCATCTGGTCTACCGCGGCAACGCGTGACCTGTGCGCGGTGATGCTCGCGGCC
>JAKFCJ010000218.1:0-17113 GCA_036676705.1 Bacteroidota bacterium
AAGCAGCCTGAAACAGATGTCGTTTTTCCCGGTTTTACCTTCCATCTCCTATTCTTTTAAATTTTGATATGAAAATCCTTTGGCCTCTGTTTTTGATCTGCGTTCTGTTCGTCTCCTGCGAAAAGGAGGCCGATATTCCGCTGCCTAAAACCGACCCGAAACTGGGGCTTTTTTGTTTCCTTTCCCCGAATCAGCCGATTGAAGTGGTCTTGGTCCGTGTTGTTCCTTTATTTGGATCATCGGGCAGCACGGGGCCTGAATATGTGCTCAATGCTCAGGTATGGATCAGCAATGGATCGGATACCTCCTTATTGGAAAGAAAGGTAGGAGAAGATTTTTATACGGAGACCAGTCCGAATCTGTTGATCGAACAGGGGAAAGAATATTGGATATGGGCCGAAGCACCAGGCCTCCCTGCTGTTTCTGCCAACTGCGCCGTTCCTTTGGCCCTGGCAAGCAGCGTAAATGTCAATCATTATGGCTCTGTTCAGGAATCGGATAGCGTGTATCATCTTTCCATGATCTGGCAGGACATACCCGGACAGGAAAATTTTTACCGGATCTATGCGGAGAATATTGATTCGGTGGGCAATGGCACCACAACCAGTGATGTTTATGCATTCAACACCCGCTATTACAGTGATTTTGGCAATGATGGAAAAACCCTTCAAAGCGGGATAGGTACCTATACGAGAAACCCGGTGAATGTTGAAAGCCGCTGGATACTTGCCAACCTGATAACCTGCGAGACCCATTATTACAGGTATCATTTAAGTGTGGAAACGAATGTGGATGGAAATCCACTGGTAGGGCCCTCTTCTCTGTATAGCAACATAACAGGAGGGGTCGGCTGTTTTGGCTCCTATTTACTGCATACCGACAAAATCCGTATCTTTTAAAGACAATATTTCCTGTTGCCTCTTTTTCGATGGATATTCGAAGCTTCAAAGCGGAGTAAATTATGGCAAGAAGAGACGGAAAAGCTAGAGAGGAAATGCCGCGGGCAAAAATTAACCGCGAATCGATTCGCAAAAGCCTTCAACTGTTTTCCTATGTGGGTTCCAATAAATGGAAATTTTATCTGGGAATGGTGTTTTTGGTTGGGACCGGTGCCACAGCACTCGCCTTTCCGACCCTGATAGGCGAGGTATTAAAAGCCGCTGAGGCAGACTGGGACCAGTTGCTGCGTTGGGGGTGGATCATCCTCGCTGTTTTTGTTGCACAAACCATATTCTCCTATTTCCGGATCTACCTTTTTGTTGATGTTACGGAACGTATGTTGGAAGAAGTGCGAAAAGCTACCTATTCTAACCTGATCCGTTTATCCATGTCCTACCTTACCCAAAGAAGGGCGGGCGAATTGGGCAGCCGCATTTCGGCAGATATTTCCCAGATACAGGATACCTTCACCACGAATATTGCTGAATTTTTACGCCAATTCATCATCATTATCGGAGGGATCATCCTCCTGTTTTTTACCTCAACCAAGCTGGCCCTGGCCATGTTGCTGATCATCCCGCCACTGGCCATTCTCACAGTGATCTTCGGCTATTTTGTTCGGAAGAAATCGCGCGGGGTGCAAGACCAGGTGGCCGACAGCAATACCATTGTCGAAGAAACGCTGCAGGGCATCCATAATGTAAAAGCCTTTGCCAACGAATATTTTGAAATACTCCGTTATGGAAATTCAGCCGCAAAGGTCCGGAAACAGGCAGTGCAGGTGGGCAGGTTAAGGGCAGCTTTTGCCTCCTTTATCATCTTCGGCCTTTTTGGAGGGATCGTAGCCCTGATCTTTTATGGAGCTTACCTGAAACAACAGGGATTAATGGAATATGGCGATCTTGTTCAATTCATGTTATACACACTTTTTGTAGGAGGCTCGATAGGGGGTATAGCTGAACAATATAACCAGATCCAAAAAACCCTGGGGGCCACCGACCGGGTCCTGGAATTGCTGAATGAACCTGGCGAAGACGTGGATCTGGATGCCGACAGGCGTAAAGATTACCCGCGTTTTAAGGGGTCTTTTGCTTTCGAAAAAGTAAATTTTGCCTATCCTTCCCGTCTCGAAACTCCTGTGCTTCAGGGAATAAGCTTCGAGGCCAGGGCGGGAGAAAAAATAGCGCTGGTGGGCCAGAGCGGTTCCGGAAAAACGACCATTTCCTCCCTTCTGTTGCGCTTTTATGAACCCCAGGCCGGACAGATCCTCGTTGATGGAAGACCGATCCGGGAGTACGAACTAACCCGTTTACGGAGCCAGATGGCCATCGTTCCCCAGGATGTGATCCTTTTTGGTGGTAGCATTCGGGAGAACATTTTGTATGGGAAACCGGAAGCCTCTGATGATGAGGTGATCGAAGCTGCGAAAATGGCCAATGCCTGGGAGTTTATCAGCAAATTTCCCGAAGGATTGGAAGCCATCGTTGGCGACCGGGGGATCAAACTATCCGGAGGACAAAGACAACGTATTGCTATTGCCCGGGCGATACTAAAAAATCCATCTATTCTTATACTGGATGAAGCTACATCCTCACTCGATTCTGAGTCCGAATCGCTCGTTCAGGAAGCACTCGAAAAACTGATGAAAGGAAGAACTTCACTGGTTATTGCCCACCGGCTCAGTACCATACGTAATGCCGACCGCATCCTGGTATTGCAGAATGGGGAGATCCTGGAGAGTGGAACCCATGAAGAATTGATCAGGATGGAAATGGGACTTTATCGCCGCTTGAATGTGATGCAATCGGATTTTATGTAAAAAATAAAAAAAAGCGAAACCTCAAGCAACTATTGGCCAACTTTTTGGTTCTAATAGTTAGGTATGAAAAAGTATATTAATAAATGGCTTGCTTTCTTTTTCAAAAAACCCGTGAAATCAGGAGTTAATTCTGATTTTCATTTATTTATTTGATCAAGGACGCGTTTTTGTAAAAGGACTCGAAATTCTATCTTTGAGAGATGGGGCGTTCGTTTCTGATCTGTATTTGTGTTTTCTCTTTATTAGTTGCCTGTCGATCCACCCCTAGAGTGGATTTGCTTGTTTATGGAGGACAGGTTAATTCTTTTGGTCCGGAATACCTGCAGGCGGAATGCCTGGTTATTGACCAGGGCAAGATAGTCGCCATCGGCAACACCGACTCCCTGCGCGCCCTATACACAGCAACTAAGGAGATCGATCTGCAGGGCAAACATCTTTATCCGGCCTGGCATGATGCCCATGCCCATTTCGCTTCTTTTGGCAAAGGTTTGTTCGAACTCGAGCTCAAGGGCAAAGCCACCTGGGAGGCCTGTTTAGAAGCGATAGCTGCCTATGTTAAGGCGCATCCCGACAGAGCCTGGGTAAAAGGCCGCGGTTGGGACCAGAACCTCTGGGGTGGAAAATATCCGGATCGCAGGATGCTGGATTCCCTGTATCCCGATAAACATTTTTATTTATCCCGTGTTGACGGGCATGCCGCTTTGGTGAGCGGCAATGTTTTGGAAAAATTGGCTTTCACTACTGAAACAGAGGTTGAAGGAGGAGCAATAATCCCGGACCCGTCAAACGCAAAACGACTCACTGGTGTTTTGATAGACGGGGCGGCAGATCTGGCAAAAGCGGTAATTCCGGAACCTGTTTCCAAAGAGTTGCGTGAAGCCTTGCTGGCCGCCCAGGAGCGCTGTATTTCCTCAGGTATTGCAGCCATTACGGAAGCAGGCCTGGACCTTAAGCTGATCCTGTTGATCGATAGCATGCAGAAAGAAGGACTCCTTCATATGAAGTTTATTACCATGTTGAATCCAGGTCCGGAAGAATTTGAATTTGCCAGGAAGGGCATTTATGAAACACCCAAACTCAAAGCAGCTTCCTTCAAGTTGTACGCGGATGGGGCCTTAGGCTCACGCGGAGCCCTTTTAAAAGAGCCGTATTGCGATCATAAGGGTAGTGGACTGGCCATCCATAACCAGGCTTATTTTGACAGTGTATGTCAGCTTATTTATGATCTCGGCTTTCAGGCAAATACCCATTGTATCGGAGATTCAGCCAATCGGTTGATCCTGGAAACTTACGGACGTTTCCTGGGCGGTAAAAACGACCGGCGCTGGCGTATCGAACATGCGCAGGTGCTCGATCTTCACGATATTTCCTTCTTTAGTAAGTACAGCATTGTTCCGTCCGTTCAGCCTACGCACGCTACTTCGGATATGTTCTGGGCCGAGGATCGGCTCTGTTCCAAAAGAATGGCCGGTGCGTATGCGTATAAGTCACTTTTGAAGGAAGCCGGCTGCCTTCCATTGGGTACGGATTGTCCGGTGGAGGATATCAACCCCATGTACACCCTGGTGTCGGCTGTATTTCGTGTAAATGTTTCCCTCTTGCCTCCAAAAGGATTTCAAAATGAGGAAGCGCTTTCTCATTATGAGGCACTCAGGGGAATGACCTGGTGGCCCGCATGGGCAGGATTTAAAGAAAATCAGTTTGGAGCATTATTTCCGGGTATGGATGCCGATTTTGTGATCTATGATACCGACCTCCAAAAAGCGGGTCCCGACCAATTGTTGAAGGCCATCCCGTTTGCTACCTGGATCGACGGAATGGAACGTTGGAAAAGGGATAGCTAAACTATTGATCGCTGCCGCCTTCTTCCAGGTCAGGCACGATATCTTTTGCTTTGCTCGATTTGGGAAGCAGCACCGTATATTCTTTTTTGCCTTTGTTCATCAGGCTCCTCTGGCGGATCCATGGATTCAATAATTTCAGGTGCTTGTAGTTGGTTCCCTGAGCCAGGGCAAATTCAGGCCAGTTGTTTACGGTACTATCAACCGTAACCGTGCGTGTCTGAACAGAATTGTACAAAGCTTCTTCTTCGATCAAAAAACCATATTCAGCCTGCCGCGTATAAATTTCTTTAGCGGCGAGTATCCGGAACAAATAGCGGGCGGTTTCGTCGTTGAGGTGAAGGTCGTAATAAGAGCCAACTCCCTGTAATTTCAACTGGCTTTCTACCCCGTTTTCTCCCATATTATAGGCTGCGGCAGCCAGCGTCCAGCTACCCAGCCTGGCTTTATTGTCCTTTAAATAGGCGCAGGCCGCTTCAGTTGCTTTTACCAGATGGTAACGCTCATCTACTTCCGTATTTATTTCGAGGCCGTATTTTTTGCCCGTACTGGCTAAAAATTGCCAGAAACCTGCGGCATTGCTGGGTGAAACCGCATTGGTCAACCCGCTTTCGATCATACAAAGAAATTTCATGTCGTCTGGCACCCCGTTTTTTTCAAGGATGGGTTCAATAACCGGGAAGTATTTATTTGCCCTTTTGAGCATGATGATGGTATTGCTGTGCCAAAAGGTATTGACCAACAATTCGCGGTCAAGGCGTTCTTTTACATCGACTTCATCCAGTTGGGCGGCCTCACCCGCAAAGTTAATGGTGCTCGGGATCTTGGGCACCGCAATGGTTCCGTTGGGGTGATTGACCACCACGGAATGTTGTTCCTGTTTTCCTGCAATGGAGATAAAGATCAGGGAAGAAACCAGGACTCCTCCGACAAAATAAACGATATTCTTCAGTTGCATGCCTCCAAACAAGCAAAAATCACGCCTTCTTCAATACACGACGGAGCCAGCGTGGAAAAAGGATCATCCCAATGATCAGGTAGGGATAATAGCTCAATAAACGCCATAAAAAGGCCTGGAATCCGGTTAAATTGGGCATGGTAAATTCTTTCAGAAACCCTTCGAAAACCATTTCGGCAATACCACTGCTTCCGGGTGTAGGACTGATCAGCATGATCACCCACATCACCATTTGGCGGGCATAGATAATAAAATGATCGGCAGATGCAACAAAAGCCAGGATGAGGCAATTGATCACCAAAAAACGGGCGGTCCATGACAGGAAAGTGGCGCCAAAACATTTGGCCCAGAAACTCAGTTTTTTGCCTTTAAGTTCCTGGGAAGTAATTACAACTTCATCTCCTACCTCAGCTACCTTGTTCCTCCAGCGACGAAGAATGGGCAGGCTAAAAATACGGATAAGTACTTTCCTGAACGCACCCGGATTAACAAAAACTGACACCGAAATTATGGCGGTTAAAGCAAAAATAAAGATGTACCCGGTAAAGAAGAGCCCTTTGATGCCCATGGCGATACCAAACAGGCTTTGCTCCAATTCGATCGGAAACAGGTTCTGCCATCCCGCGAGCAGTATACAGATCGGCACCATGATGATATAAAAGAGTTCGTCGAGCAAAGCCGTTACCAAAACAATGGCTGTACTTTTTCCGAGGGGTATTTTTTCCCGGTTAAGGATAAACATGGCCACTCCCGATCCGCCTACCACTGAGGGCGACAGGGCTGAGGCGAATTCCCATAGCATGATCACGTCAAAGGACCTGCGCCAGGAAAGTTTTTTTTCGGTTAATATGCGGATACGGATCATGTACCCGATATCACGAATAGCCATCATCACCAAACACATGAACAGCCAAAAGAATGCACGTAGCGACCAGTCGATAGCATTATACGCCGCAGCGTCGAACTCTTTGTACATGAAATAGAGCGTCACAGCCAATCCAAGCACGATGGGTATAAGGATCTTCCGGATCCGAAATTCCTTGGTGGGCTCTACCGGCTCAATGGGTAAAAGTGACTGTTTTGTGATATGGGTCATTTACTGGCCTTGTGCCAGCGAATATCCCTGCTTTTCTCCGAAATTCCTTAACATTTCCATGGAAGTGATAAAGAGCTCATTAGAAACGATACCGATCATGCTCCAGATCGCCTGGGCATTTACCTCCGAATCTTTGTCATGAAGAATGATCCGGCAACCATGGTGATTCACACATTCGGTAAGCATGGAACCGGTAGGCCAAACCTGGGTTCCCCGGTTGGCTATATTCAACAAACGAAATTGTTCGGGGAGCAGGCGTTCAATGATATCGGCAACTTCTTCCGGTGTCTTTTCCGAATCGATCATCAGATCAACGCCAATGAGTTTTTCATTATCCGTTCTGGAACTGGCCATCATCGGACGTGATTTGGGCGGGACAGGCTTGCTCCATAACTGGGTTTCAAAACCGGCCGTACGCGCTTCTGATCCTTCAGGTTTTTTTCCGAGGTTTCGAATAATGGCTTGTGTAAACGCACTGGTATCACTTGCCGGAATCGCTTTGTCACCAAAATCTCCCGTATGCACGCCTTGTTCCAGGGTGTACAGAAGGGCATTTTCAATTTCCGCAGCCTTTTGTCCCAGTCCGAGGTGACGCAACATCATAAGCCCGCTCAGCAACAACGACGTAGGGTTGGCTATATTTTTACCGGCAATATCCGGGGCAGTTCCATGTACTGCTTCAAAAATACAAATATTGTCACCAATATTGGAAGATGGAGCGAAGCCCAGTCCGCCAACTAAACCGGCACAAAGGTCAGATACGATATCCCCCTGCAGGTTCGGAAGAACCACCACTTCAAAACGTTGGGGCATGGCAACCAGCTTCATACACAAGTCATCGACGATAATATCGCTTGCCTCGATCTCAGGGTAACCCGCTGCCACTTCGTAAAAGGTTTCCAGGAACAACCCGTCGGTAAGTTTCATGATATTGGCCTTATGTCCGCAGGTCACTTTTTTAAATCCTTCTTTTCTGGCCATTTCGAAGGCAAAACGGTGCACCTGTTCGGAGCCTTTACGGGTAATAAACCTTCTGCAAACGGCTACATCATTGGTGTTCATATGCTCGATACCCCCGTAGGTGTCTTCGATATTTTCGCGAACGATGGTAATATCAATCGGAATTCCGGCCTTACTGTGAACGGTATCTACCCCTTTCAAACTGAGAAAATGGCGGCGATTGGCATAGGTACTCCAGGTTTTTCGGGCCGTAACATTGATGCTTTTCATGCCCTTGCCCTTCGGGGTTTCCATGGGGCCTTTAAACAGGATACCATTGTTCTCGATACTTTCTTTGGCTCCCGGGGTCATGCCGCTGTTATAGCCTTGTAGGAAATAGGTTTTCCCCATTTCAACAAAGTCATAACTTAACGGAACCTGCGCCGCTTCAAATAACTGAAGCACGGCATCCATAATTTCCGGCCCTATACCATCCCCCTTTGCAACTGATATCCTGATCATGATTTATCCTGTTAAGCCAAAACAGGTGCAAAGGTAAGTTTTTCGACCGCCATTTTCGACCCCGACATGCGAAAAAAGGGAGCCGGGCCTTGCTTTATAGTGCCGGAATGCCCTGCCTATTTTTTTATTATATCGGAAATAATTCTCAAAGATGGGTAGCCAACAAACACGGGTATTTCAATTTGCTAAGCTGAATGGGGCATGCTTATTGAGGAAATTTTTTTCAGGTCGTTTTTTCCATTGACTGGCTGATTTCTGAATTAAATGGATGAATCGTATCTTTGAGAAGATTGACTATTAATAACGTTAGCTTAAATTATGAAAAAGGGGATACTACTTCTGTTGATGATCTTGCCGCTATTAACGCATGCCCAACGCCGGCAGGCCCGTGTAGAATTGGTCATGATGGGCGGAATTTCCGGATATGCAGGTGATGTTGGCGGGGATCAGACGAAATTTTTAAGCGACCATTTGAAAAATATCGGACCGGCTTATGGCCTCGGTGCCCGCCTTCACATCACAAATTTTATGGCTGTCCGGGGAAATTTTAATTATGCCGTCATTAGCGGGGCTGATAGTTTTGCGAATCATAATGATAGAAAAACGAGAAATCTCAGCTTTCAAAGCACCATCTATGAGGGATCTTTATTGCTTGAAGTGAGCATTATAAATTGGAAACACCTCATCGGAGAACGTGTAAACAGTTCACGAGGAGGAAGAGCTAACCTGTATCTTTTTGGCGGGATGGCCTTTTTTGCTTTCAATCCCCAGGGCTACTACCAGGACCGCTGGTATGACCTGCAACCCCTGGGAACGGAAGGCCAGGGTATAAAGCCAAATACCCCTAAATATAAACTGAGTTCTTCTGCCCTGGTTATGGGGGCAGGATACCGTTATCTCCTGGGCGGCCGTTGGTCGCTTGGTCTGGAAACCGGATTCCGTAAAACAAATACCGACTACCTGGATGATGTGAGCAAGGAATATTGGGACAACAGCCAGATAGAAGCAACATATGGAACCGTGGCCGCAAACCTTGCCGACCGTTCGGTGGATGAAGAAGGAAACACCTTCATTCGGGCTGCCGGGTCACGAAGAGGAAATTCCAAGATTAAGGATTATTATGGATTTGCTCAATTGACCCTTGCCTTTAAACTTGGCAGTGATGGAAACTCCCAGTCATACGGAAACGGTGGCGGAAAATTCAGAACAAGAAGCCGCTGCTTCCAGTTCTAAAATACACCCCCTCGAATATTTTTTTCATCAGGACAGCGAGTTTTATCTATCTTTCCTTTCTTCCTCAGCGGGATTTTATATTTTCGCTGTTTCCTAGAAAAGAATGTACGCTCATTTTTTTGGTAAACTTAGTTCCATTAACCCGACTATGGTGGTCATCGACTGTTCTGGTATCGGGTACGAATTGCATATTTCGCTGTATACCTTCGAGCGTCTGAAAGACCTGAAGGAGGCAAAAGTGTATGCACACCTGGCTATCAAAGAAGACGCGCATACTTTATATGGATTTTTTGATGAGGCAGAACGTCACCTTTTTCGCCAATTGATTTCGGTTCAGGGCATTGGTGCATCCATTGCCAGGATGATCCTGTCATCTACCCAACCACAGGAATTGATCGGTGCAATAATTCAGGGCAACGTTGCGTTATTGAAAAGCGTCAAAGGGGTGGGTCCGAAATCTGCCCAGCGTATTGTTCTCGAATTGCAGGACAAAATGCAGAAACATGATGCGGAAGCCGGCTATTCCCTGGGGTTTGCTTCCGGAAATCGCAATAAGGAAGAAGCTGTTTCAGCACTTCTGATGTTGGGTTTTGCAAGAACAGCCGTGGAAAAAGTGGTGGGTAAGGTAATGGAGTCGGCCGGTAGCGGAGAACTTCAGGTGGAAGAAATTATTAAGCGTGCATTGAAAAATTTGTAGCCTATTGCCGACAAGTACGAGTTAAAAGAAGAGAAAATTGGTTATCAAAACGCTGTCTGGTCTGTTCACTGTAGTGATACTTTCAGGGCTCCTTATTGCCTTTGCGGCAAGCCCGGAGTCGGCCTACGATTATTTTCCTTATGATCCTTTTTCCGGCCCTGGCGACAGTACCCAAAAGAAGGATTCGCTTGGAGGGGATTCACTCAAGCTGAAATATCCGATCCAGGACAATCCCCTGTATGGAGATAAGCAGATCAATAACCTGGATTTTGAAGATCCGCAGGTTATCCGGACAGAAACCTATTTTGATACGACCGACGGTACCTACAAAACGCGCCAGGTCATAGGAGGCACGGAATACCGTCCTACCGAAGTCCAGACTTTCGACGAATACCTGAAGGACCTTGAAAAGAAAGAAACGCAGGACTATTTCCGCCAAAGGTCCAACGCCAACAGTTTCGTCAAGGGTGGTGGTTTGATCCCCCCGATCAAAGTGGGGCCTAAAGTTTTTGATAAAATATTTGGTGGCGGAACCATCGACGTTCGTCCCCAGGGTTCTGCCGAACTTACCTTTGGCTGGAACTACAACGTGGTGCGCAACCCGGCATTTACAGCCAGGCAACAACGTAACGGGCAGTTCGATTTCAAACAAAAAATCCAGATCAACCTGAGTGGCTCCATTGGCGATCGGATGAAAATAGCCGCCAATTACGACACCGAGGCAACCTTCGACTTCGAAAACCAGATGAAATTAAACTGGGCCGGAAAAGAAGATGATATCATACAGGGAATTGAATTGGGAAATGTGAGCCTGCCCCTTAATTCCAGTTTGATTAATCCCGGACAATCGCTTTTCGGACTTAAAACCAAAATGCAGTTCGGAAAAGTTACGGTAACCACCATTGCCACCCAACAACGTGGACAGTCTACTTCTACCCAGGTTACGGGTGGAGCCCAGGTTACCAAATTTGATATACAGGCAGATAATTACGATGTTAACCGGCACTTCTTTCTCGCACAATATTTTGCAGACAACTATGATCGCTGGAATGCCAACTTGCCAAGCATCCAGTCGCCCATCATCATCAACCGTATCGAAGTATGGGTAACGAACCGCTCCAAGGATTTTGCCACCACGCGCGATGTGGTCGGGTATATGGACCTGGGGGAAGGTCAACCCTACAATACCCGTTGGGGTTCCGTGCAAAACACCTTCCCCGATAATAATGCCAATGGCCTTTATTCTGCATTGACCAGCGGACCGGATGCAGCCAATGTGCGGTCTTCCTTCCAAACCGTTTCTACCCTGGAAAGCGGAACCTTCAGTTTGGACAAGATCCAGGATTTTCAATATCTTGCCAATGCCCGTTTGCTGAATGCCAATGAATACACCTTTCACCGGCAACTGGGTTATGTATCGCTGAATACAGCCTTGAATAATGATGAAATTCTCTGCGTAGCGTATGAGTATTCCGTAAACGGCATCGTATACCAGGTAGGGGAATTTGCTGTAGACGTGCCTGATGACCAGGCTAACCCGAAGATACTCAATCTGAAATTATTAAAAGGGGCTACCATCACCACCCACATGCCGATCTGGGACCTGATGATGAAAAACGTGTATTCCCTCGGTGCCTTTAATGTTCAGGAAGATAAATTTTATCTGGACGTTGTTTATGCCGATGACCTTTCAGGAAGTGACTATACCTATTTACCCGTCCAGAATGAACCGGAGGTAAGCAATAAAGTATTGATCAGTGTCCTCAACCTGGATAATATCAATGTTCAGCGGGAAGCAGCTCCTGACGGGGTCTTTGACTTCCTGCCCGGACAAACCATCTTGCCCAATAATGGCAGGATCATATTTCCTGTAAGAGAGCCCTTCGGGCGCCATTTGGCTTCTAAACTCAGCCAGGTGGATAATGAAGATAAATATGTTTACCAGGAGTTGTATGATTCGACAAAATGGCTGGCTCAACAGGTCGTTTCTAAAAACAAGTTTTTCCTGAGAGGTAGTTTTCAAAGTAGCAGCAACAATGAAATTTCCCTGAATGCCTTTAATGTTCCGAAAAATTCGGTGAAGGTTACGGCGAACGGTACCCTGCTAACCGAAAATGTCGATTATACCGTCGACTATACCCTTGGAAAAGTGATCATCCTCAATACAGCCTTACTTGAGTCAGGTGCTGTGATCGATGTTACTTCAGAAAATAACAGCCTGTTTAATATCCAGCAAAAAACGGTTATCGGAACCCGGGTTGACTACGTTGTCAATAACGATCTCTTCCTGGGAGGTACGGTCATGCACCTGTGGGAACGCCCGCTTACCCCGAAAGTGAATATCGGGGACGAGCCTTTGTTGAACACGATCATCGGATTTGATGGTTCTTACAAAAAAGAATCCCGCTGGCTGACAAAAATGGTGGATATGCTCCCCTTCCTGGAAACCAAAGAAGTGTCATCCATAACCATCTCGGGAGAATATGCACAGTTATTCCCGCATCAGCCTAAAACCATAGGAGAGCGCGGTACTTCCTTTATCGATGATTTTGAAGGCTCGGAAACACCTTTCGATATGCGTTTGGGCAATAACTGGTTTCTTGCCTCCACCCCCGAAGGCCAACCTGATATTTTCCCTGAAGGCAACCAGACAGGTGCACCGGCCGGGTATAAAAGGGCGCAATTAGCCTGGTATACGGTAGATCCTATTTTCCAAAGAAATCAACCCAATACCGAACCTCCTACGCCCGACCATCTTCAAAATAATACGGCCAGTTCATCCAACCATTATACCCGGATCATCCAGGTGAATGAAGTTTTCCCGAATAAGCAGCTCCAGAATATGGCGCCGCAGAATATCACTACCCTCGACCTGGCATTTTATCCTCAACAAAGAGGGCCTTATAATTATACCGGTGAAAATTTAAATTCCGATGGAACCTTCGCCAATCCTGAACAAAGTTGGGGAGGTATCCAAAGGAGGATAGAAACGAATGACTTTGAAGCCGCCAATATCGATTATATCGAAATGTGGTTTATGTCTCCATGGATGTATGATCCATCCATAACGGGCACCATGTACCTCAACCTCGGACAGATATCTGAGGATGTGGTAAAAGACCGGGCAAAATCATTCGAAAACGGCTTGCCTACCGACCCGACCATACCCGGACAAACCCGAAATACGGATGTTGCCGTAGTACCAACAGGCCGAACCCTGAACAATGCCTTTGTTAATGAGCCCAATGCCCGTGAACTTCAGGATCTTGGACTTGATGGCATGAACGATGATGCGGAAAGGGAATTTTTTAAACCTTTTCTCGACAGCATGCAGGGAGTTTTGAGTCCGGCAGCCTATGAACAATTGCTCGCCGATCCATCGGGCGACAATTACAAATACCACTCCTCATCTGTTTTTGATAACGCCCAGACTTCGGTGCTTGACCGCTATAAGGCCTATAATGGGCAGCAGGGGAATTCCCCTCTGGCAACCTACACTCCGGATGGATATCCCGTAGGAAAAACCAATACACCGGATGATGAAGATATCAATCAGGATTTTTCCCTGAATACCATTGAAGAGTATTTTCAGTATAAAATTGAAATCGATCCGGCAAAACTGGTGATCGGGCAAAATTTCGTTGCCGATATACAGGTAAGCTCAGTGCCTTTAGATGATGGTACTAACCCGGCTGTTACCTGGTACCTGCTCCGTATCCCGATCAGTGCTTACGAGAAGAAAGTTGGTAATATCCAGGATTTTAAATCCATCCGTTTTATGCGGATGTATTTGAAAGATTTCGATAAACCTGTTGTGATCCGCTTTGCCCAATTCCAATTGGTGCGGGCTGAATGGCGCAGGTACCTGAAGTCGCTTTCGGAACCGATTGACGGTGCACCAACCACGCCGATCGATGAAACTACTTTTTCTACCGGTACGGTAAATATTGAAGAAAACGGATTCCGTAACCCGGTTAAATATGTTTTGCCTCCCGGATTTTATCGTGTTGTTGACCCGACAACCCCCGGAAATGTGCAACAGAATGAGCAGTCGATCTCCATGCGCGTGTGCGACCTGAAAGATGGCGATGGCCGTGGAGTTTTTAAAACAACCCGCCTCGATATACGAAACTACAAACGCCTGAAAGCCTTCGTACATGCTGAAGAAGCAGCTCCAACCGTAAAAAGTGGTGACCTGCATGCCTTTATCCGCATCGGTACGGACCTGGAAAGCAATTATTACGAATATTCTGTTCCGCTTACCATTACCCAGCCGGGAGAATCTTCTCCGGAAAGGGTATGGCCACTGGAGAATGAAATCAATTTTGAACTGGAAGAATTTTACCGCGCCAAACAATTGCGGGCGAACCAAAATGTACCCCTGACCCAGGAGTATGTCCAGGTGTTGTCAAGTGGTGCCGTCGTACGGATCAAGGGATTACCGGACATGAGCAATATCCGGGTGATCATGCTCGGGGTAAGGAATCCATTAGCGGATGGAAACACGAGTGACGACGGACAGTCAAAATGTGCGGAAGTGTGGTTCAATGAATTGCGCATGTCGGAGTTTGTCAACCAGGGTGGATGGGCAGCCAATGGAAGGGTGGTGGCTAAACTGGCCGACCTCGGAAACGTAACGGCTTCCGTTAATTACCAAAGTATAGGTTTTGGCGGACTGGATAAAAAATTGAATGACCGGAACCTGAACGAGACCTTTATTTATGACCTCTCAGGAACCTTCGAACTGGGGAAATTTTTACCTGCAAAATTGGGTATTTCTGTCCCTCTTTACATTGGGCATAGTGAACAGATAATCCGTCCGAAGTACAATCCGCTTAACCCGGATATCCTTTTGGAAACGGCAATTGATGTGGCTGAAGATCCTGAAAAAGAATATATAAAACGAAATGCCGAGGACCTGACCGTTCGACGCAGCATCAACTTTACCAATATCCGAAAAAACCGCATGGGTAGCGGGAAAGCGCATTTTTGGGATATCGAGAATTTTAACCTGTCTTATTCGTACACGGAAATATTCCGCCGCAATCAACAGATAAAGGAGAACCTGCAGAAAACGTACAGGGGAAGTTTGGGGTATAATTTTACGGTAGCACAACCCTTGAAAATTCAGCCATTCAAAAAGATAGGCAAGTCGCCCTGGTTGGCCTTGTTCAAAGACTTTACCCTTACCCCTTATCCGACCACTTTTGGCTTCCGGACAGACCTTAACCGGTATTATGCCCGTATGGTCAACCGGAATAACGACAACCCGAATACCCTGGTTCCGGAGTTGTACAATAAAAACTTTACCATGGATCGCTTTTATAATTTCAGGTGGAATCTGACCGGACAATTACAGATCGATTACCAGGCGACCAATAAGGCACGTATTGATGAGCCTTTAGGCAAGATCAGCCGCGAGGAGAATCCGGATTCGGTTCAACAAATTATCAATAACCTGAAAAATCTTGGTAGAAATACAAACTTCAACCAATCCACCACGCTGAATTATGAGGTGCCTTTAAAGAAGATCCCTATCCTGAACTGGATAACCTTAAATGCGATCTATACGGCAAACTACGAATGGAAAACGGCAGCTCCGGCCACAAGTTTCCTCGGAAATGAAATTCAGAATTCGCAGGTTTACACGCTGAACGGACAGTTCAATATGGTTACCCTTTACAATAAGATCCCGTATTTCAAGGACGTAAACCGGGGTAAACGAAGTAAGAAACCGGAAAAACCAAAAGAGGGGGAAGATCCGCCCAAAAAGACGGAAGAGGAGATGAAAGGAGTAGGGCCATTTATAGCCAGGCTCGTTATGAGTGTAAAAAATGTACAATTCACGTACAGCGTTACCAACGGGCTCTATCTGCCCGGGTTTACAGGCACAACCAAGTATTTCGGTAATGACTTTATCAACGATGCTCCCGGATTACCCTTTATTTTCGGTAGCCAGGATCCATCCATTCGTTATGACCTGGCACGGAGGGGCTTTATGTCGACGGATACAACGATCTTTAACCAGTTCAGTCAAAAATCGAGTGTTACCTTTTCGCCTAAAGCAACCCTGGAACCAATAAAGGACCTGCGGATTGACCTGGTAGCCAATAAAAATGAGATCAGTAACCTGTCGTCCACCTTTAAGGCAGATAAAGACGGGAATTTTACGGATTATGGATTGATGGAAGCGGGTAGTTATGTGATCACCTTTAACTCGCTGCGTACCTCCATGGACAAGGTGGATAAGAACGGTAAATCAGAAACCTTTACCCAGTTTGAAAACAACCGCTTCACCATGTCGAAACGCCTCGCCCAGGAAAGAGGGGTAGATCCGAATCAGGTGGATCCGGTTACCGGCTATGTGATCGGCTATGGCCAGAAACAACAGGAAGTTTTGATGCAAGCCTTCATTGCGGCCTATTCCGGACAAAATGCGGCGACACATACCTTATCCATCTTCCCTAAAATACCGTTCCCAACCTGGAACATTACCTATAGCGGATTGAACAGGAATAAAACGCTGGCAAAACTGTTTACCAACATCACGTTCCGGCACGCATACAGTTCGCAGTATCAGGTTCAAAGTTTTACCACCCCGCTTACCAGTGGCTCGAACCCACAAGGCGACTTTATGCCGAAATACATGGTGAGCCGTATTATCATAGCGGAGCAATTAAAACCACTTTTGAGTGTAGACGTGGCGTTAAAATCGGGACTTACCGGAAGGTTAGAGTACAGTAAAACCCGCACGGTCAATCTGGAGGTTAGCAGCTATCGGGTGACGGACGCGTGGCGCCTGAGTGGCGGCCTGGTCGCGATGAATCAGAAGTTGCGACGCGATCCCGGAAGCGCGGATGTGCGCGGCCTTCCCGGGCTGGGCAATGATCCCGGGCGCACGCTATTGTTGCGATCGACATTCGACATCACGCCGCGCCACGAGCTTGACTTTGCCGTGCGCCATGTCTGCGATCTGCTCAATCCTGTGGTTCCTGCTTATACCGCCCTCGATGCGCGGCTGGGCTGGCGGCCCGACCCCGATATGGAAGTTTCCCTTTCCTTGCAAAAC
>JAKFCJ010000219.1:0-1551 GCA_036676705.1 Bacteroidota bacterium
GGTAACGGTGGATTGCCTGCGGGGTATTTATGAAATTGATGCCGTAAAACTTGTGCATGATTTTGGTACGACGATGAATCCACTCATCGACCGCGGGCAGATAGAAGGCGGTCTCGTGCAGGGTATTGGATGGATGACGATGGAAGAAATTGTATATGATGAAGACGGCCACCTGAAAAGTAATGCCCTCAGCACCTACAAAGTGCCGGATATTTATTCGGTGCCAAAGATCGTAGACATCCGGTTTTTGGAAACCAACAACGACAACCTCGCCATCTTCCGTTCCAAAGCGGTAGGCGAGCCGCCCCTGATGTATGGCATCGGGACATTTTTTGCATTGCGTAACGCCATCAAAGCGTTTAATCCAAACAGTTCCATAGAATTTTCCGCACCCATGACACCGGAAAAAGTGTTGATAGGATTGCATGGAAATGTTTTTGAAAATTACACGATCAAGCCTGTGACCCCGCGAAAGCCAGAGTTGTCTTGATAAGGACAACAGACTAACCTAAATTAAATACTTCTGCCAACTGTCGAATAAACAACAGATGCTGATATGGAAGAGACAAAGCTCAACGATGATGTAAAGTACCGCTCCCTCTCTCTTCAGGAGGAGGCCCGTCCCGATTTTTCGGGAGAGAAGGAGGGTGAGGTTTCCATATATAGTGAACGATGTTTTATTGATGGAAAACTTCAGCCCGCTACCATCAGCTTTTCCTCCGGCAAAATTTCCGCCATCCATTTTTCCAAACTGCCCGGTGCCGAAGACTTTGGCAACGCCATCATCATGCCTGGTGTGATCGATGCGCACGTTCATATCAACGAACCCGGCCGCACGGAATGGGAAGGATTTGAAACCGCCACGCAGGCTGCCGCTGCAGGCGGTATCAGCACCATTGTTGACATGCCGCTCAATGCAAGCCCGGCCACCACTACGGCTGCAGCGTTTGAAATAAAACTGGCCGCCGCGGAAAATAAACTGCACGTTAACGTTGGTTTTTACGGTGGCCTTGTTCCCGGTAATACCAATGACCTGGAAGATTTAATAAAATCCGGCGTGCTGGGCATCAAATGTTTTTTAACACATTCCGGTATCGATGAATTTCCCAACGTGGGCAGGCACGAACTGGAACAAGCCATGCCCATCATCGCCAAACACGGTATCCCCATTTTGGCGCATTGCGAATTATACGATGAAGAAGTGGAGAGCGATTTTTCGGATAACCCCGACAGTTACCGCCACTACCTCGCCAGCCGCCCAAAAAAATGGGAGAATGATGCCGTGGCCCTTATGATCGAACTCTGCCGGAGATATAATTGCAGAACCCATATTGTACACGTCTCTTCCGCCGAAGCCCTGGAGCAAATTGCTGCGGCAAAAAAAGAAGGTTTGCCCCTTACTGCAGAAACCTGCCCCCATTACATTTACTTCTCCGCAGAAAATATTCCTGATGGCAATACGCTGTTCAAATGTGCACCACCCATCCGCGAAAAGGAAAACAATGAATTATTAAAAGACGCACTGGTGACTGGTGTGCTGGATTTTATCAC
>JAKFCJ010000220.1:0-19356 GCA_036676705.1 Bacteroidota bacterium
TTTTTATTATCAAGTATGATGGTCATGGTTGGCGTTTTTGCCTTTGCTCAGGAAAAGGCAGCTGAGATCTCCTTCCAAACCACTACGCATGAGTTCGGTACCATTATCGAAGGAACTCAGGCTACTGTTGATTTTGAATTTGTCAACAAAGGAGATGCACCTCTTGTGCTCAGCAATGTAAGCGCTTCTTGCGGTTGCACCATTCCTACCTGGCCAAAAGAGCCAATTATGCCCGGCCAAAGTGCTAAGATCACTGCGGTTTACAATTCTACCGGTCGTGTAGGATCTTTTACCAAAAGCATCACCGTTAATTCAAATGCGAAAAACGGTACCCTGATCTTAACCATCAAAGGTGTTGTAGAAGCGAAAAAAACCGCTCCTGTTTCCCCGGTACAAAACCAACCGAAGCCTTAATTAAAGGCACTAAAAAATTGAAACCCCGTGATGAGAGTCATGGGGTTTTTTTTATGGAAGAACGGCTCCCCAACCGCTTAGTCCGCCGCTATGCACAAACAGCACACGATCTCCCCTTTTAAAAAAACCCTGATCAAGGAGATCCAAAGCTGCCATCCATTGTTTGGAAGTATAAACCGGATCAAGCAGGATGCCCGTATCCGCTCTGAAAGCCCAGCAAATAGCGAACAATTCGTCGTCCATTTTAGCAAAGCCACCCCGGGTGTATTCCTCAAAAACATGAATTCCCAAAGCGCGGAGTTGCGCTGCCAGGGGATGATCATTAACCGCCATGATAGCCAGGACTTTTGTTTCACCCGGGGCAGTTTCGAAAAGACCACGCGCAGAAGTTCCAGAGCCTACCGAATCCATTAACCAGGTATAGGGGCGCTCCAACTCCATCCATAAAGAAGCCATGCCTGACCTTCCTTCCCTACAATTTGCTCCTTCAGGAATATTGCAGGTGTTCCCTTGCCAGAGCAGTTCCCCTTCCATTTTTCTCAGGTTACGGAATTCTTCGCGTGATATAAATTGGAATTTCATGCCCAGCGCCTCACAGCGTGACAAAACAGGATTATTAACCCGTTCACCCCGCACGATGCCTTCACTTTGGATATCCATCATCTGCGCCGCCGCTGCCAGGGCCAAAAGATGATTCGACCAGGCTCCACCATAGGAAACTACGTTCGTTACTCCGCGTTTTTGGATCTCTTCCAGGATAGGGGCGAGTTTCCTCCATTTGTTCCCACTTATTTCCGGATGGATCAGGTCGTCGCGCTTTATCCATAATTCTACCCCTGCCGATTCAAATAGCGGATGAAATACCCGTTGTTCCGGAGACGGCAGCCGGATCATGGACGGAATTCCAATAATTCATCCAGGGTATGGATAGAAACCGCATGGTAGCCGTGCCGTGCCTTATGATAAATCCTTTGTGCTTCCTCCTGCCAGTAGGGACTTTGTTTTTTCATCGCTCCATACAAAGGAGTGAGAAATTTCCTCCGTCCTACTTCCATCAAAAACTTCTCGATCTGCGGAACTTTTTGTTGCCAGTTGCTTTGTACGGACAGAACAAACCACCTGTTCGCTATTTCCGCATTGGCATCACTGAAGTGGTAAAGCTCCTCAAGCCTCATTAAAAGGGCGCTATCTGCCGGGGCTTCAATGCCGCGAATGAAATGTAACCAGTGGTGGGTAGTAAAATTCTTCGAAAGTAACATGGCCGTTTTTTCACCTTGCTCCAGACGTTCCGCATATTCATCCACCCGATCAAAAGCAGCTGATCCGGGTATTTCAAATCCGGCAGGAAGTCCGGGTTGATAGATCCATTCCTCCACGTTCGCCTTTTTCTTCCAACCCGGATCTTCGTTTAACAAGGTGGTATTCAGGTAGTCGATAAACTGTTTGGTATCCATGGTTTGGAAGGCATGGGCGTTAAAATAGGTTTTCAGGAATTGATCGAAACGGGGCCGACCCACCAGCGCTTCAAGGTGTCTCAGGAAAAACCTTCCTTTTTCATAGGCAATATCGCTCACTCCTTCATCGGGGTCACGGCCATACAGATCAAGATACAATCGGGTATCCGGGTTGGTATCTCCCATTTCCTCCAGCGTAGCTTTCAGGTCATGATACCCCAAAACGGTGAGCATGTCGGCATATTCCTTTCCATACACGGCTTCCATGATACGCTGTTCGAAATAGACGGTGAACCCTTCATTGAGCCAGAAATCATTCCAGGTGCGGTTCGTAACGAGGTTCCCTGACCAGGAATGGGCCAGCTCATGGGCAACCAGAGCAACTAAGGAGCGATCGCCTGCAAGGATAGTAGGTGTGGCAAAGGTAAGTTTGGGGTTTTCCATGCCTCCAAAAGGAAATGATGGTGGAAGAAAAAGCACATCATAACGGCCCCAGCGGTATTCGCCATAGAGTCCTTCTGCCGCTTCGATCATTTTTGGCAGGTCCTGCAGTTCGCTGAAAGCTTTTTCCATCATAACCGGTTCGGCATATACGCCGCAACGCGCATCATAAGCCCTGAATTCCAACTCACCTGCCGCCAGTGCCAGTAAATAGGAGGGAATGGGTTGATCCATCGAAAAATGGTACCAGCCGGCACTATCCGGCTTTTCAGGATTATCTGCTCCCATTAGCGGGCGAAAGGGTGCCTCGCAAAACACCGAAGCCGAATAGGTAAAACGATTCGCAGGTAAATCCATACAAGGAACCCAGGACCGGGCTAATATGGCCTGGCTTTGGGTATAGAGAAAGGGTTTTCCTCCTGCAGTTTGTTTTCCGCTCATCCATTGCAGGGCTTCTGCGCCGGGTTTGGTATGGTAGGAAATGGCTACCTGCCTGGATGATGCGTTGATGGGAACCTTCAAAGCCTGCCCGTATAAGGGGTGCTCTTCATTCAGAACGAAAGAAACTTCCCTGTTATCCACAGTAACGGAATGGATGTCCAAAGAACGGACATCCAGGACCCATTCTGAGACATCCTTTTTGGGCAAAATAAACCAGGTAGCGGTACCTTCAAGGCGCTGTTCGCTAAAGTTTACGCGTAAGCTTAAACTTAGTGAATCTGCTGCCACTTCATCGATATTCGCATGCGATTGTTGCAAATTTCTGATCGAATCTGCATCTGTGGTCTGTTCTTTGTGCTGTACTGAACCTGATTCACAAGCCACCCATAATAATGCACCCAAAAAGGTCAAAATATATTTACCATTCATGCGTTTAAAGTATCAACGCAAAATATATGACAATAAAGGAAAATGCACCGTTTAAAAAAAAATCTAAATAATATTGTTGACTCTTATATATTTTCGCTCAGATTTTGGACCACTATGAAGCCTAGTTTAATCGCCTTATCGGCACTGTTTCTGTTGATTATTGGCAGCCCGAACGTTTTCGCTCAGGAAGAAGGCGACAACACGGGTTATGACAACTACTATGAGTCTAATCCTGACTCTACTGAAAATCCCTCTGAATACGGCTATGATGACTATGATCCTTTTGTAGAAGAGGATGATGACAAAAAGAAGCCGGAAAAGAAACCTTATGTAAGGATCGTTATGCCTTACGACACGATCACCGAATTGATCACCTATACCGGAATTGTTGACCAGGAAGAATCGTATTACGACTCGCTTTACCTCCGGGCCAAATTGTACCTCATGACCAAATTCAACCTGAAGGACAAAGATTTTAAAGAATCAGCCGTGGGTATGGATAAAATTGTCATGACCCTGAACCTCCCCTATCACATGCAAAAGAACAAGTATGTGGTGCAGGAAGTAGGCAAACTTGAATTTAAACTGGCCTTGCGTTTTAAGGATGGTAAATACAAATACGATATTGACCAACTGAAGCACCTTATGCCGGAAAATGCTGCGGGTAAAACACAACCTCAGTACACCTATCTGGAATATTACATGCGCTCCGAAAAAACGGTTATTTACAACGACCTCTTGTTACGTGCTGCCGATAGGCAGATCAACTCACTGATAGGAGAAATCAAGAAGGCACTTAAGGAGCCGGTTGTTATAGATGAGGATGACTGGTAATACAGGACCCTTCGACACGGCGTGGAGAATCTGGAAAGTCTGAAAAGTCGTTTGCCTGCTCAGGGTGACGAATGCTTAGAATTTACTTAATTTCCTCGTACTCGATATAGTCCCCATCATTCGATAAAGACTTTTTAGATCCCGCCCCTTTGGCGGGATTTTCTTTTATGGTTACTTTCCCTTCTTCCTCTTCACGTGGCGCCTGCCGGTGGTCGTGGTAGTGATAGGTTTTAACAATAACTCTTGCCTGGCTGAATGCCCGGTAAAGCTTGTAGGCAATATAGATAAGTACGAGATAGAGAATAATTTTCACGTGCCCGGTATTAAGTGGTTATTTGCTCAGGTACATGGATTTTTCCTTGTACAACTGGCGGAAATAAGGATCCTGCAGATCTTTGATAAAGAGGATAGCCTCCCCTGTCGATTTCATTTCAGGTCCGAGTTCTTTGTTCACCTTCGGGAATTTATCAAAAGAAAAAACAGGCTGTTTGATGGCAAAGCCTTCCAGCTTTTCTACAATGGTAAAGTCTTTCAGTTTATTCACACCCAACATGACCTTGGTGGCGATATTGACATAAGCAACATCATAGGCCTTGCAAATGAAAGGAACGGTACGTGATGCCCTCGGGTTGGCTTCGATCACATAGACTTTTTCATCCTTGATGGCGAACTGTATATTCAGTAAACCCCTTATGTCAAGTGCAAGGGCCAGGCGTTTAGTGTATTCGGCCATCTTCTCCTGAACGGTGGGCGAGAGGCTGAATGGGGGTAACACGGCTGACGAATCTCCCGAATGGATCCCGGCAGGTTCAATATGTTCCATCATACCAATAATATGGACATCCTCCCCATCACAAATACTGTCTGACTCCGCTTCTTCGGCACGATCAAGGAAATGGTCAATAAGCACCCTGTTTCCCGGCATATCGCCCAGCAAGCTGACAACAGCATGTTCCAGGTCTTCATCATTGATAACGATTTTCATGCCCTGGCCACCCAGCACATAGGATGGCCGAACCAAAACGGGGTAACCCACTTTTTTCGCAATGGCCAGTGCTTCATCGGCCGTTTCGGAAACGCCGTATAGCGGGTAAGGAATATCGAGTTCTTTTAAGAGATCGGAGAAACGACCGCGGTCTTCGGCGATATCCATGTTATTGTAACTGGTACCAATGATCTTGATCCCCTTTTCATGCAGGTTTTCTGCAAGTTTCAGGGCTGTTTGTCCGCCAAGTTGTACGATCACGCCTTCCGGTTTTTCCATTTCGATCAGTTCGTACAAATGTTCCCAGAAAACGGGTTCGAAATAGAGCTTATCGGCCATGTCAAAATCGGTCGACACCGTCTCGGGATTGCAATTCACCATGATGGCTTCATAACCGGCCTCTTTCGCAGCCAACAATCCATGCACACAGGAATAATCGAATTCAATTCCCTGGCCGATACGGTTCGGACCAGAACCCAGTACGATGATCTTTTTCTTATCCGACACCACTGACTCATTTTCTCCATCGAAGGTGGAATAGAAATAGTTAGTGTCGCTTGGGAATTCAGCGGCACAAGTATCGACCATTTTGTATACCCGGTGAATACCCATTTCTTTCCTGCGTTTGTACACCTCGTCTTCGCTTATATCATGGCCTAAAAGATGGGCGATCTGAAGGTCTGAAAATCCCTTTTGTTTGGCTTCTTCCATCAGGATCTTTGGCAGGTTGCTGACACTGAAGCGACGGATCTCATTTTCTGTTTTAACCAGATCCTGTATTTGAAGCAGGAACCAGCGGTCGATACGGGTTATTTTCTGGATGGATGTTACAGGAACTCCCATGGCCAGGGCATCTTTTATATGGAATAAACGGTCCCAGCTCGGGAACTCCAATCCATGCAATATTTTATCGAGGTTACGGCTCTGTTTTCCGTCAGCACCCAGTCCGGCACGGCCGATCTCAAGCGACTGACAGGCTTTCTGTATGGCCTCCTGAAAACTCCTGCCTATGCTCATCACCTCGCCTACCGACTTCATTTGCAGACCCAGTGTACAATCGGCTCCCTTAAATTTATCGAAGTTCCAGCGTGGAATTTTAACGATCACATAATCAATGGAAGGCTCAAAAAAGGCGGAAGTCGTTTTGGTAACCGGGTTGGTGAGCTCGTCGAGGTTATAGCCAAGGGCAAGGAGGGCCGCCACTTTGGCGATCGGGTAGCCGGTGGCTTTGGATGCCAGCGCCGAAGAGCGGGATACCCGTGGATTAATTTCGATCGCGATGATGGCTTCTGTTTCCGGGTCTACCGAAAACTGCACATTACATCCGCCCGCAAAATTGCCCATGGCCCGCATCATCCGGAATGCCTGGTTCCGCATATCCTGGAAACAGGTATCAGAAAGGGTCATGGCCGGGGCTACCGTGATCGAGTCGCCGGTATGGATACCCATCGGGTCAAAATTTTCGATGGTACAGATCACGGCGATATCATTTTTGTTATCCCGTAACAATTCAAGTTCGTATTCCTTCCATCCGATCACGGCCTTTTCAACCAGAACCTCATGCGATGGAGAGGCTTCAAGTCCTCTTTTCAGGGCTTCATCAAAATCTTCTTTTCTATGCACAAACCCCCCTCCTGTTCCGCCCAGGGTATAGGATGGACGAATTACCAGGGGAAAGCCAATTTCCTGCGATGCTTCTTTCCCTTCCAGGAAGCTGTTGGCAATGCGTGAAGGTGCGACATCGATTCCCAGGTCGATCATCAACTGGCGAAATTTTTCCCGGTTCTCGGTTGTTTCGATCGCGGCGATATCCACTCCGATAATGCGCACATTGTATTTCTCCCAAATTCCCAGTTCGTCGACCTCGATGCAGAGGTTCAATGCGGTTTGTCCGCCCATGGTTGGCAGTACCGCATCGATCTGCCGTTCCTGCAGGATCTGTTCGATGGATGCAGAGGTGAGTGGCAGCAGGTAGACATGGTCTGCGGTCACTTTATCGGTCATGATGGTTGCCGGATTGGAATTGATCAGGGAAACTTCTACCCCTTCCGCCCGAAGTGCCCGGGATGCCTGAGATCCTGCATAGTCAAATTCACAGGCCTGTCCGATAACAATAGGGCCACTACCAATAATCAATACCGAGCGAATGGAGGTGTCTTTAGGCATAATAAGAATCTGGAAAATCGGGCAAAGATAGAAAATCAGAAGCTGAATTGCCCGGAAATCTTAATTCCAAAACGGGAAATACCAGGATTGCCGAGATGGGTAAGTCGATGGATAAAATCGACCCTCCCGAAAGAAAAAATATTCTCAATTCCGTAACTCACTTCTACATAGGGCTCTCTGTTCAACTGATAGAATTGGGTAACCGGAAGATTATTCTCATCAACGACAGGCAACAGACTCAGGTGCTGTTCACTGATCGAGCCCCAAATGGTTTTGCCGGCCATAAAGAAGCGCAGTTTCGCCTTTTTAACATGGGGTATCCGGTTAAAAAAGGCCCCGCCAAAATGCTGTTCATAATTGAATGCCACGTATTGGTCGCTCACGAACTCAAAAAGATTCATGAGGTTATAGGTATAGCGGTTAGTCAGGATCGATTGGTTTCCCCTTTGTACGTCCAAAATCGGGTAAGGCAACACATCAGCAAAGACCTTTCCGGCTGTTACAATATAATTTCCTTCACCCCAGCGGCCCATACGCACCCACTGTTGAAGGGTCAGCGAAGCCTTGTCGAAGGTATATTCTCCTTGAAGCACATCCTCAAATCCATGGGTATAGGAAAAAGTAATAGCCGGACCTTTTTGCGCACCGAGGGAATAGCGCTCATTGTGGTTGAGGATGAACTGCTCCTGAAAGGCAAATCGGGTATCCAGGGTAAGGGTAGTGGTTCTGAAATCGCTGGCTATGATCTGATTGCTCGGTGTATTGACCTTGAAGAAGGCGAAATTGAACTTGTCGCCCACCGGTTCGAACATGTAGTTTTTTGTCTGGAAGATGATCCGGTTTGACCAGGAAGGCGAATGCTGGCGGCTCAGGTAAAGCGATTGTTCATTGGTACGGTTCATTTGAACAGCCTGGAAAAGAGCGAAGGTGGTAAACAAATTACTTTGCTCGTAATTCTGGTCGGTCATGCCAATCTGCTCCACTTCATCCCGGTGTTTAAATCCGAGCAGCATCCAATGTTTTTTGTCCAGGAACACATCACCCTTGACCATATATTTCCAGCGTTTGTCCCAGGTTCCATAAGCCACGTGGGCCCTGAACTGAAAGGTTTCACTCCAGAGGTAATTGGTTTTGGCACCGATGGCAAACCGATGTCCTTCCAGGGGATTAAACCCATAAAGAAGGGCGTAGGGACCAATGTCGACCTTACCTACCCGCTTGTATCCGTTCACGATGATATTTACCCATTCTACCCAGGTTTTGATAATAGGCAGGTTATTCAGGGTATCGATCATATGAACGATCTTTTTGTCGTCGTCGGTGAGTTGTTCGTGCCGGTTATCTTCCCAGAATTCTTCGCCTTTTTCCGTGGCTCCTTCTACTACTTCGAGCTTATCCTCATAAAACTTCGGGTCTTTTGGATCATTGACCACAATGTTTTTATTCGACACATAAAAAGAGGCGATGAATCCGGGTGTGGTTGAGGAGGGTTCATCGAGGTTGAGAAGAATACGTGTTTTAGATGGCACCCAGGCTCCGGTACTCGTAGGGGTATATTCCTGTTGTATCTTGAACTGATCGATAAAATTCAGGTTTGCCCTTCTATCCATATACAATTGAGAGCGGCGAATCGCAAAACTCGAATCGGCGATCCACAGGGTACCGGTAAATACGAGGTCACTTTCCCGTTTCGGATTCACTTCGATGCGGTAACATTTGATCCCGTCGATATCCACGCTGTCTTTGAGCGTAAAAATGTAGAGGTCCAAGGCAGCATCGCCAACGGGAGAGGCAAAATCCTTTTCTAAAATACGTATCCAATTGAGGTGGAAATTGTATTGTTGAAAAGTACTTCCCAATAATTGGGCTGTTACGCTTTCATCTTCCATACCTACACCTACAACCCTTGTGGCTCTGATCACTTCCTTTTGCCGGAAGGGGTTGGATGTCGTATAAAAATCGGACAGGGTTTCTGAAATGAAGATCGGCAAAACCGGGGTATTGCTTCCGTCGTTCAGCTCACCGATGGTATCAAAAAGCGGCATGATGGTATTGAGCAGGCGGCTTTTTCTTTGTTTTTCGGAAAGTTGATCGATAGCGATCTGGACTTTGGTAAAACTCTCGTATTGATAAGCCTTCAGGTTTTCATAGCTGTTTTGCTGGCGGTTTTTCTGGGCACCTTTGATGATCCGGTGTGCAGGATTTACTCCGGGGCGCACAACGGTTTCGACCAGTTCATTCAGGTCTTCTTTCAACTGAAAATGAACCATTTGGATTACCCCCCTTTTCAGGGGTTTGGTAAGGGTGACATAACCCAGATAAGAAACCGAAACACTATCAACCGGAAGTTCCGTTTCTAAATGATAGAACCCGTCGAAATCGGTACTGACCCCGATCGTGGTGCCGGTAAAATAGACGTTAACAAAAGGCAGCGCTTCTCCGGTTGCGGCATCCGTAACCTTTCCGCTCACCGAAGTTTTCTGTCCAAAACCAGCAAAACAGATGAGTATGCCTACGAGGGAAAGGGTAATCCTCATCTCCTATTTCTTGACCGTACGAACAGTCATTTTAACATTGAGTTCAGGACGATCGCCGGGTAAGGTTTTTACTGCTGCTATTTTATCGATCACATCCATACCTTCTATAACTTCACCAAAAACGGTGTACTGCCCGTCAAGAAAAGGAGTACCGCCAATGGTGGTGTATGTGGTGATCTGCTCAGGTGTATAGGTGATACCTGAACGTGAGGCGATCTGTTGCAGCATGCTTTCCTGCACAACGCTTCCCTGCACGATATAAAACTGGGAGCCACTGGAAGCTTTTTGTGGATTCATCTGGTCGCCCATACGTGCCGCGGCGAGAGCTCCTTTTTTATGGTATAAGCCTGATTTAATTTCAGCAGGAACGGTATAACCGGGACCACCGCTTCCTAATTGTACTTCCGGACCGGCATTTTTTGAATTCGGGTCACCGCCTTGTATCATAAAACCTTTAATGATCCGGTGGAAAAGCAGGTCGTTATAATACCCTTCTTCTACCAACTTAATAAAATTATCGCGATGAAGGGGTGTTTCATCGTACAAACGCACCTTCATTGTGCCATGATCGGTTACTATTTCTACCATTTTGTTCTTTTTTTCGGGTTCTGTTGAGGCAGGGATAACCGGAGTGTCCGCAACGGTATTCGTTGCTTTCACCTCATTGTTTGAGTCTTCCTGCTGGTTTTTTATTTTTTTGTTTGATTCGCAGGCACCTAAAAATACAAGGGCCAGGATACTGAGGGTAAAGATTTTTGCTTTCATTGTCTTTCGTTAAGCTTGTGCGTCAAATATATCAAAGGCTGTCAAAATAGTCAACGACCCTTTCTTTCAAATAAATTTCCTGTTCGATCACATTGATAAAAGGAAGTTTTTTTAGCGCCTTCCAATGGGGCCATCCATCGGCATCCTGGCCCTCCAATTCATAGTACCCTTCCTCACTCAATAAGCGACAAACGGCAATATGCATCAGGTTTACCTTTTCCTCCTTGCCCCATTTGGTCTTTACTTTCCCTAATTCGCGCATGCCGATAAGGATAAGCACCAGGTTCAGATCGGGTTTATTCCCGAATTGTTTTTCTAACTTACTCAAGAGTTCTGACCAACGTTGGTCAAGTTCTTCCACCGCACTTTTCATCGTTTCAAAAATAAGCCCTTAGTCCCTGAAATTTTTATCCTTATGTTTTTTGTTTTTTCTTTTTCGCTGAAGGGAAAAGTACATTATTGAGGATCAGGCGGTAACCGGGAGAATTTGGGGTAAGTTTCAGGTCGGTAGGGGGTTCTCCGACATAATGCTGATAGTCTTCCGGGTCATGGCCTCCGTAAAAGGTCCAGGTTCCTTTTCCTGCAGTACCATGGATATAACGTGCTTCCCCTACACTTTTGGTTTCACCCAGAATGGTAACCCCCGGTTTGATGAGGTCATTTTTGTAGGCCGTGGTTTGTCCCATAAACCCTTTGATGATACGGGTATGATTTTGTGTCAACAGGGTTGGGATCAGGTCAAATTTGGCACTGAACTCAAAGAGGGTGAAAAAATCATTGGTTTCAGCCAAAATTGGAGGCATGTGGTTAGGGCGGGAATCGATATTGGAAAACTCGTAGATGTAGGGGTTTTTCTCCAGAATAAAATTCTCAAAAGCAAAGGTTCCGGAAAAATCCAATTTGGCCTGGGAGGCCGGGTCTGCACCATCCCCGTCATAAACAGCTGCACAAATATCCACGCCGTCGGCAGCGAGCGCAATGTCGTAGCTATCCGTGGCCGAGCACATGGCAAAGAGGAAACCTCCACCAAGGGTAAAATCCCGGATCTTTTTCGCAACGGCCAACTTGAGCTGGGAAACTTTTTCAAAACCATGTTTTTTAGCCATGTCTTCTGCTTCCCTCACCTGTTCCTGGTACCAGGCTGCCTTATTGTGGGTATAGTAGAACTTTCCATACTGACCGGTAAAATCTTCGTGATGGAGGTGCAGCCAGTCGTATTCGGGTAACTTATCCAACAATACCTCATCGTCAAAAATCTGGACGTAAGGAATTTCCGCATAGGTCAATACCATGGTTACCGCATCGTCCCAAGGCTGGGCCGATTTGGGAGAATAAACGGCGATTTTCGGTGCCGTGAGGAGTTTTACAGCTTCCATATTGGCTTCCGGATCGGCAATTTCCTCGAGGATCTGGGTGGCTTTAATATCGGGAATGATCTCCATGCTCACTCCACGGATCAGGCATTCTTTCTCCAGTTCCTGGGTATGATCAAAAAGGAAACTTCCTCCCCGGTAATTGAGTAACCATTCGGCTTCGCTCCCTTTTTCAAGGATCCAATAGGTGATCCCGTATGCTTTAAGATGATCTTTTTGCTGGTCATCCATCGGCACCAATATTTTTACCGCCTGCGTCGGTATAACAAGCAGACAAAAAAGGACAAGGCTGAATAAACGTAATTTCATTTCCTAAGAGCTTAAATTCATTCCCGGCAACATGGCAGTTATCCCTGCAATAGTTGTTCCCAAGATAAACGAGGCAGCTACCTTCAAAGGTATGGAAATGACATGGCTTTACGGTATTTTTGCCCCATCCCATGGCATTGGATCAGGAATTTGATTTAGAAGATTTACAGAAGAAAACCCAGGGGGAAGCTAAAGAAATGTCCTTTTTGGATCATATCGATGAGCTTCGTAAGCATCTGGTCAGGTCGATGGTCGCGGTGCTCTTGTTCACCATCCTGGCCTTTATCTATAAGGACATTATTTTCGACCAGATCATTTTCGGACCAAAACGGCCGGATTTCTGGTCTTACCGCGCTCTTTGCGATCTGGGTCACTGGATTTACAGTGACGACCGGCTCTGTATTACCGACTTCGGGTTTAAGATCACCAATATCACCATGTCGGGTCAGTTCACCGCCCACATTTTTATATCCCTGATAGCAGGCCTGGTCCTGGCCTTTCCCTATATCCTCTGGGAAATATGGCGCTTTATAAAACCTGCCCTGCACCAAAAAGAAAAATCGAATACGCGGGGCGTTGTTTTTTATGGAAGCCTGCTTTTTTTGATCGGTATCCTTTTTGGTTATTATTTATTGACGCCAATTTCCGTTAATTTTATGGGGGCGTACCAGGTAAGCAAAGAGGTGGAAAATTACATCAGCATCGATTCGTACCTGTCGTTTGTTACCAGCCTTACCTTTGGTTCAGGACTGCTTTTTGAGCTTCCCCTTGCCATTTATTTCCTGGCCAGGATGGGGATCATCAGTTCAGGCCTGATGAAAAAATACAGGAGTTGGGCCCTCATAATCATCCTGGTAATTGCCGCGGTGGTAACACCTCCCGATGTTGCCTCACAGGTATTAATGACCATACCTTTGTATGGTTTATATGAAATAGGAATTTGGATCGCCCGCCGCGTTGAAAAGAAACGCGAGGCAGAATTAAAAACATCATGAAACTAGGTATTGCTTCCGATCACGCAGGTTTTGAACTTAAAGAAAAGTTAAAGGCCCATCTTACTTCCCTGGGTCATGAGATCCAGGACTTCGGCACCCATTCGCTGGATTCCACTGATTACCCGGATTATGCTCATCCTCTTGCAAGTTCTGTTGAGAACAAAAAGAATGAATTGGGCATCCTCATTTGCGGGAGCGGTAACGGGGTATGTATGGCCGCCAATCATCACCGCGGGGTTCGCGCTGCTTTGGCCTGGAACGAAGAGGTGGCTGCCTTGGCCCGCCAGCATAATAATGCGAATGTGCTGTGTTTACCCGCCCGTTACTTAAGTGAAGAAGAAGCCTTTTCCATCACTGACGCCTACCTCAACGCCAGCTTTGAAGGTGGTCGGCATGAGCGCAGGGTGGATAAGATAAGTCAGGTATGAACAAGTTTTTTATTCTCATGAGCCTCCTTTACTGTATAAATAGCGGAGCACAAACGGATGACCCCACCCTCACAGAGGAAAAGGAAATAATTAGCACCGTTAAGAAACTTAAAGGACACCTGGAAATTTTAGCTGCCGATAGTTTTGAAGGTCGTTGCACCGCTACCGAAGGACAAAAAAAGGCTGCTGCTTATCTGGCCGGTGAAATGCAGAAATATCGTTTGTTGCAGGTGGCTAAGGACAGTTTCGGAGCATTAAGCTGGTACCAAACCTGGCCTTTTGCCAAACGTTTCGGTGACCAGAAAAAATACATGCCCCATTCGGATAACGTGATGGGGGTTTTGCCCGCTACTACACCAAGCGATGAATACATTGTTATCTCTGCGCACTACGACCATCTCGGAATCATTCGGGATACCATTTACAATGGGGCAGACGACAATGGAACGGGGACAGCGAGCCTGCTTGAACTCATTCGGATTTTGAGAACATATGCACCGGTGCGAAACAAAAACATCCTGTTTATCTTTTTTAGCGGAGAAGAAAAGGGGCTTTTAGGCTCCAAATATTTCGCGGAAAACCCGGTTGTTCCATTGGAAAAGATCATCTGTGATCTGAATATCGATATGATTGGCCGGGCCGACAGTACGCATCAGGCGGATAGCAACTACATTTATGTGATCGGTTCCAACCGGATTTCGGCTACCCTTGATAGTCTGCTGCAGGTTGCCAATACTATCAATCCTCTGGCTCTCGATTATACCTACAATGACCCGAAAGATCCACAACGACTTTACGAACGTTCAGACCATTTCAATTTCGCCAAACACGGGATTCCGGTAGCTTTTTTCTTTTCCGGCCTTCATGCCGATTACCACAAATCGACCGACGATATTGAAAAGATCAATTTTGAGATCCTGTACTGGCGTATGATGCTGGTTTACCGGCTGGCTGACCAGGTACTGAAATACGAAGGCGAATTATAGGGCTACAGAACGAAGCGTAACCTGGCTCACGTATTCCTTCCATTCATTCATCAGGTCTCCTTTCAACACCCTGGGAAATTTACTCTGGGCACCAATTTTTCCTTTTAGCTTGAGGAAGTCGATAAAAACCTGGTTCGGGATAACTTCGACAATAAGTCCCTGCAGGGCATGATTCCTTTCAACGGCATAATCATCGTTGATCTCTTTAAGATACGCATCGAGTTTTTCCTTCACATCGCAGGTATCGATCTCATGATCGCACCCGATATACCAATGGTGGGCAAACAAGCCGTTATGGGGTTCGCCCATCACCGTAAACTCCAGCATCGAAACACCATAATCTTCAGCGAGCATGTTTACAGCTTTGGTCATGTTGTCGACCGACAAATGTTCCCCGCACAGGCTTAAAAAATGTTTTATTCTTCCTGTGATAACGATCTCCAGATTCTGGCTGGATGTAAATTTCAATGTGTCTCCGATCAGGTAACGCCAGGCCCCTGAAACGGTACTGATCGCAAGGGCATATTCCACATCCGGTTGTACCTGAAGGATGCTCAATGCTTTTGCATCGGGCAGAAGATCTCCGTCTTCGCTAAAATTTTCCCGGTCAAAGGGAACAAATTCAAAAAATATCCCGGAATTGATCTGCAAGGCCATACCCTCTTCGTTCGGGCGATTGGCGAAAGCCATAAATCCTTCAGAAGCAAGGTAGGTATCATAATAAAAGATCTCCTCTCCCAGGAGCCGTTCAAAGGCTTTTTTATAAGGCGCGAAGGCTACTCCTCCATGCACATACACCTTAAAATTCGGCCAGATATCATGGATGGTGTTCAGGTTATAGCGCTCAATAATTTTTTCAAAAAGAATTTGGATCCAGGCAGGTACGCCGCCCACCATGCCTACGTCCCACTTTTTGGCATCATTCACCATCTCCTCGATCTTCATTTCCCAGTCGCGGTGTTTGCGGGTACGTCTGTCGGGTTTGGAAAAAGGGCGGAACCAAAAAGGCAGGTTCCCTGTTGTAATGCCGCTCAGATCGCCTGAATAGGAAATGCCGTTAAACTGCAGATCAGTGGAGCCACTTACCATCAGCGAATGTTTGGTCATAAACTCTTTTGGCAGGTCCGTACGGGCAATAGCGAGTAACTGTTTTGTGCCGGTACGCCTGATCTGTTTGAGCATGTCTTTGGTAACCGGAATGTATTTGCTTGATCCTTCTGTAGTTCCCGAACTCAATGCAAAATGGGTCGTTGTTCCCGGCCAGCATACATCGGCCTCTCCTTCATACGCTTTCTGCCACCAGGGAAACATGGTCGAATAATCGCCTAATGGAACTTTTTTCTGAAAATCCTCAACAATATTCTGGCTGAAATAAAGCTCACGAAATCCGTGGGCACGTCCGAACTCCGTATCCTGCGCTCTTTCGATCAACTTTCGGAGCACAGCAGCCTGTGTATCAAAAACCTGTGGTTGTTTAACACGAAAGCGAGAACCGAGATCCAGTCCTTGTTTAACGATATTTCTGATGATACCCATTTAGCAGCCACAAAGTAAATGAAAAAAGCGGAAAAGCTACTCCCCAAAAGCCGCAAGCGGAAGGTCAGGACGTTCTGACCATTCCGGGTCGGGAACCGCAACTGTTTCGATCCGAACGGCTTCAATGCGTATATTAATAGGGGCCATTACCAGCGATTGAACCAGATAGGGTGCCTGACAGTCCGCATAATATTTGTTATAATGTCCCTGATAAAAGCGGCTAAAACGTTTGGGTGAAATGTACATGCTGCTGTCGTACCACATTTCACAATGAAATTGTTCATCCTGAAAAAAGTAGGTTTTACAGGTCCTGCCCAAATGGTTATGGATTTCTTTGCGGTGTTCGCTCGACAAAAGTTTATTATCCTCTTTCGATACCTGGTAATACAGGGAGTCTGTCCCATCCAACATGGAATAAACAGTACCTGTTTCATTTTCATACCATTCGCGAACAAGGGTATCTTTAAAAACGATCATGCGGTAACCCTTGTCGGTAAAACTAACTTCGAACGAGTCGCCATACATTTCCTGAAGGGCCTGGACGATCGCCGGATCTGCCGGACCACCTACTGTCACCTTATACGTGATCTGCCCGTAAAATTCGCCATCCCCCTTTTGCGGCGAACAGGAAAACAAAATAAGCTGTCCGAAAATAAGCAGCAGTAGCCAATTGCTCGTCTTTTTCATCGCTCAAACATACTCAATCCTTTTCTCAATGCGGAATTTTAGCATCTTTGAAGGCTCATGCGCAGACCCTGGTTACTTCCCTTAATGCCCCTTTACGCGCTGGCGGTATGGATCCGAAATCGTCTCTTCGATACGGGTATTCTGCGCTCAACCCGTTTTGACATTCCCACCCTGGTCATTGGCAACCTCAATGCAGGTGGAAGCGGCAAGACACCCCATACCGAATATATGCTTCGTTTGCTTGACGACCGCTCCTGTGCCGTTATAAGCCGGGGTTACGGAAGGAAAAGTAAAGGTTTTGAATGGGCAAACGTGTCAGGTACGGCGGATCAATTTGGCGATGAACCCCTGCAGATAAAGAAAAAATTCCCGAATATCCCCATTGCCGTTTGTGAAGACCGGGTCCTGGCGGTACCGGAACTACTCGGAGAATTTCCGGCAACAAACCTGATCCTTTTTGATGATGCATACCAGCACAGGTATCTGGACGGAAAGGTGCGGGTTTTGATAACGGCCTGGTCAGATCTGTTTATGGATGATTTTCTGCTTCCCGCCGGCAACCTGCGCGAGGCGAAATCGGAAGCCAAACGGGCGGATATTATTCTTATCAGCAAATGTCCTGCAAATGTGAACGAAGCAGAAAAGATGGCACTTCGGTCCCGCGTAAAGCACTATAGCCAGGCTCCCGTGTTTTTCACCGGCTATGAAGCAGGGCCTCCCGTGTTTGTCAATCCCGACCATCCATCCAAATTCCCGGAAGAACGTTGGAAAGAACAGGCTCTTTTTGTGTTTTCTGCTATCGCTAACGGGAGCAAATGGGCCGATCCCTATTTGGAACTTTTTAAAGAAAATGTGGGTGAACTCTGTTATCCCGATCATCATCGCTATACAAAAAGGGATATCGAACTCGTAATAAAAAAGTGGAATTCTGCCGGTAAGCCCATGGTCATCACCACAGAAAAGGATTGGATGCGCCTCATGGAATTTCATACCCTTCTAAAGGACCTTCCCTTATTTTATTTCCCAATTCACGTTCGCTTTTTGGATGAAGAGAAGGAATTTGAGTCCCTGCTCCGTTCGTGCTTATAAAACAAGCAGCCAAGGACTTACCTTTGCTGTCATCCAGGTATCCATGAAAAAATTCTTCCTTCTCGTCCTTTTATTCAGCGGAGTTGCAGCCAGTGCCCAATTTACCGGCTATAATATGATCCAAATGGGCCGCTGGGATAATGATTTGCTTCCCGCTCTTGGTTCCCAGCAGTTCAGCAACGGGTGGGGCTGGGCAGATTCCGCCACCGGAAAGGAGTATGCCATCCTGGGAAGTATCGATTCGACCTATTTTATTGACATCAGCAACCCGGCGAAACCGGTGGTATGTGATGCTCACCCGGGAAAAACCACGCGTTCTGTTTGGCGGGAATACAAAACCTATAAAAATTACTGTTATGCCGTGGCGGATCACGGCCTGGCTTCCCTTCAGATCTTTGACATGAGTTACCTGCCCGATTCGGTGCATCTGGTTTACGACAACGACTCCCTGGTGATGCGCTCCCATACGGTGTACATTGATGGCGACAGGCTCTATTGCAACTCGGTGGTAACCCGGTCGAACCAGGTTCACGCGGTGGATGTGTTCTCCTTAGCCGATCCCGAAAATCCGGCATTTTTGGGTACCCTCGAGCCTCCTATTTTCGACGGGGTTCCGGCCTTTGTCAAATGCCATGATGCCTTTATTAAAAACGATACCCTTTATTGTTCTGGCGAAAATGCAGGGGTTTTCATTTATGATATGAAAGATGCTGCCAACGGACAGCTGTTGGGAACGATCCAGGAGTATCCGGAAAAAGGATACAATCATTCCGGTTACCTGAGTGATGACAGCAAGATCTTCGTATTTACAGATGAAAACTCCGGTTTAGGGATCAAGGCCTATGACATGAGCAATTTCAACGATTTTGAATTGAAATCTGTGTTTCGCTCGCATGCGGGCGCCATTGCCCATAACCCTTATTTTATCGGAAGGCGGCTTTATATGAGTTATTACCATGACGGGGTTTATGTGTTCAACATGAACGACCCGGCCAATCCGGAGGTCATCGCCTGGTACGATACCTACCCGCAAAACGGCACCAATTATGGCGGTTATGAAGGGTGTTGGGGTATTTATCCTTTTTTACCCTCCGGCAATCTGTTGGCTTTCGATATGACAAACGGGTTATTCGTTTTGCGTATGGATGCCACTGCTGCTGGAGATGTTCCTTCTATTATCGGGGATGTGAAACTTTACCCCAACCCGACCGGTTCTGATTTCGAACTAAGCTGGAACCAGGTGAATGCCGAAAATATGGAAATTGTGATCAGCGACCTGCAGGGAGTTGAAATAAGTCGCCAAAGTATTCCAGCACTACCGGGAGAAAATCGGCAACATATTAGCCTTCCCGGGCTAAAGAAAGGCATGTATCTTGTTCAATTAACGGGGGTAAATACCCATATTTGCAAGAAACTGCTGCTACACTAATTGAGTCGCTTCGGAATCATAACACGCTTTTCCTTTTTTTTATTCCTTTTTGTATGGA
>JAKFCJ010000221.1:0-18971 GCA_036676705.1 Bacteroidota bacterium
ACAGGGCCATGTCTCCATTGATCTTTACCTGGAGGAAAAGATCAGTGAGCCGCGCTTTAATACCCAGGGCCCCTTTGATGGTCTGCGGGTTACTAAAACCGATGAGTCCTGTTTCCGGTAAGGGATTTACCGAAATGATGGTGGCCCCGTTTTCTTTGGCCTTTTGCAGGGCCGTAAGCATACGCGGGTGATTCGTGCCAGGGTTTTGTCCGACGATCAGGATGACCTCTGCCTCATAAAAATCTTCCAGTTTTACAGAACCTTTCCCTATACCCAGGGATTCATTCAGCGCAACCCCACTCGATTCATGGCACATGTTCGAACAGTCGGGGAGGTTATTGGTTCCAAACTCCCGCACGAAGAGTTGATACAAAAAGGCAGCTTCGTTGCTGGTCCGGCCCGAGGTATAAAAAACAGCCTCATTCGGGTCGCGGAGGGCTTGCAGGTGATCGGCGATAATCTGGAAGGCGGTATCCCAGCTAACGGGACGATAATGCGTATCCCCCTTAGGAAGGTACATAGGCTGGGCGATGCGGCCTTTTTTGCCAATATCGAAATCGCTCAGTTCGGCCAGTTCAGCAACGGAATGCCTGGCGAAAAAATCGGGTTTCAGGCTTTTGCTGGTCGCCTCTTCAGCAACGGCCTTGGCTCCGTTTTCGCAGTATTCCCCGAGGGCGGAACGCTCATCGTCGGGGTCGGGCCAGGCGCAACCCGGACAGTCAAAGCCATGTTTTTGGTTAAGTGAAAAAAGGGCTTTTACGCCCCGGGCAACGTTCATTTCACCAAAAACATGCCGGATGCTGGAGAATACGGCAGGAATACCCGCTGCGGTGGTCTTGGGCGCACCGAGTTTAATGCCCGTAAAAGTTTCCGGGTTTTCGGGATTAGGAGTGTTTATTTTCCTCAAGGATGCTGTTCGGCAAGTGGGTTGGGGTACATATCTGACTGGTCTTCATCGGTAGTATCCAGGCATTGAAAGTCTTTTTCGATCAACAAATACAATTCACCACCTCCGGGAAGGGGCACGCGTGAATCAAATCCAATCCGTTGGGTAGCTACCCACTCATCTGCCCAATGTTGAGGAATAAGGAGAAAGATGCCCTTGCCGTTGAACTCAGCCTGCATTTGGGTGATATCATGGCGCACGATAAGTCCGTATTCGAATTGTCCGTTAGGAAAACGGGTCATATCATTCAAATAGCCTTCCTTACCGATAAAATCGACCTCGGATTTACTAAGCCGGATACGCACAGAGTCGCCTTTTATTCGAATTTTCATGGTTGGTCAAATTTAGGGAACTATTCATTAATTCGGTGGGGATGGGTATAGATATTGATTCTTTCCCTTTTTACAAAGCCGAGCAAAGTGATGCCTGCATCTTCCGCCAGTTGAACAGCCAGGGAAGACGGGGCACCAACAGCTGCCACCACCTGGATGCCGGCCATGGATGCCTTTTGAAGGAGTTCAAAACTTGCCCTTCCGCTCAAAAGCAGTACATGTTGATCCAACGGCAGGAGCTTTTCGCGTAAACAATGCCCGACCAGCTTATCAAGTGCATTATGCCTTCCCACATCTTCCCTTAAAGCAATAAACTCACCGCCAGGATCAAATAAAGCTGCAGCGTGGATGGCGCCGGTGGAGGCAAATTCTTTCTGAACTTCTTCCAGTTTTTCAGGAAGGCCCGCTATGACTGAAGCGTTTATCTGCAGGGGAGGAGGAGCAATGCGGGTTTCAACCAGACTTTGTACCAGGTCGATACTTGTTTTCCCACAAACGCCACAACTGCTGGTGGTATAAAAATGACGGCTCAGCAAGGCGATATCCGGCTGGTAACCGGGTTTTAAGTTTACCTGGATAATATTGTCACGCTGTGATTTCCTGAATCCCGGATCGAGGCGCTGTATGGATTCCACCTGCTCAAAGGAAGGAATCAGGTTTTCGGTAAACAGGAACCCAATGGCCAGGTCCTCGTCGTGCCCGGGTGTGCGCATGGTAACCGATACCTGATGGCGTTCTTTGGTACTTTGGGTATAGAAAGCCAGCCGGATCTCCAGTGGCTCCTCCACAGAAACCCTGTCATCAAGTTCCTGTAGTTCTCCTTTTTTCCAGCGACGGATGGGAATAGCTTTGCTTGCCGACTGCATCATACAAAGGTATCAAAACCGTTTTGGATAATTTGCCGCACCCTGCTTACATCTTCAGGATGGTCAACGCTGGTGAGATGGATGGGTTTGTCCATTTTTAGGGTATGGATACGTGCCCGCTCCAAAAATTGCCTCAACGAGTTGCTCCCTTTATTTTCAAACTCCTCCCGGATCCGGCCGCAGAACGACGCAGCATACCAGGCGAGTAAAGGCTCCGGACGTAAAGAAGCCCCACTTACATAACAAACCGCGTCATAAACTGACGGATCTTCCGGGATCAGGGCCCTGAGGTGACGTTGGAGAATGAGCGGGTAGTCACACCCGATCAATAAAATGGATTTTCCAGGAAAGTGGCGATGCAGGGACAACAGGCCGGAAAGGGGTCCGTTCCCGGCATATTCCGGCAGGTCGGGAAACGCTTCTTCGCCGTCACCCTCATTGTTACCAACCGACAAAACAACCGGAGTGCAGAAGGGCTTCAACAGTTTTTTTACATGTTCGCGCTGGGTTATACCGTGGTAATTGATCAGGCTTTTATCGATACCCATGCGCCGGCTTTCGCCACCGCAAAGCACGACGCCAAGTGGTTTTATGCTTTGTTCCATGCTTTGAGATCATTAATTACCTTACACGCTGACAATCCATAGCAGGATTTGACATCGTCAACCGCATTGCATAAACCGGATCGGGCAGAAGTGCAAATTGAAGGAAAATCGTGAAAATTGAAAGGGAAGGTTTATCTGTCGGGACAACTTTTGCAACGTTTGCCCTTGCGTTTGTACTTTTTGCAGCACTTTTTCGCATCGCCCAGGTCGCCGAAAGGCCGGCCACAGAGCTTCTCGCTAAGTTCGAAGGGTTGCCATTCCTGGATAAAAAGTTCTTTGACTTCGTGCATGCGGAGGCAAAGATAGTGCTTATTTAGAATAGTTTTAAATAACGTTAATAAATTCCAAGCTCCAAGTTCCAAATTCCACGGCTTGCGGATGATGGCGTACGCACCAGTAACGGACGCGGAGGATTGTTTTTGCGGGGAAAATAAGTCTGTTTATGCAATACTCTGGCGTCAGCAATACGCCGGGAAAATTAAAAAACTCCGCGCCTCAGCGCCAATTAAGCCTGCGTCAGCAACTCGGCTGCAAAATTCAGCCGAGAAAAAGCAGGTCCGGGTCTTTATGCAGGAACCATCCGGTGATGCTCTTCCTTTCAGCATGGGTAATAAGCACCTCATGTTCAAGCAAATCGCTTCTGAAAAGCACCAACCTGTTCCGTATCGGTGCCAGGTCTTCGCTGCCTTCTTTGGTGTAAACCCGAAGTTCACCGGCGTGTTCGGGTAACCAGGCCTCATTCATATAAAGAACAAAGGAGATCTTCCGGTTCGTGTTTTCTTTGAACTGGTCAAAATGACGGCTATAAAAGGACAGGGGCGGGTAGGTGGCGAAATGAAACTCCTGGGCGCTTAAATTTAACCGGCAATAGTGGTTAATGATGCCACGAAGCGCGGTCATGCCGTCTAAAAAGAAACCTTCCTCCGGGTCTTCCTGATTGAGCCAGGAAATATAATCTCCGCGAACCGCTGTGTTAATTTGCTTATCCTTTAGTGCGCCAACGCCCGCTTTTTCAAGCTCATTTTTGTTTATAAGCAGGGTGAATCGGGCGTCGGTGGCCAGGTAAGCCTCCTGACTTAAATAATCGTCGATCACCACAAAACCATGTTCTGCCAGTTGATCAAACAGGAATTCCCAATTCAAAGGAGATGTATCATGGGTCGAAGGTACGCGAACAAACGGCTATAAGTTCCAAGCTCCAAGTTCCAAAATCCAATATGCCTGAACCCTGAACCCGATACCCTAAACCCAGAAATAGACAGATTTTCAGTTAAACCTTGCAATTCCAATTAATCGCCGTACCTTTGCCCTAGTTTTTAGCAGTAAAATCATTCTGTTGCGATTCGTACCGGTTCAACTCGAACACTTATCTCATCCTCATTTTAGCTGAAAATACCTTGGTGTCCTTTTTCTTTCCGGAATGAAAAGACGGGAAACGCACTCGGGTGGTAATACCAATATATGCAGCAAAGAGTAAGAGAAGAACAAAAAACTAAATCTTCACAGTACAACAGACGTTCACCAGGTTCAGGCCCGGCACGTTCCGGAAAACCGGCATCATCAAAAAAGAAAAAACAACCCGCGGAGTTAGATCCCAATTTGTTTATCAAAAAAGCAGCAAGCAGGGAAGAGACCCATTATACGGCCTCCCGTAGAATCGCCGACCTGCCCGTTCATCCAGACCTGGTCGCTAACCTGATCAAAAAAGGATACGAATACCCCACAGAAATTCAGGACAAAAGTATAGAAGCACTGATCGATCGTCAGGACCTTATGGGCATTGCCCAGACAGGAACCGGAAAAACAGGCGCTTTTTTGATTCCCATTATCGACGGACTTATCGGCCATAAAGCAGATTTCCAGGTATTGGTGGTTGTCCCTACCCGCGAACTAGCCGTTCAGGTAGAAATGGAATTTAAAAGCATCACCAAAGGTTTAGACCTCTACTGCGTCAGCTTTATTGGCGGAGTGAGTCTGAATAAAGACCTCAGCGAATTGCGTCGCCCGGCTCATATCGTGATCGGTACTCCCGGACGTTTGCTCGACTTAGGTCGCCAGCACGCCCTGAAGTTCGACCGCTTTGATACCCTGGTATTGGATGAATTCGATCGTTTGCTCGACATGGGCTTTGCGAAAGACATTCAACGCATCGTACATTCCATGCGCAAAAGAGAGCATACGATTCTCTTTTCTGCCACGGAAGAAAAAAGCCAGCGCGAAATGATCAATTCACTATTGCATGACCAGGTTGAGATCCGGGTTAGCAATGGCTCAACGAGCGGTGACAACATCGATCAGGAAATTATCCGCGTAAACGAAGGCGAAAACAAACTGGATGTTTTGATATCCATGCTGAATAAACCCGAATTTGAAAAAGTCCTTATCTTTTCCGAAACGAAAAGAGGAGTGAGCGGACTCTATAAAAAACTAAAAAGCCTCGACTTTAAAGTAGAGCAAATTCATGGCGACAAGTCACAAAACTACCGTCTGAACGCGCTGAATTCCTTTAAAGCCGGGAAAATTAAAGTCCTTTTAGCAACGGATGTCGCGGCAAGGGGCTTAGATATTACGGAAGTAAGCCATGTAATCAATTACCAGGCGCCCCGTAGTATGGATGCTTATATCCATCGGATCGGACGGACCGGAAGGGCCGGAAAATCTGGTAAAGCGTACACATTTGTTAACTAAAAGAACGAAAAGAATTTATGGCAAAATCGCAACATAGTTTTCAGAAACGGAAGAGGGAGTTGGATAAGAAAAAAAAGCGGGACGAGAAACTTCAAAAGAAAATTGAGAAGAAATTCGAAACCCCTGCTACCTTCGAAGAAATGATCGAAGACAAAGAAAATGTTCAACCAAAAGGCGACATCGACGTAAGTGGTGCGCAATTTGCGGAGGAACTTAAAGATTAACACAATCAATCAATATCAATAACAATTAACAATTAGAAAAATGAAAGAAGGAACAGTTAAATTCTTCAACAATGCAAAAGGCTTCGGATTTATTCTTCCAAGCGACGGAACTCCGGACATCTTTGTGCATGAGTCAGGTCTTATTCACGAAATTCGTGAAAACGACAAAGTAAAATTCGACGTTGAACAAGGCCGTAAGGGCTTGAACGCGGTGAATGTAGAACGTATCGACTAATTAATCAGTAGATAAATTCATTGGAACCCGGTATCACGCAAGTGATATCGGGTTTTTTTTCGTTCTTTGGTAGACCATGTCCCGGAAGAACATCCTCTTTTATGTCGTTATGACAGCCTCCCTGGCACTTTGGTCAGTGATTTCAGCTCCTTACCTGCTCTGGTTTGTCCGCTTTTTACCCCTGCACTTTGATCTTTTACACGGACTGGTTGCTTTGCTCGTTGTCGGCTTATCCATCCATAAACTTAAAAACCGGAAAACGGAAATCCTCTCCCAAAGCCTGCATCCCCTGGCCATGGTTTTTTGCCTGGTTGGATTGGCCGGTATCTTTTTTATACGTACCCAGGCCAGCATCCGCATCTTTGGCTTTAGCTCGGCTTTAATCCTTTTATACGGACTGCTGAACCCGCTGCTGGGCGACCGAACCTGGCGACAGGGGATATTCCCCTTTCTGCTGCTTTTAATGACCTTGCCCTTTGGAAGGCATATCGATGTTTTTATCGGTTATCCACTCCGAATGGCCATGGTGAGTGTGGTCAATACCACTTTATTGCCATTATTTCCTGGTATGGAAAGCTACCAGGGCATTTTGGTGATGGAGAACCGGGCTTCATATATAGATATGGATTGCAGTGGCCTGCGCGGACTTTGGGTGAGCTGGCTGATCTTCCTTACCCTCAGCTGGCTGGAAGGAATAGGGAACAAACTTTCCTGGATATTTGCCTTACTGCTCTTTAGTGCCTGGATCCTGGTCGGAAATTTCCTCCGCATCTTCCTGCTTATTATGATCCATACCGTTTGGGACCGCCCCGAATTCGACGCATTGATCCACCAAAGTGTGTCCCTGTTTTTCCTTTTATCGGCCTGTTATTTTGCCTTTATATGGCTGCGAAAAAGAAGAAGCGAAAAACCCGATCCCGCAGTTGCAAAGCGTCGTATGTCGGCTTTAAGTCCCTTACTTCTGGCTTGTTGCATAATGATTGGGATCACCTTTACTCCTGTTTATGCCTCACGCAAGGCAGAATATCAGGACCTGACTAAGCTGATCAGCCGTCTCGAACAGGAGGGATGGGAACAAAAAAGCCTGAGCCGTATCGAACAACAGGTCTTTGCCCGCGAGGCTGTACAGTCGCTGAAGTTCCACAGGGACAGCCTGGAGGTCATTTTAATCTTCGACGGCGATTGGAACAGCCAACACAAGCCGGAACTCTGTTATGAAAGCGCGGGGATAAAGCTGAAGGAATTTTCAACCCGTATCCTTTTTCCCGGCCTGAGCATTCGGGAGATCCGTTTTGAACAGGAAAAAGCCGGGGCCTGGTACTGGTTTCAGCAGGGAGACCTATGTACTTCAGATTTTGGGGAAAAAGTTTGGACCCAGGTAAGAGGGGGGAACCAAAAGTGGACCCTGGTATCTATCTTGAATAAAAATGGACAATTGCCCGGGAAGGACATTACCCTGGTCCATACCCTTTTAAAGAACCTGAACGACAATGAATAAGCTAAAAGCCTTCTTAAAACACCCCGTTATTGCCGTCTTTATTTTTTATGGATGGAATATTCTGGGAATACTCTCTGTTATTCTCGTTGAGACCAGGATGCATCCCATCGCTGATCTGGTCGGAAGTGTAATGGACGGATATACCCCTGCGGTTTATCTTTTCCAGGTTGTGGCTATCCTGGCCATTCCGCTTGTTTGTTTTGTGGTGGGCATATTTCGGTTTCAAAAACAGTATGGCCATATGCTGCGCTGGTTTTACGGCGTAGAAGTTCCTTTACTGGTACTCGGTATCTTTCGTCTTGTTGCTGTAAATGACCTTAGCGGACATGCATTTTGGTTCTTCCTGTATGGATTGACAGGAGTTTTGGCTTATGCCTGGTACCTGCTCTTTCCACATCGTTTTAAAGAACAGGCAGAGGTCTTCTTCCGGGTGTTCTTTCTGGCGATCGGCCTTCAGGTAATACTTTTTCTTTTACTTTATATCGTTCCGCTTTTATGGTTAATAATCAAGCATTTAGGCGATATCGATCTTTTGGATTTTGAGGAATTTTTCAAGGCAAGTTTGATGGCCATTGTTTTGGCGCTTTTTATGACCATGTCGGGCACCCTGTTTTTCATTAGTCCCATCGCGTTTTTCTGGATGTGGATCGTGGAAAACGGACGTACCCTTTGGCACAGGCTCAGGACAGTACGCGGATTACGGCATGTCGCTGTGGCAACCCTTTGTCTGGTTATCTGGGTGATCCTTCCGGCAAGGCAGGATCAGGAACTGGCTTTTGCGACATATACGGAATACAAAGAAAGCAGAGACCCCAACCTGATCCTGGATAAGGAAAAATCCATAAAGGCCGGACTGGTAAACGCCTATTTGTATGATAAAAGGTATATCGACAGGAAAGGAAAAAGACCGGTTTCGCCGTTGTATGAAGAAGCCTTTGGCTCCGCCTGGAAATTTGGCGACACCTTCCATGACTTCCTCTTCGATGCCGTTTTGTATCATGGTGAAATGGACGATGTGGATAAGGCATCGCTGATCTACCAGGAACTTTTTGATGCTCCGATCGAGCGGGATCAAAGCAAACCCATTCTTTATACCCTGGGCTCCGCTTTTAGACCCAGTTCGGGCGAAGCCACTCTTCTGAGTATCGACCAGAAGATGGTGCTGGTAACCCATAGGGATATTGCCTATAAGGAGATCGAACCGGGATGGGTGCAGGTCGATTTCCATGAACGTTACATCAATAAGACTGTTTCCGAAGAGGAAATTTTCTACTATTTCAGTATGCCTGAATCCGGTGTCATAACCGGCATGTGGCTTGGCGACGAAGATTCGCAACCAAAAAAATACCCCGCCCAGGTTTCCCCGCGTGGGGCTGCGCAGGCGGTTTATCAGGAACTCAGGGAAGTAAGGCAGGATCCGGCTTTGCTGGAGCAGGTAGGCCCAAATCAATTCCGCCTACGGGTGTTTCCTATACCCGGACGTCCCTGGGATGATGAGCAAAACCCGGCTCTGGAAAATCCCATGCATCTCACTTTGCAGCTCTTACTCAAGACCGATGCTTCCGGACAGCTTCAATTTCCTGTATTGAACGAAAAGCGTAAAGTATATTGGAACGACGGGCTGATGGAAAATGGCACGGAACAGGACTGGTTCCCGCTGGAATCTCCGCAATTTTCTCCTTCAAAGCCGGAAAGGTTAGTGCTTTTTGATGGATGGAAAGCCGAACAAAAGACTTTGGAAAGTTTGCCCAAACGTGACATTCACGATAAGTATGTCCTCTGCTATGATGGTTCCTACAGCATGAATGCCAATCGGGATAAGCTAACTGAGGCTCTGGAACGTTTCCCGTATAAAAGTACCACACCCTTGTACGTTGCTGATCAAAACGGATTGTTGGAAAGAGCCTGGGATCAGAAGATCGAAAAGAACTTTTTAGGCCCCCTGGATCCATACAGAGCCTTAAAGGAATTGCAGGACAAACACCCTGAGGCGCACCTCGTGTTTATCAGCGACAAAGGCAGTTATGAATTAATGCCCGATAGTTCCCGGACATTTGATCCCGGAACGAATTTGATCGATATCGTGCATCTGGGTGAATTGGCCCCGATTTATGAGGATGCCATCAGCGACGCCATCCGCCAATCCGGAGGAGATACCTACCGGAATATGGAAAGCTGGCTGAACTGGCACGACCGCATCCCCTTAAGCATGGCTGTGATCGGGATACGTGACGGGAATACCTACTGGACCTTTTCCTGGGATCCATCGGCTGTAAACAAAAGTCCCATAAATTCTGTGGCAGCGAGCCGCCTGGCCATGGCGCAAAGCAAAAAAGCGGTTCTTGCTACCAGCGATATGGATTCCCTGCATAAAATGGCCATGGATTATTCCTTTGTGAGTCCCTATTCTTCCATGATCTGCCTGGTTAACAAGCAACAACAAGACCGGCTGGATGAGCTTTCAGAAGGGGAGGACCGCTACCAACGCGAAGTTGAAACCGGCAAAGACAGCGGAAATGCCTTCAACATCGGAGCCAAAGGCGTTCCCGAGCCGGAGGAATGGCTGATGATCATTCTGGCGGGAGGGATGATCGTGTTTCTGTATTGGAGAGTGAGGACATGAGAACTGAAACCTTGTGGGATTGTAGGATTGTAGGATCGTAGGATTGTTTCTATATAAAAATTCTAACGGTCCTACGATCAAACAGTCAAACAGTCAAGCAAGACACCCACTCAAGCCCATTATCCAATTCACAACAATTAAACTCCAGTTGGATCACCCGGCGTGGCCTGGAGCCTGTCGATTTTCCGGAGGCATGCAGGAGCAAAGGCCGGATAAGGTGGATATCTCCCTCATCCAGTTCACAAGTTGTTGCATTTGAATTTTTTGTAATCACATCGATCTTCTCATCATCCAAAAGCTGCAAATGAGAGCCCGATAAAACGCGCAAGGCACCGTTATCTGCTGTAGTGTCGTCTAAATGAATACGAATGCTTAAGCCTTTTTGCAAAACATGTACCGGGGGTTGGACCCCGAAATAGTTCTGTTTTCGGGTCCAGTTCGTGTAACCCGGGGTCTCGCGTTTTTCTTTTACATAGATAATGGTATCCTGGTGCCAGCTTACCAGCCAGTTTTGCTCTTCGGTTTTAGCAAAAAGGGTCGCTTTTGTAAGAAAATAACCTGCCCCGAACTGCTTTAAAACCCGATCCAGGTTTTCATTAAAACACAAGGAGGCCAGTTGAGGGATCTCTCCAAATAAAAAGCGAATGGGCTTTCCCTGATCTTCCCGGATACGCTTGCTGTCGTATTGGTGGATGAGTTGTTTGATCTTATTCGTCTCTCGTTTCGAATACAGGTGTTTAAAGAGCTGATGTCCGTTTTTGTCCAACCTGGCAGGTAATTCCCGCAATGCACCTTGGTTCAGGTCCATATCATAAACTTCCCGGGCATTTTTATGCCGTTCATAGATCTTTCTTCGCAAATGGGCGGGCGACAGCACTTTGATCGATTCACCAAATCCCAGAATTTCTCTTTCCAGCTCAAAATTGCACTGTACCTGCACCTGAATGATAATGCCATAAGGCGTTTTTTCTATTATGCTCTGGCTATGATGGATGGGTTTGGTTAGCACATAGGGTGCGGCACGGTGGTTAAGAAAAAGCTCGATGGTTTCAGTAGGTAAATTCGGACTCACACTTACACCGATCACCCCGCTAAAGTAATTTTGGATATGATCTTCATCCTCTTCACGGGCTAATTGATCGCTGATTTCCAGTGTGATGATGCGGTCAAGGGCCAGGAGCATCAAGGGGTTCTCCCTTGAACTCCTTCCCAAAAGGAACCACCTGTTGCGGTATTCCTTTAATAATACCGGATGAAAGGTCCATTGATTGGGAAAACGGGCATTAAACGACTGGTAGCTGATCTCCAGGCATTTTTTCTGCAGGATAGCCTGGTAGATCGGGTCGATAAAATGGAGGCCTTTCAGGTTATCATTTTTCTCCAGGTCAATAATGGGACGTCCTTTGGTCTTTTTAACATGGATCTTATCCTCCAGCTTTTGGATCATGCCGTTCAGATCCTGGAAATGAGAAAAGCCTTTGAACTGCTTCAAAATATCCATCACTTCTCCGAGTTTGCCTAAATCCTGATCGGTGAGGGGGATGTTCGTGATCGAATAATCGGCGTCTTCATAGGTATAGTACTTTTTATCTTCTACGATGATGGGGGCGTTGTACCCAAGCTTTTCACTCCGCATTACCTGGATATCGAGCTGAATGGTTCGTCGGCTTACTCCTTTGTCAATTCCTTCATATTCATACAAAGCCTCTGAACACGCATCGATCAGGTCATCGATGGTCCATTTTTTATACCTGTTACGCAGGCAGTTGTCAATGGTTTTATAGCGGATCAACGCATTGCGGTTTACAGGCATGAACTATTTTTTATCAAATAAGCGATTATTTTTTTACTACGCAAAAAGATTGCGCAGAAGCCCTTTTAGTTTGAATCATGAAATCACAGGATCATTTCTGGCAATCCTCTCCACAATCTCGTGGAGAGGCCGCTGGAAGGGATTAAAATGACACATCGCTCTTTGAAAATATTCGTGCTTTCGGGCACAAAAAATCTTCCGCCAAAAGCGGGAAGCACGGAAAAGTAAAAAACAGATTGACCGGATGAGGGATTCAAAACTCCCCATAGTGCCTGAAGAGGTATGCTGCAACTGGATATTACGTTTTCCACCCCAAGTATGTCAGAGGTTCAATTCCTCTCCTCCTTTTAAGAGGTAGCTCAGCTGGTTAGAGCAACTTGTGTCGTATGGGTTCGAATCCCATCCCTCCGTATGAGGGTAGTTCAATGGTAGAACACCAAACTCGGGTTTTGGTACACTCGGAAGTTGGCTTACTTCCTTAAAATTAGGCCACCGAAAGCAGCGACTCAGGTTCTGTTGTTCTGCGGAATAGTGCAAAACAACACGTTTGAATGGGTTTGAAGGGTATGGATACCGCGGGTTAACACGGTTCTCATTTTTTATTCGACAGAGAATAAAAAAGCAGGATCGGATAAACCCGCTCAAATACACTTCCATTGATCCAAACGGAAGCGAAAGTCGCTGCTTTTTAACAACGCATGTAAACGTGAATAGATATGAAAAAAGTAAACATTAGCATCGGTTTTATCGGACTGGTGTACAAAAAAGGTGAGATCGTCCGGGTATTAAAAACCGGAACTTATTGGATCGGTTTTTCAGAGACCCTGAAAACCTCCAGTTTGCAAACGGCATTTACGCCGCTTGAAGGACTGGCTATTGCCCTGAAAAACGAGGTAGTAACTCCTTATCTGCACCTCCTGGAGGTAAAAGACAATGAGATCGCATTTCGTTTTGAATATGGCAGGCTGGCACAGATCCATACAGCCGGAACCTATGCATTCTGGAATTTGTTGGTCGACTATAGCTTTATAATCGAAGACCGCTCGGTAGTTGGGATCAGTCCGAAAATTGAACGTACGCTACTGGAACACCCTTCGGTTCGTAACCTGATTCGTGTTTTTCGGGTAGAAGAATACCAACGTGGATTGTTATTTATCGATCATACATTCAACAAACTCTGCGAAGCGGGCGAATATATGTTCTGGATCAACACCCGCGTGGTTACCATGCAGTTGGTAGATATGCGCATGCGTATGATGGAAGTGTCGGGTCAGGAAGTATTGACCCGCGATAAGGCGAGCTTAAGGCTGACTTTATTTGCCTCGTACTCGGTGCGCGATGTTAAAAAGGCCGTATTGGAAAATGCGGACTATGAAAAACAACTGTACACCGCGTTGCAATTGGCTTTGCGTGAGTATATCGGAACACGGAGCCTGGATGAAATTCTTGAAAACAAAGAATCCATCTCTGAATTTGTGTTGAACGAATTGCGCGAAACTGCCGGAACCATGGGTATTGAGTTAAAAAGCGTTGGCGTTCGCGATATTATTTTACCTGGTGAAATGAAGGATATTCTGAACCGGGTATTGATCGCCGAAAAACAAGCCCAGGCCAATGTGATCATGCGCCGTGAAGAAACCGCTTCAACACGAAGTCTCTTAAATACTGCGAAGTTGATGGATGAAAACCAAACGCTTTTTAAGTTAAAAGAGATGGAGTACATTGAAAAAATTGCGGATAAGATCGGAACGATCACGGTCAGTGGCAATGGACAAGTGATGAAGCAGTTAACTGAGATTTTTAGTTAGCTGCCTAAACCAGGCACAGTCACCCTGAGCAGGCAAACGGATTTTTATATTTTGCTGGATCTTCACGCCGTGTCGAAGGGTTAGGGTGAGTCGAGGGCGAGTAAGGACCGGAGTTTTCGTTCCAGTCCCTTCTCGACAGGCTCGAAGTGACTGCATTTTATTATTGGAATTTGGAATTTTAATTATTGGAATTTATGAGTATCACAAGTAAAGATTTGAAAGAATGGGGCATGAAGGATGGAAAAGCCTTTGGGATATGTTTAAAGGTGCTGAACGCTGAAGGGGCGGAATGGGAGAGGAGCAGCCTGGAGAAAGACATTAAAAGTCTTGTCCTTGAGCCGGAAAAATACCTCGAGCATGCTCTATACGGGCTGATCGCCAGGGAGTTAATCCTTCCTGTTGATCCAACTATTCCCTTAAGGGAGGAAGTTTTGCCTTATACGGTTTATGGGGCGGAGGGTATTGAGGCCGGTGCTATCAACCAGATGGAACAGGCCATGCGTTTGCCGGTGAGTCGTGCCGGGGCCCTGATGCCGGATGCGCATCAGGGTTACGGACTCCCCATTGGCGGGGTATTGGCAACCGAAAATGCCATTATTCCGTATGGAGTGGGGGTGGATATCGGGTGCAGGATGTGCATGAGCATCTATCCGATCCCGGCTGAATTTGTAGAAACCAACAAAGTGACCCTGGAAACCATGCTGAACCGCAGCACAAAATTTGGGAGGGCAGCCTTTAAAAAACCACAGGATCATGAAGTACTGGCCAATCCCTTATTCAAAGAGATCCCCATTGCACGGGAGTTGCACAAAAGGGCGGCGGAACAGATCGGTTCTTCAGGTGGTGGAAACCATTTTGTGGAGTTCGGGATCACGGAAATTGCAGAAGAATCGGCTGAGGTCGGCTTAAAACCCGGAAAATACCTCACCCTGCTTTCGCATTCCGGTTCTCGCGGATTCGGTGCGGGTGTGGCTGCATTTTATACGAAAGTAGCGATGGAATCCTGTCAACTTCCTTATGAAGTGCGGCATTTGGCCTGGTTGGATATGGATAGTCACTATGGGGTAGAATATTGGCTGGCCATGAACCTGGCAGGCGATTATGCTTCGGCGTGTCACCACCAGATCCACGATAAAATTTCTAAAGATCTGGGAGTAGATCCTGCTGCGCGCATTGAAAACCACCACAATTTTGCCTGGAAAGAACCGGGAGAAGATGGAAAGGAATATATCGTTCACCGTAAAGGAGCAACACCTGCCGGTAAAGGAACGCTGGGGATCATCCCCGGTTCCATGACAGCTCCCGGTTTTATCATTCGTGGAAAAGGGGAGGCGGCTTCGATCAATTCGGCTTCACACGGTGCCGGCAGGGCGATGTCGCGCACCGCTGCCAAAAACACCCTCGACCCGGCCCTGGTTGCCCAACACCTTACTGATGCCGGCATCACGCTGATCGGTTCCGGAATTGATGAAGCTCCCATGGCTTACAAAAATATCCATGAGGTAATGGCTGCACAAAGCGATCTGGTCGATATTTTAGGCACTTTTTTGCCCAGAATCGTGAAGATGTGCGGAGATGAGCGCTTTATGGAAGTGGATTGATCTTACCAAGCCATCGTACGCCAGCCAGTTTTGCACGTACATGAGAAATATCATACTTCAAAATCCGGGGAATTCCGAGATTTGTATCCATGAACTATTCACATCTATACGAAAACCTGGGCCGTTTGTTTTACTCCGTAGCGGCTGCCGATAAGGAAGTGAGTGCCGAAGAGATCGCGAAATTAAAAGAGGAAATTGACGGCATTTGGCTGCCGATGGAAAACACGCTCGATCGATACGGAAGTGATGCTGCTCACAAAATTTGGATGGCCTTCGAAACGAACGACGAACAAAGCACCGATGCTGTTGATGCCTATGAGATTTTCAAAGGTTTTTATCACGACACCAAAGCCCAATGGTCATCGGAACTAAAACACAAGGTCCAAAAAACGGCTGCGGCCGTTGCGAATGCCTTTAACCGCTACAATAAGGCAGAACTGCAGGTATTGAGCGACCTGCATTTATTGCTCGAGGCTTAGGCCGGCACCTTTTTAAAGTCGCGGTTGAATTTGGCCCGATAATCCAATGGGGACAGTCCGCTTACTTTTTTAAAGACTTCCCTGAAGGCTTTGTCGTCAGAATAGCCCACTTCATACATGACCTCAGAGATCGTCTTTCTGCCATTTTCCAGCGCCCTTTTGGCAACCTCCACCTTAACCCTTTGTAAATATTCTACCGGGGTATTGCCCGTAGCTTTGATAAAACGCCGGTCGAAATTGCGGCGACTTACCGCCAGATCGGAAGCAAGTTCTTCAAACGATATTTTTTCAGCCAGGTTTTCTTCAATATAGGTCTGTGCCCTCACTATCACCTCGTCGCCGTGACTTTTCTGTGCCTGAAAAATAAAAAAGGGCGATTGAGATGTACGCTCCATATCGATCTGAAAAATTTTCGAACAATAAATGGCCGTTTGCCTGTCGAAGTATTTTTCTACCAGAAAGAGGGTCAGGTTTAAGAAGGAATAAGCACCACCATTGGTATAGATCCCTTTTTCGGCGACCAGGAGTTTGTCGGTATGAAGCTCAATTTCCGGGAAGAGGCGTTTAAATCCCTGGGCGGCGTTCCAATGGGTGGAACAGCTTTTCCCGTCCAGAATTCCGGTTGCAGCCAATAAAAAAGCCCCGGTACAGATGCTTGCGATCTCAGCTCCTGCTTTATACTGTTCAGCTATCCAGGCGATCAACTCTTTATTGTCACGAAGAATGGCATCATAATCATGGGAGAGGGAGGGGATAATGACCAGGTCAGCCCGTTTTATCTGCCTGATCGGAGTAGGGTACACGGAAAAGAAGCCTCCGTCCAGCCGGAGTTCCGTCATGAACCCCGCCAACCTCACCTCAAACCGGGATTCATTCCCCGATCTTTGCCAATAATCGTTTGCACGGGTGAGGATTTCAAACGTGCCTGTAATGCTACTCAGGTTGGTTTTCCCTTTCGGCACAACAATAATAACCTGCTTCATACACACAAAGATTGAAAAATATTTTGTCCAAATCAACCCGGTAGATGGTCTATTTAGCACCCTGTAACCTTTGGGTCTTCCTTTTAGGTTTGTAGTTAGCTAATGGCACAGGTAACAGGGTTCAGGCTACAAGCAGGATATGGTTTCTATCCCTTTTGCCTGCCGCCTGTACCCTGTAGCTTGTACCTCAATAATAAACGATATGAAAACATCAGATTTTACAACAACAATTTTAGTGGACCAGTCGCCGGAAGAAGCATTCAAGGCGATCAACGATCCACGGGGCTGGTGGTCGGAAGATATGGAAGGCCCAACCGACCGGCTACATGCCGAATTTTATTACCAGTTCAAAGACGTGCACCAATGCACAATGAGGATAGAAGAATTCGTCCCAAATAAAAAGGTGGTTTGGAGGGTATTGGAGAACATGTTTAACTTTATTTCCGACAAATCTGAATGGGTAGGCACCCGCATCGTCTTTGAACTGGGTTCCGAAGGGAACAAAACCCGAATTCGTTTTACCCATGAGGGATTAACCACTGATTATGAATGTTTTGAGATCTGTGAGGAAGCCTGGACTAATTATATCCATAACAGCTTGTACAAACGGATCAGCACAGGAAAAGGGGAACCTAACCCCAAAGAAGGCGGATACAACGAATGGTTGAAAAACAAAAGGGAAAGCCAACAGCAAGGACAGGACTACCGGGTAGTGCTAAAGATCGATCTCCGTCCGGAGCAGGTGTTTGAACGTATCAATCAGGTAAGTCAATGGTGGACCGGCGACCTGGAAGGGCATTCAGGGAAACTCAACGATGCATTCAGCGTCACATTTGGCGATATCCACTATTCCAAACAGAAAATCGCAGAACTCATCCCGGACAAAAAAATCGTGTGGCTCGTAACGGAAAGCAAACTCAATTTTGTTGAGACGAAGGATGAATGGACAAATACCCGTATTATTTTTGAGATCCTCCCAACTGCCGAAGGGTCTGAGCTTCAGTTCACCCACCAGGGTTTGATCCCGCAGTTCGAATGTTATGAAGGCTGCAGCCAGGGCTGGGATTATTATATCCGGGGTAGTTTATTCCGGTATTTAACCGAAGGAACCGGCACTCCCGGTATGATCAGCTCAAACCCGTAATATACCCCGAAAACCCCTTGCGGCATAATAGGATTCCGCACCATTGTGGTATACGAAAACATGGTCAAAACGCCGGTCGCAAAAGAGGGCGCCGCCAAGTTTCCGTATGCCGCCAGGGGTTTTTATCCAACTGGATGTTTTCAGATCGAAGCTACCCAGGGTTTGTAATTCGCGGTATTGTTCTTCCGATAAAATTTCAATACCCATTTCCTTAGCCATATCCATGGCACTGGTGGCCGGTTTATGTTCCTTCCTGGAATCCAGGGCTTCGCGGTCGTAACAGATGCTTCTTCGACCTTTCGGACTTTCTGCCGAACAATCGCAGAAAAGGAATTCTCCGGACTTTTTATCCTGTCCGATCACATCCGGTTCACCACCTGTTGTTTCCATATCGTCGAGCGCCCAGAGTTTTTCCGGATGCGCTTCCAGTTTTGCCTGTATTTTGGCCCAATCCAGTCCTTTATGCCGGTTCATGTTTTCCTCAAAACGGTCTTTTAATTCCGTGAGGAATTCTTCACGGTCTTCCGATGCCAACTCTTTTTTTCTTCCCATAGTAATGTGTAACCTTGATTTAGTTGCGATGTCTTGATCGATAACTGAAAAAGAGGAATTTAATGAATACCAGGTACCCCTTCATAAATTAACAAACGTAAAACATCAGAATCTCTCAAGTGCCAGCTACCCCATGAAATAGGTGTATCACCATTAGCATCTTTCATAGAAGGTTCGGCACCAGCATCCAATAACATTTTAACAATGGTCACATTTCCGTAGGCTGCAGCCCGATGTAACGGCGATTCGCCTTTGAGATAGGCGTCACGCATAAAACAGAGGGTCGGTTTACCTGCTAATGTTTTTTGGTTAACATCTGTCCCTGCTGCTATTAGAATTTTTACAATTTCAGCCCTATCGTCCATTTCGCTTGGTTTGCTAATTGTATAATGCAGAGCATTTTCACCTGTTTCTGTAAAAGCGAAATTAGCGTCTTCACCCTTATCCAACAGCCATCTTACCGAATCTACCTTGCCGTTGAAGGCAGCATTACAAAGAAGATTACTATCATCAAACGATATTCTTGCTCCTAAGGTGTGAAATAGATCCAGTGCTTTTAGGTTGCCTTCCCATG
>JAKFCJ010000222.1:0-10383 GCA_036676705.1 Bacteroidota bacterium
ACGTCGGGGCCGTCCTCGCGGTCAGGGATGCCGGTGAGCTTGGTGAAGATCACGAGCAGGACGGCGAAGGCGAACAGCAGCGAACGGACATAGACCGAGAATGTGTCATAAACGAGCATGCCCGTGAATATTTCCATCCGGGTCACGGCCGTGGGCGAGTCGGCATTCATGACTCCGGCTACGTCCTTCCAAATGGTCACACTTTCAGCATCCAATCCATATGCAAAAATGGCAGCGGAATAATCCGAGCCTTCGCGACCGAGGGTACTGGTTTGATTATCGGGAGTTTGACCGATAAAGCCCTGGGTAACCACCTTTTGTTTGGCAACGATGGGTTTAAGTTTTTTATGGATGAGATTGGCGGTAAGTTCCCAATCTACCTTGCCTTCGCGGTAATGGCTGTCGGTTTGAATAAAATTACGGGCATCGATCCAGCGGTTGGCAATATCCGCCTCTTTCAGGTAGGTGCTCAGGATGCGGCTGGAAAAGATCTCTCCAAAGCTGACGATCTGGTCGTAGTTGTAATCGTAGGATCCTTCGGCCTGGGTTTCGAGTAAACATTCCAGCTCGATAAACAGGTTTTCGATATCGTCATAAGCATGACTGTCGGCCTCTTTAAGGAGACCGGAGATAATGCTGTCATGGAAACTTTTTATTTCCGCATAGATCTCGCTCAGGGCGGTGCGATCTCCGGCAACATAGGCTTTCACCAGGCGTTCGAGGGCATTGGTGGTTTTGCCCATGGCCGAAACCACGACCAGGATGGCGTCTCCTTCAAAATGACGGAGTACGGAGGCTACATTTTTTACCGCTCCCGCATCTTTTACGGAAGCCCCACCAAATTTAAATACTTTCATCGGGCTGCCTGTTCATTGGCCAATAATCCTTCCAACTGTAGCACCATCTCTTCAGACCCGATCAGGATAGGGGTTCTTTGGTGCAACTTGGTGGGAACGATATCCAGGATACGTTTTCCATACCCGTTGGTCGCCCTTCCACCTGCCTGTTCAACGATATAAGCCATGGGATTGCACTCATAAAGCAAACGCAGCTTACCATCGGGCTTTTTGGTGGTCATCGGATAGATAAAGATCCCTCCTTTGAGCAGGTTACGGTGCAAATCGGCCACCATGGAGCCAATGTAGCGACTGGAATACGGACGGTTGGTCGATATGTCGATCTGCTGGCACCAGTCGATATAGGTATTCAGTCCGGCAGGAAAATCGGCTTTATTGCCTTCATTCACCGAATAGATCTTCCCGGTTTTCGGGATACGGATATCCGGATGCGACAAACAAAATTCACCGATAGATGGGTCCAGGGTAAATCCGTTCACGCCATTTCCGGTGGTATAAACCAACATGGTTGAGGAGCCATAGATCATATAACCCGCAGCCAGACAGCGGTTACCGGGCTGGTAAAAATCTTCTTCCGTGGCGGGCGTGCCCACCGGGGTGATACGTTCGAAAACGGAAAATATGGTCCCGATCGATACGTTTACATCAATATTGCTGGATCCATCCAGAGGATCCATCATCACCACATATTTGGCGTCTTTTGCCTGGGGGGTGGAGATGGGGATAATGCCTTCATCTTCTTCCGAAGCCACCGCGCAACATTCGCCTCCACGGCTCAGGCAGTCGATCATCAGGGTATTGGCGATGATATCGAGTTTTTTTACATCTTCTCCCTGCACGTTTTCATTGCCGGTTTCTCCCAGGATTTCAGCCAGTCCGGCCTTATTCACCTCGCGGCTGATGATCTTGGCAGCGATTCCGATATCGCGCAATAAACGGGAGAACTCACCTTTTACCCCGGGTATTTCTGATTGACGTTCAATGATATACTGACCGAGTGTAGTGACTTGAAAACCTGACATATCCTATTTTTATAAGGCCGCAAAGATAGCCATGTTAGGCTTATTTGAAAACAGGGGTATAGATACCAAAATGAAAATCGGAAGGATAGTATTCCAGAAAGCGGTCCTCAGCCTCAAAAAGCGCCTGCAGCAAGGCTTGTGTTTCTTCCGTTCCATCGCAAAAATGATGGGCAATATCTTTGAAGAGCAGGTGAAGGATATTCCCGCCGAAACCCCGCTCATACAGGCAATTAAAATGGGTATGGATAAGGGGAAGGATGCGGTCGGATTCGATGGATTCAGAAGGATCGGTAAGCAAAGTGCGCCAGAGTCCCGGCCGGTAACAGGCCTTTTTAATGCCCGAACCATGGGCAAAACGCCGGTAGGAGCGGGGTAACGTTTTTAACAGGCGCTTTGCTTCTTTGAGCTGGGTCTTTGTCCACATCATCCTCGCCGGACCGGTATATTCATGGATGATCAGCAATCCTCCCAGTTCCAGCTTCTTTTTCAGGGCCGGAATAAGTTTATCCAGATCGCCAAAATGATGCAGGGAGGAATAAAAAAATACGAGGTCATAGGTATCCGGTTCTTCCATCCATACATAAAAATCTTTTACCTGGTAGTCGATCTTAGGAATGCCTTCCTTCTTTGCAGTTGCTATGCTATTCGGACTGATGTCAAAAGCCAGGATCGATCCGATTTCAGGAAAAGGCGCAAAATGCCGCTCGTGTGAGCCGGTTCCACAGCCAGGGGAGGCCATCTTTAAATGTGTTTTCCCGGTTAAAAAGTGGTCATGAACGAATTGGTAATAAGGGTAAGCGGAGTTTCCGGTAATTTTTTCCTCCCAGCGGGCCCTGACAGCGGGAATATTCCACCAGTTCGAAGGGGTGAGTTCGGTTTGATCCCAGGTACCGGCAATTTTTTCCTTTTTTGAAGCGGTTAACCTGCCCAGGACCTTTTTCCCCTTAAACCGGAATTTCCGGTAGAAGTCGCCGATATCGCCTAAGGTGAGGAGGGTTTTCACCCCACAAACATGCACATTCCATTTAAATTCATGATTAAAATCCTGTTTTTCTCTCGGAGGATCACGAACTTTGTGGCCTCGATCAGCTATGAATCTACACGTTGGTGGTGTTCCGGAACATTTTAACCTGCCCTGGCACTGGGCCTGGGAGAATCAATTCAGCAATCCGCTTTTTCCTGTTTTTGAATGGAAAAGTTATCCCGCAGGTACCGGGGCTATGCTTAAAGACCTGCGCGATAAAAAACTGGATATTGCCATATTACTCACGGAAGGCATGGTCCAGGATATCCGGCAGGGCAACCCTTCGCGCATCATCCAGTTCCATGTCGATTCATCCCTTCGCTGGTCCGTCCATGTAGGCGCCGCTTCAACGTTTAAAACGCTTGACGACTGCCGGCAGGCCAAATTTGCGATCAGTCGCTATAAATCGGGGTCCCATTTAATGGCCCATGTATTGGCGAAAAAATGGGGAAGGGCCCTGGATGACGAAAAGGACTTTGTTCTGGTAGAAAACCTGGAAGGTGCCCGAATGGCGCTTGCTGAAACACCTGACCTGATCTTCCTCTGGGAACGTTTCACCACCAAACACCTGGTCGATAGCGGCGAGTTCAAATACTTGGGCGATTGTTATACCCCGTGGCCCAGCTTTGTCGTTGCTGTGCGCGAAGAAATTCTGCGTAGCGAAGAGGAGGAGGTCTATGCCTTATTGGAGCATATCAACGAGATCACCCGCAACCTGCGTAAACGGTCTGATATCATCGACATCCTCTGCCGCAAATACCGCATGAAACCGGAGGATGCCCGGGAATGGTTCAGCGCCCTGAAATGGAACGCCGGCCGTGAAACGAACCTGGACGAACTTCACACTATCCTGGCCTCACTGGCTGAATATGGTATGGTTGATAAGAAGGCGAAGGCTCTTGATTTCTTTCGGATCATACATCCGGTTTAGAAGTTTTCAGTTTTCAGTGTTCAGTTTTCAGCAGGAGTCTGCACAATCTGAACACTGAAAACTATTTCAAATTGAGGGCGTGTACGCCTTCTTCCCCTTTGGCAGTTACTCCTTCCAGAAGCACAGCCCCTTTTTTCGCACTGAGCAGGGTACTTACTTCCTGGGCGGAACGAACTTCCCGTTTATCGATATGGGTAATGATAAATCCGGGTTCTACATTGGCATTTTTAAAGGCACCTGAACCGATCGATTCGACTACCACACCATGAGTGATCTTAAGTTTTAAACGTTCATCCCGTGTGGTATTCCTGAACTTGGCGCCGGCAGCTTCAAAATCGGATTTGGGAGGATCGGCTTTAACGATCTCGGTTTTTCCATCCTTATTTTTTAAGGTTGCTTTAAAGACCTTTTCTTCACCTTTCCGTTTTACGGTAATGCTGATTTCATCGCCGGGATAATAGCGGCTCACCTCTTCCTGCAAAGCAGAACTTGAATTGACCGCCTTGTCATTTATTTTCAGAACCACATCACCCTCTTTGATCCCCGCCTTTTTGGCAGCACCATCGTCACTGACCCCTGCCACATATACACCTTCGATCTTTTTAATGCCTTTTTCGTCAGCCAGCCGGGAATCGACATCCTGTATGGAAATTCCAAGGAAGCCACGCTGAACGGCACCGTATTTTAAGAGGTCGTCCATTACCTTTTTAACAATATTCACGGGTACTGCAAAGGAGTAGCCCGAATATGACCCGGTTTGGGTGGCAATGGCTGTATTGATACCGATCAGGTTGCCGGTGAGGTCAACGAGTGCCCCGCCACTGTTTCCGGGATTTACGGCCGCATCGGTCTGTATAAAATTTTCTATGGCCAGTTGATTGTTCTGGGTACGGAGCAAATTGATGTTCCTTCCTTTGGCACTCACAATTCCCGCTGTTACGGTCGATGTAAGATTAAAAGGGTTACCCACTGCCAATACCCATTGGCCTACCTTAACCTCGTCTGAATTTCCGAAACGTACAAAAGGGAGTTCGTCCTCATCTATTTTTAGCAAAGCCAGGTCCGTCTGAGGATCCGTTCCGATCAGGCGCGCCTCATAGCTTCTTTTGTCGTTGAGCGTAACCTGAATGCTCGTAGCGCCTTCGATCACGTGATTGTTCGTGGCGATATAGCCGTCTTCTGAAATGATGACACCGGAACCGGAACCTTGTTGGGGACCCGGATTCGGCATATTAAAAAAATCGAAGGGGTTGTCGTATTCTTCCTCAGTGGAAGCCTGGATGGTTGAAATGATATGCACCACACCGGGTGTCACTTTTTCACTCGGGACCGTAAAATCGAGTCCTGTCAAGGGAACCTCGCCGGGATAATTGGTGAAGGCTATTTTTTGTTTGTCTTCAAAACTTCCGGCATTCTGGGGCAAAACCACCTGATATACCCCGATCGCAACCAATCCGCCTACTGTGGCGGCAAGAACAATACTCCAAATTCTGTTCATACTTTTAATCGTTTTAGTTTTCAGTTTTCAGTTTTCAGTCTTTGCAGTCCTTTACTGAAGACTGAAAACTGAAAACTGAACACTTCCGTAAGGAATTCAAGAAATATACCAAAAATTTCAGGGAAGATTTAACTTTGAGCCCCGGATGCCGACACGTCAAATTTATTTTCTGTCTTCCGTTTACTTTAATCTATCAGGCAGCATTAATCGTCAAAGGTGATGTGGGGCAGGAAGGAATGGAATGATGATACCCTGGTGACGGAGATCCGCAAAGGCAATAAAGAAGCCTTGGTGCAGTTGTATGATGGAAATTACGCTTCCATAAAAAGCTATATTTTGAAAAATAGCGGAAGCAACGACGATGTCGAGGATATCCTTCAGGAGGCGGTGATCGCGGTTTGGCAGAAAGTGGCGCGACCGGATTTTGAGCTAACGGCGAAAATGAGTACATTTTTGTTCGCGATCGCAAAAAATCTTTGGTTAAAGTCGCTCAACAAAGCCAAACGTACCGAGCTGATGGAAGATCATCACGAAGACGCAGCGGTTTCGGCCATGCCTCATGTTGAAAGCAGAGACTTGCAGATCGTAGTCCGGTATATGGATAAACTGGGCGATACCTGCAAACGATTGCTTCACCTTTTCTATTTTGAAGAACAGGACATGAAAGAAATCGCAGTACAACTCAATTTTGCCAATGCCGACACGGCGAAGGCAAAAAAATACCAGTGTTTTAAAAAGCTGGAAGAACTGGTCAAAACACATTTTCAGAAATCGGATTTTATCGGCTAGGTTATGGAAGAGCTAAAAAAATACGAGCTGTTTGACCGTTACCTGCGTGGGGAACTCGACCAAAAAGAATTGGATTCCTTTTTAAGTCGCCTGAATGCTGACGAAGAGCTGAAAAAGGAATTCGACATGTACCAGTACCTCGTTGAAGGGATCCGGGAACATGAGAAACAGGAACTCAGGGCCTACATGATCCAGCAGAAAAACAAGGAAGTAAAGTATATCGGAAGCCCCTGGTCGAAGACCTTCACCTATGCCTCGGCCGCAGTATTGATCGGCTTTGGCTTGCTTTATTTCGTATTGGATAACCGCGTAAAAGACAACGATGTAGTGGTGAATGACCCAATAAAGGCTCCTAAAACCCAGGAAACACCCGTTATAAGGGAAGGGGCAGAGGAAGTTGAGCCCGAAGAACCCGTGTTTACTGCGCCTCAAATAACAACGGAAGAAGGAGAGCCGGATACGGCCTCAGATGGAAAATATGATCCGGATCTGGCAGAACCCGGAACGGCTAAAGAGTTTCGTGATTACCCGGTCATGGGAGATCCCAACCGCATGGCAAGCTCAGGGGAAGACGACTACCCCGTAAAAGAAGATAGCCGCATCATGGATACGCTGATCACCCTGACTGTCGAATTTGAACAAGAGACCGGAATGGTGATTGATACCGGTACTGGAAGTATCCATCAGACCATAGTGGTAAATGTTTCGGAAAAAATTCTCGTGCAATTCTGGAAATCACCGATCAATTATAAAGGCTATCGCTTTGATGGCAGGAAACTTGTTCTGTTTGGACTGGATTCTTTTTCCCAGGTAGAGCTAAAGTACCGGGTAATTGATGCAGAGCTGAAAGTGTACGATGTCTACCTGGTTTATGGAAAAATGTACGTAAAACTCATCGACAATAACCGCTACAACGCCTATACCAGGGAAACGAATCCGGCTATACTTAACGAATTAAAGTGAACATCTTATTTTACAAATACCAGGGCACTGGAAATGACTTTATCCTGATCGATAACCGCGAACGGAGCTTGTCGCACGACGCCCGATCCCTGTATGAAAACTGGTGCGACCGGCGTTTTGGCGTTGGGGCTGATGGATTGATCTTTCTCGAAAACGCCGAAGGCTATGACTTCCGGATGGTCTATTTTAATTCGGATGGCAATCAAAGCAGCATGTGCGGGAATGGCGGACGTTGTATCGCCCAGTTTGCCCACGACCAGGGACTCATTGAACAGTCATGCCGCTTTATTGCTACGGATGGTCCGCATGAGGCACGTCTCGTTAACGGGATCGTGGAGCTAAAAATGCAGGATGTAAAAGGTACCGAAGAGATCGATGGCGATTTTTATCTGGATACCGGCTCTCCTCACTATGTACGCTTTAAAAAAGAGCCTTTGCCCGGATGTGATCTGATCTCCGAAGCCCGCCAGATTCGGTATAATGCACGCTTTAAACAAGACGGTACCAATGTTAACCTCGTACAGGACGCCGGTACCCATTTAAACGTGCGGACCTATGAAAGAGGAGTGGAGGACGAAACCTACTCCTGCGGAACAGGAGTTACTGCCGTAGCATTGGTTAGTCATATTCATTCTCCATCCGGACAAAATTATTCGCGGAAAATTGAAACACCGGGTGGTAGTCTGGAGGTGCGTTTCCACAAACAGGATGAAGGGCATTTCACAGATATCTGGCTCTGCGGCCCGGCGAAATTTGTGTTTCGGGGAGTGCTTTCATAAATATAATCCGTTTTACTTTTCCTTCCCGCGGGTATTTGGCTTAACTTGCGCTATTTTCCTGATAGAAATAGCCTTTGAAAGTTGTCAACACAATGCCTTTTGTTTTGGTGTATTCCATTATGGAACACCCTCATTTTGGTTATTTGATCGAACCCCACGTCGTTCAGATCAATAGCCTGGGACACCTCACGCTATCTCATCAAAAACTGTTTTCTGCCAATTTTCCGTACTATGAAAAAGGGCTCGACGAAACAGATAAAAAACTGGTTCGCCTCCTTGAAAACCTCGACCAGGAAAAGATCGTCCAACGCTTCCATAGCAAGGGAACCATTCGTCCCGCTGAATATTTCAAGAAGTTCTTTAATGCCGACAACCTGGCCAAACTGATACGCCCCTTCATTGAAAAAACGCTAAACGAAGCGATCCCGATGATGGCGGAGAAGCCTATTTTTCTCATGGGTAAAGACGGGAACCCGGCTTCCACTCCAGTAAAATTGGCCCCCGAACCCGCTACGGTCCTGTTTCATTTCCGTCGCGATGAACTGGGCACGAATTATTTTCCAACTTTAAAATGTGAGAATAAAACCGTGGAGTTTAAAGGGCATATGGGTATCCTTCTGGTGAACCAGCCAGCCTGGCTCCTGAATGACGGTATCCTTTACACCTTTGAAAAAAATATTGACGGCAATAAGCTCCGGCCTTTTTTGAGCAAAAAACATATCCATATCCCCAAAGCAACCGAATTCACCTATTTCCAGAAGTTCGTGGTGCCTTTGGTGGAGAAGTTCGACGTGTACGCCAAAGGTTTTGAGATTCGCTCGGAGACCCTGCTGGCAAGTCCGGTACTTACGATCGACAATGCCTGGGGCGATGGCATTCGCCTCAATCTTGGGTTTCGTTATGATGAACACATGTTCCCCTACCATTCCGGTAAAAAGGTGTCTGTTTTCCTTGAACGGAACGGGGATGAATATATCTTCCATCGCATTCGAAGGAACAAAGCCTGGGAAGAAAAGCAAAAAGAGTTCCTGGAGGAATTGGGACTTCATCTTTTCCAGGGATCCGGATTTAAAACGCAGGATGAACTTCACGGACTGGACTGGCTGAATCAAAACCAGGCCGTTTTAACCGAACAGGGATATATCATCCATCAGGATGAGGAAAAAAAATACTTTATCGGCAACCGCAGCGTGGAACTAAAAGCCACGGAAGACGGCGACTGGTTTGATGTGCAGGCCAAGGTGCTTTTTGGTGAATTTGAGGTGCCTTTCAGTCGATTACGTCGCTATATTCTTGAAGGAAAAAGAGAATTTCCGCTACCCAATGGCGAGATCGCCATCATCCCCGATGAATGGTTTGCCCAGTTCAATGAACTGATCGAACTCAGCCACGACCCACACGGACTTCGTCTGCACCGGCATCATTATCAACTTCTTGAAAACCTGCAATTGAGCAAGGTTTCCCAGGATCTGCATGCGCGACTGGCAGCCATTGAAGACTGGAAAATGCAGGTCCCGTCGCAGCCCACCGAACGTTTTGATGGCGAACTGAGGCCTTATCAGCTGGATGGCTTCCATTGGTTCTATTTTTTAAAGAACAATAATTTTGGAGGATGCCTGGCCGATGACATGGGACTTGGAAAAACCATACAGGCGCTTGCACTTCTGGCGAATGAAGTAGAATTAAATACCTCTGTTGAAAGTACGGAAGTTTTTGTTCCCGAACTTGAAGTGGTAAGCGAAGGCGGACTGCAGCAGATCAGCCTTTTCGACCAAACCCTGGTAAAAGGTGAAAGAGTGGCTGTACGGTCACGGAAGATCCGGGCCGTAAATCTTGTTGTGGCACCAACCTCCCTGGTATATAACTGGTTAAAGGAAGCCGCCAAGTTTGTACCTCATCTGCGGGTTTATGTGCATACCGGCACCCAGCGAAGTAAATCGGCCGAGATCTTCTGGAACTACGACCTGATTATCAGTACGTACGGGGTATTGCGCCTGGATATCGACTGGATAGAAAAAATGCCGTTCCATTATGTGATCCTGGATGAGAGTCAGGCCATTAAAAACCCCGCGGCGCTTACCTCTAAAACCGTAAAGCAACTCAAAGCAAAACACAGGCTGGTTCTAACCGGAACGCCGATCGAAAACACAGTATCGGACCTCTGGTCACAAATGAATTTTATAAATCCGGGTCTTCTGGGTACCTATAGCTATTTTCAAAAACGTTTTGCGATACCGATCGAAAAGGAGGGCAATGAAAAGGCGAAGGAACGCCTTCATCAATTGATCTCACCTTTTGTGCTCCGGCGTACCAAAAAGCAGGTGGCCGGCGATCTGCCCGATAAATATGAATTGATCCATTATTGTGAGATGACAGAAGAGCAGGAAAAGCTCTATGACGAAACAAAAAGTATTTTCCGCAATCAGATCCTTCAGGTTGTTTCCCAGCAGGGGATCAAACGCAGCAAACTGCAGATCCTCAAAGGGCTTATTCTTTTAAGGCAGATAAGTAATCATCCAC
>JAKFCJ010000223.1:0-8939 GCA_036676705.1 Bacteroidota bacterium
TCAGCACCTTTCCTGAAGTCATTAAACTGGTGCCTAAATTATACGGACTGAACGTAACGATCCCCTATAAATCAAGCATCCTGCCTTACCTGAATGAACTCGATGAAAAAGCCCGGCGTATTGGGGCTGTTAACACCATCGAATTCCTTCCCAACGGATCGCTTAAAGGCTGGAACACGGATTATATCGGATTCAGGGATTCACTCCTCCCGCTTCTAAAACCTCATCATAAAACGGCCCTGGTCTTTGGCAATGGAGGTGCTGCCAAAGCTGTCCAGGTCGTTTTAAGAGACCTGGGCATTGCCTATACCGTAGTGAGCCGAAATGGGGATACCCCGTACAAGGATGTGGATGCCACCATGATCCGCGAGCATGGCTTATTGATCAATTGCACCCCACTCGGCATGTATCCCGATACCAAAACCTGCGTGGATATTCCTTACATCGCCATTACCTCTGATCATCTGGTTTATGACCTGGTCTATAACCCGGAAGAAACCTTATTCCTTCAAAAAGCGAAAAAACAAGGCGCCACCATCAAAAACGGACTGGAGATGTTGCATTTGCAGGCCGAGGCAGCGTGGAAGATCTGGAACATCGGGTAAAGGGTTTTGGGTTCTGGGTTCTGGGTTCTGGGTTCTGGGTTCTGGGTTCTGGAAGTAACTCATTCAGCTAAATAGTAGTAAATTAGACAGGCATTTATTATCCATAAACATAGATGAACCTGATCACCCTCAAAACCTTCGATAATCCTGTAGAGGCACATTTGTTCCGAACCGTGTTGGAAAACGAGGGAATACCCTGTGAGATCTTTGATGAATTGATGGTGGGGTTAAATCCGCTTTACAATATTACAGTAGGCGGAGTAAAGCTCAAGATCAGGGAATCAGACCTGGAAGCTGCATTGGAAATTATCAACCGTGTGGAAGCTGCACCCTATACGAATGAAACGGACAAAGTCATAACCTGTCCAAACTGCGGTTCCAGTAACCTGTACCCAGGCTTTAAATCGCTCAGGGGTATTAAAGGATTTTTCACAGCCCTGGCTTCCATCCTTCTGTTCGTTTATCCCTTCTACATCCGAAGCCGCTACCGATGCAAGGAATGTGACACTGAGTTCAAGGGCTAAACACCCCTCAACCTCAACCTCAACCTTAACCTCAACCTCCCGTATAAAACTCCTCGTACCGTTTCAGGATATTCTTAAACACAAAGCTCTGTACCGACAGGATATCCTGCGTATTTCCATTCAAAACTCCATAAAACCGGTCCAGGTCATAATCCACAGGTTTGCCGTAATTATCATACTGTGGTGATTCCGCTGTAACGGGCTTTTTGTAAATTTTCAGGACATGCTTCTTCCCGTCTACCCGAAGCAATTCGATAACCGCATAGGGTTGGGTGGCTTTTACCACAGAGTCGGCCAGTTTGGCGGCAAGTCCCTCGTAAATGCTCTCGTAGGTGAGGTTTTCAAAGGTGGCGGTATACTGTTTCAGCAAAGGCACATTTAACTGAGAGGGATCTTTTAAATCTTCAATGATAAATGGCTGAAGGTCTAAACTACGTTCATTTTTGGTGATGGTAAATGAGCCACCTGCATCAGCCGGGTAAAACAGCGAAACGGATCTCAGCTCAACGATGCTGGTCATAAACAGGTTAACACTTTTCCATTTCTTTGGGTTCAGGTTGAAGATCGCCGACGGATAGCCCATAAAACCGGGAATATGTACCACAAAAGGCATGGATGAATTTTCGAGCAGCATATGTGTGCCCATCTCATCCGCGGCATTGCCCCCTACATAAAACACCTTGTCTTTGCGCGTGCCTTTGTATACTTCCACTTTAATGGCATTGGCGGCCATGGATTTGATGACATTGTCAACTGCCGTTTTAGGCAGCGGATTTTTGGCCTTTAGTTTAGCCAGGTATTCATACAGCAGCACCTTAACCTTTTCCTCTTCGGCAGGATACTCGCCATTCACCATCCATTTCCCATTGGCCTCTTTGGTGAGCTTCACGTATGATTTTTCATTGGCCTTGGAAGCAAGGAATATTTCGGTTACCTCATCGGGGTCTTCGATGGCAAATTCTTTCAACTCCGGTTTTAAGGTCGATTTAAAGTTTTTGTCGATAATGGGCACAAAAATCACTGCCAACACCAATAAACCCGCCAGTACTGCAAGGGTTACCGACCAAACGGACCTTTTTTTCTTATCGCTCATATTTTCTTTTTCGTATCACCCCGTTAATCACACCAAACAAAAGGATAACGGCTACCGGAAGTGCCATGTTCAGCGTCTTCCATTTATTTTGTTCTTTGGGCAGGTTGATCTTTTCCTGATCCAGGATGCGCAATTGAATGTCTTTGTTCCGCACTTCGATCAATCCGAAATCATCCACCAGATAATCCATACAATTCATAAAAAACTGGCGGTTGCCAAAGGTCTTTTTTGAAAGCCTGTCGAAACCGGCCGGATAATATTGCCCGTCAGGACGAACCAGGTTAAACATCAGGTCACCGTCGCTTACCACGATCATTTTTCCATTTTCAACGTGGTCTTTAAAGGTTTTTTGCGGATCAAGTTCCTTCCTGTTGGCCAGGGTATAGTGCGATTCAAAACGACCTTCCACCAATACCGCCATGATCTTATCGCGGTTCGGGAAATAATCCTCTGCAGGAGGCTTCCGCACGATCTGCATGTCCACTTCAGCCGGGTGGTTGCTTACGCGGGCCAATCCTGTTGTTTGCAAAAGCACCGTTTTTTTCAGGGCGGGTGAACCTACTGTATCAATGGTGGCGGGATATTGCAGCCATACCAGGTCCAGATTCCGGTTGATCGCATGGTTGTTCATGGAGGGCAGTACCGGAAAATAAAACCAGGGTTTGGGCTCCACTCCTCCGCCTTCCCGGCCAAAGGGAACAATCAAACTATTGTAATCCTGTACCAGGTCGAAATTCACACGCACTCCATATTTGAACAAGAGATCGGTAAGGTTCAGGTCATAATCGGCCGTGAACACTTTTCCGTAGCGGGCCAGGGAATCGGTCTCGATCAGCAAGGGATCTATCATCCACATCACCTTTCCTCCCTGCATGATGTACTGATCGATCCAGTATTTTTCGCGTTCGGCAAAGGCTATGCGTGGTTTGGCGAAGATAATGGCATCATAGCTATTCAACTTCTCTTTGATGAGCCGGTCAACCGCATACCCCAATGAATCTTCAGGAACGTCTTTCAAATCGTCAATTACCTGACCAAAGAATGCTGTATCATCGTCGAAGTTGAGGTTCATGCGCTCTACCCGGTAATATTCATCGAGCAAACGTTTCGCATCGAGCAATTCGTGGTCGGGCAGTTCGCCATGTCCATCCATAAAAGCCACCCGTTTCATTTTGGTCTGCACACAGCGACGTATTGAATTGGCAATGGCAAATTCAAGTCCTTCAACCGCCTTGTTCAGTGTACCCGGATTATTTACGGTTAAAGTCGGATCAATAAGGTATAAAGGATATTGGGCGCCCTTGTAAAAGACATGGGCCCCCGGAACGATCAGTTTTTGTTTGGAACCATCGTTGGTTTTTTCGTAAAGATCCGTTGCCTGTATGCCTGTTTCCCGCAATTCGACCAACACATTCCGCAACTCTTCGCCTTCCAGTCCGTCGAGGGGATTATAAATTTCATATTCGATCTTACCCTTGGAAGCATACCGAAACTCATCGAACATCTCCTTGGAGGCATTCCTTAAGTTTTTGTAGGCGGGGGGTAACTCATCTCCATCGAGGTAAATTTTCACATAAAAAACATCATCCAAACTTTCCGCCAGTTTGATGGAGGCTTCGGAAAGGGTATACCGATTCTCTTCGGTAAAGTCGAAACGATGAAAAACCCGTGACGAGAGGTAATTAAACACCACCAGCAGGGCCAGGGCTAAACCGAGTTCTAAGAGTGATTGGCTGCGCAGATTCCTTTTTTTCATATCCCTACCACTTGCGGCTTCCAAAAACCGTTTTTGTTAATAAAATGAAAAATACGATGATGCTCAAAAAGTAAAAGGCATCCCTGGTGTCGAGCACCCCGCGGCTTATCGACTGGTAATGAAAATACATACCCAGCCAGGAGATCACATAATCCAGGTCGGCAAAGATGTTCAGTTCTCCCAGGTAATCGAAGGCGCTATAGAAGAAAAAACAAAGCAAGGATGAAATAATAAATGCCGAGATCTGGTTATCCGTTAAACTGCTCGCGAACATGCCAATGGCAACGAAACTGGAACCTACCATCAATAAGCCGATATAAGAGCCCAGGATCGCTCCCGAGTCAATATTTCCCACCGGATTTGCCAGGTAGCGAACACTGAAATAATAAACGACCGTTGGTATCAGCGAAAAGAGAACGAGGGTCACTCCCGCGAAATATTTGCCGAGTATGATATTCAGGTCACTTACCGGGCTGGTGGTCAGGGTTTCGATGGTTCCTGCCCGTTTTTCATCGGCAAAAGAACGCATGGTAATGGCCGAAATTAAGAACATAAACACCCAGGGAGCGATAAAAAATAAAGGATCCAGGTTGGCATATCCAAGATCAAGTACATTGGTATCAGGGAAAACCCACATGAACAATCCGATCGCAACCAGGAAGGTGATAATAACAATATAGGCGATCAGCGAACTGAGGAAACTCCTGATTTCTTTTATATAGATCACGAACATCCTTATTTGCTTTTAACTTTTTTAGAGGTGACAGGGGCATTCTGTGTGAGTTCACGGAATACGGATTCCAGTTTTTGTTCTTCTTCCTGCATGGATAACAGGATGGTTTGTTGATTTACGGCCAGGGCAAATACCTGCTCCTTGATCCGGTCGACCGGACTTCCCAGGAGGGCAAATTTTTTGTCGCCCAAACTATCCACCTGGCTAACTCCGTCAATTTTTTTAAGCAGATCACTATGCACAGGATCCCGGAATTCAACCGTAAGTCGGCTTGATTTTCCAAGTTTGCCCTGAAGCATGGCAATGCTGTCGTCGGCCACGATTTTTCCCTTATTGATGATGATGGCCCGGCTGCATAGTGCCTCAACCTCCTGCATGATATGGGTACTCAGGATAACGGTTTTGTCTTTTCCGATCTGGCGGATCAAACTACGGATCTCGACAAGCTGGTTGGGATCCAGTCCGGAAGTGGGCTCATCCAGGATCAATACCTCAGGCTCATGCAACATGGCCTGGGCCAGTCCGACCCTTTGTTTGTATCCTTTTGAAAGTTGTCCTATTTTTTTCTTGCGCTCCAAAGTGAGTCCGGTACGTTCGATCATGCTATCCACACGTGATCCGGAACGTGCGCCGAGTTGGCGCAAAGAAGCCATGAACATGAGGTATTCACGAACATACATATCCAGATAAAGTGGGTTTTGTTCAGGCAGATAACCCACCTTACGTCTCACTTCCATCGAGTCATTGATCACATCGTGCCCACAAACCGAGGCCTGACCAGATGTTTGCGGGATAAAGCAGGTCAGGATCTTCATGGTCGTGCTCTTTCCGGCACCGTTCGGACCAAGAAAGCCAACGATCTCTCCTTTATTGACCTGAAAACTAATTGCGTCTACAGCCTTTTGTTCGCCGTAAATTTTTGAGATATGATCAACGATTACCGACAAGGTTTGCTTTTCTTTTTTGAGGGCTCGAAGTTAAGGGAAAAATACATTGAAAGGGTAACGGAAACAGGCTCAATTAAGTTGTCCCGACAAAAACGGAAACTTCGTTTAAGGGATAAACTATAAAATTATACTGTTGAATTTCTGCGACTTACAGGATCGTTCGCCTTCCTTTAAATCACTGTTGGCCGTTTGCAACGTAGCTATCAGCAAACAAGATAAAAATGAAAACTAGAAAAAACACCCTCAGAAAAATGGCCGCATTGGCCTTATTTGCCTCCTTTATGTTTGTGGTTTCAACAGCCGATGGCCAAAACACCACCGTTGGTGGTGAGATCATGTATCCGGCCAAAAACATCGTTGAAAATGCAGTAAATTCAAAAGACCACACTACTTTGGTAGCGGCGGTTCAGGCAGCCGGACTGGTTGAAACCCTCCAAACCGAAGGCCCGTTCACGGTTTTTGCACCAGTTAACGATGCCTTTGAGAATCTTCCTGCCGGGACAGTAGACAATCTGTTAAAACCCGAAAACAAAGACGCACTGGTTAAGGTCCTGACCTATCACGTGCTTGCCGGAAATTATGATTTTGCCGCCCTGGAAAAAGAGATCAAAGCCGGCAAAGGCAAAGCAGTGCTAAAAACAGTAGCAGGAGAAGAGCTTACCTTTATGATGAATGGACCAAGGAATATCACCATTACCGACAAAAACGGCAATGTAGCCAATATCAGCACTTACGATGTGCGCCAAAAAAATGGCGTCATTCATGTTATTGATAAGGTCCTTATCCCCTGATCTTCACTTTATGCTTACAGCCCGGGAGACCGGGCTTTTTTTACCTTTAATCCACTCAAAATTGAAAAAGCTTATCTACCTCCTCCTTATCGTGCTGGGCTCCTGCAGCGAACAGGTACAACCCAATGCACAAATGGCTCCTCCGGTTGGAAAACTTATAAAAACCGACTCCGCCTGGAAAGCCGAATTGAGCCCGGAAGAATATGCTGTTCTGCGCGGGAAGGCAACCGAAGCGCCGTTTACCGGTGAATACGACCAGTTCTGGGATAGTGGTGTGTATGTTTGCAAAGCCTGCGGACTTGAATTATTCCGTTCCGAAACGAAATTCGATGCTTCCTGTGGTTGGCCCAGTTTCTACCAGGGTATCGATAAAAGGCATATCAAAGAGGTACGCGATACTTCCTATGGCATGGACCGTATTGAAATTCAATGTGCACGCTGTGAAGGGCATCTCGGACATGTTTTTAATGACGGACCTGGTGAAGAGGGCTTACGTTATTGTGTAAATTCGCTTTCCCTGGGGTTCCAAAAGAAAAAAGAATGAAGAAAAGGCCCGATACTTGTATATACATTTAAAATTTTGGTATACGCATGGAAAGGAAAAAATTCCTTCGTTATCTGGCCTTAAGTCCTTTAATTCCCCTTGCTATGAAGCTCAATGCACTCAAAGAAATCACCGGCGACTTCGAACCCACGGAAAAAATGCCCGCCTTTTTTATCGGGCATGGAACGCCGATGAATGCGATCGAAGACAACCGATTTACCCGGGAAATGAAAGCCAGGGGCAAGGCTATCCCTACACCAAAAGCCATTCTTATGGTTTCGGCACATTGGGAAACAAAAGGTTCATTGCTCACCAAACAGGAACTCCCTCCTACTATCCATGACTTTGGCGGGTTCCCGAAAAAACTTTTTGAAGTTCAATACCCGGCAAAAGGAAGTCCCTGGCTGGCCGGAGAAACCCGGAAGCTGGCGCTCGACCACCATGTTGACCTGAACGACCAGTGGGGCTTCGACCACGGTGCCTGGAGTGTGGCCATCAATATGTTCCCGGAAGCAAATATTCCGATGATCCAGCTTAGCCTGGACACGACAAAAAAACCCATCGAACACTATGAATTGGCCAGGGAAATTAAAGCCCTGCGTGAAAAAGGAGTCCTGGTAGTTGGCAGTGGAAACATGGTGCACAGTTTCCGTTATGCCGAAACGAATGGTCCGGATTTTAACGCCTCCCACGGACACGACTGGGCCTGGGAAGCAAATGATATTTTTAAGAAAAAGATCGAAGCCAATGCCTACGACGAATTGGCCGACTATACAAAACTGGGTGAAGCGGTTCAAAAAGCAGTGCCCAGCACGGAACATTATCTTCCCATGCTTTATGCCCTGGCCATGCGGGAAGAAAAAGACAAACTTGAATTTTTTAATGATGATGCAGTAGGCGGTTCTTTCACCATGACTTCATTTCAAATTGGGTAGCAGCCTGCCTTTTGGTTATCTTCGCGGCACGGTAATATCTTCATAACAAGGAAATGGAATACAGAATCGAACACGACACGATGGGTGAGGTTAAAGTACCTGCCAGCCGCTATTGGGGAGCACAAACAGAACGTTCCCGTAACAACTTCAAGATCGGACCTGAGGCGTCGATGCCCAGGGAAATTATCCGCGCTTTTGCCTACCTGAAAAAAGCTGCTGCCCATGCCAATTTTGATCTGGGAGTGCTGAGTGCCGAAAAACGCGACCTGATCTCCAAAGCCTGCGAAGAGATCCTTGAAGGGAAACTGGATGGAGAATTTCCGCTGGTTATCTGGCAAACCGGTTCGGGAACCCAGAGCAACATGAACGTGAATGAAGTAGTGGCGTACCGGGCTCATGTCAATTCGGGCGGTTCCCTGAATGATGAAAAAAAAGTATTGCATCCGAACGACGATGTGAACAAGTCGCAGTCGTCGAACGATACCTTTCCAACCGCCATGCATATTGCGGCTTATATGCAAACTGTGCAGGTGACCCTTCCCGGCATCCAACTGTTACGCGATACCCTGGATGCCAAAGCCAAAGCCTTTGCCGGCATTACCAAAACCGGACGTACCCATTTGATGGATGCCACCCCACTTACCCTGGGACAAGAATTTTCGGGCTATGTTCAGCAGTTGGACAATGGTATGAGGGCCATTAAAAACGCCCTGGAAATGGTCAGCGAACTTGCCCTGGGCGGTACCGCTGTTGGAACCGGCCTCAATACCCCGGCCGGTTACGATGTGCTTGTTGCCAAAAAGATTGCCGAATTCACCGGAATGCCCTTTGTAACTGCCCCGAATAAATTTGAAGCGCTGGCGGCCCATGACGCCATGGTGGAACTATCCGGCGCCTTTAAACGGGTGGCTGTGTCGCTGATGAAAATTGCCAACGACATTCGTTTATTGAGTTCCGGTCCGCGTTGTGGGATCGGCGAACTTATCATACCGGACAATGAACCCGGATCAT
>JAKFCJ010000224.1:0-2899 GCA_036676705.1 Bacteroidota bacterium
TGGCAGGCGGAGTTCTGCTATTCAGCGCTTGTGAAAAAGAGCCGGTAGTAAACAACCAGGAACCGAAAAGTTCCATGGATATTAAAATGACGGATGCCCCGGCAAATTATGATGCCCTTTTATTGTCCGTTTCTAAAGCCGAAGTATACCACGAAGGCAATGGCTGGGTACAATTGGCCGCAAACGGGGAAGCCTTTAACGTGCTTGAACTGAATAACGGACAAAACAAAAAGATCGCCCACTCCACTACGCTGGATGCCGGTGTATATACCAAAATACGGCTCGAATTTAAAAACGAGGTCTACCTGACCACCATGGCTTCAGTGGGCATGTTCGGCACCCAGTCGGCCGGTACCTTTGTGCTGGCCTGGCAGGGAAGCAATACGATCGAGATCGAAATTGATGAGCAGTTGACCGCAGGCGGACATGCCGAAGTGATGCTGGATTTTGATGCCGCGAGATCGGTGATCGAAGATGCCGGCAACTATTATATCAAACCCGTGATCCGCTATATCAAAAATTATGATACCGGTATTGACGGGCAACTTGAAGGAAGTGCACAGGGTATGGTGATCGTGAACAATGGAGAAATGGAAGCTTCCGTGACCTTCTCTTCAAACGGGGCCTTTAAACTTAACGGCTTAAATCCCGGGGCTTACCAGGTGAGGATCGACTACCTGGCCCAGGTGAACGGGGATCTGGAATACAGGCAGAAAACCATAGACGGGGTAATCGTGAGCCAGGGACAGATCACCCATATGGGCATGATCAGTTTGGAATAGCATAACCAATAAAAATTAATAATCTTCACTCCTTTTAACTCGAAAAGGGGGTCGTCCAACTCAGGCGATCCCTTTTTTGTTGATACGGGCCAGCAAAAAGGCCAATGCTACCAGGCATAGGAAGGCGCAGGCCATAAAAATGGGCATCAGGTTAGCGTGGTCCATGGCATAAAAAGTACCCCCGAGCAGGGCGCCACCGCCAATGCCCAGTTCCATACCCATGTACACCGTGGCCATGGCCCTTCCCGTAAATTTCTCCACGCTCAGGTCGATCGACCAGGCCATGACCGTGGGCGAGTTGATCCCGTTTCCGAGTCCGAAAAATACCGAACCCACCAAAAGAGCCGGAACACTGTCGGCCAGGGCCAGCAAGACCATGGCCAGCGCAATGAGGGTGGTGCTGACTACCAGCACTTTTTCGCGCCCGATACGATCGGAAATTTTCCCGGCTGAAAACCGTACAAATATGGAAGCTATCGTAAACACGGTAAAAAACACCCCTTTGTTTTGCAGTCCCAATTCTTCACAACGGTCGGGGATCAGCGTAACCATGGCTCCGAAGGCAAAGACGGAAAGGAAGAGCACCAGCGCCGGGGCCAGCACTTTGGGTTCGTAAAATTCAGCAAAGCGCACCCTTAACATGGAACGGTCAAAGGGCTTTTTATCTTTCAGGGTTTCACGGAGTCCGAACAGCCAGGCTGCCGCGACAAATCCGGTTATGGAAGAAGCCATAAACAGGGCATCATAGCCATAATCCACCACGATCCAACTGCCAAAAGCAGGACCTATAGCCATGCCCAGGGATCCCATCAAACTGACGATGCCCATGGCTTCTCCCCTTTTGTGAGAGGGAACGATATCGGCCACATAGGCCGTGCTGCCCGTTGGGGTAAAGCCTGTTGAAAATCCGTGGACCAGACGGAGCAGGAGAAAAACGAAGATCCCGGTAGTGAAAAGGTACATAAACCCGCAAACTGCGCTGATCACCGCTCCGATCAGCATGACGGGAACACGTCCGATCGAATCTGCCCATTTGCCGCTGTACGGACGGGCCAGTAAGGCGGTAATGGTAAAGAGGAAGATGATAAATCCCACATACTCTTCGCCTCCCAGGGTGCGGAGGTAGTTGGGCAATTCGGGAATGATCATGTTGAAGCTGGCAAAAAACAACAAACTGCAGAAACACATCCTCCAAAAGGCCGGAGAATACTTGTGTCTTGCGGGTATTTGTGTTGCTTCTGGCATAAAAAAAAAGTCCGGTTCGTTTTGACCGGACTATTCAGGGTGATCGATGGGAGTCGAACCCACGACCTTCAGAACCACAATCTGATGCTCTAACCAATTGAGCTACGACCACCGTTTTTAAAGGAAGCACAAAGGTAAGCTTTACTAAATTGTTTTTCCAAAGGGTAAAAGCGCATTTTTAGAAATAATTTATAAAGCACGAAATTTGCTTTAGATTTCGCATCATGACAGACTTAACGGAATTGGAAGTGGAAGGCATGACCTGCACCAACTGTGCGCGGTCGGTTGAAAAATTCCTGGAGAAAGAAGGCGGGGAAGACATCAACGTAAACTTCGCGACCAAAGAAGTTCGCTTTCGCAATGCGGCCGGCAAAACATTAGATGAGATCAGCAAAGGCATAGCCGAACTGGGCTACCAGGTGATCGGCGAAAAACAAAAGGCGGCCCCTCCTGCCAAATACAGCAAACTGGAAAAGCTCCTGTTCCTGTCGGCGTTGTTTACCCTCCCCCTTCTGCTGCATATGTTCCTGCCCATGGTGCCCTTTCTCCATGATCCCATTTTCCAGCTTGTTTTGAGCTTGCCGGTGATGGTGATCGGGGTGCGTTATTTTGGAAAAAGTGCCTGGGGCTCTATCAAAGGGGGGTCTGCGAATATGGATGTGCTCATCTTTATCGGTTCGAGCGCGGCCTTTTTATATAGCCTGGCCGGGACCCTCCTCTATTTTGGTACCCACCAGGTGCATCAATACCTGTTTTATGAAACCGGGGCCACCATCATTACCCTGGTATTGATGGGTAATTGGATAGAAGAGAAGTCGGTACAAAAAACCACACGAAGCCTGCGCCAACTGGTGGCCATGAGCAAGCAGAGG